>JBGGMI010000149.1:0-14727 GCA_041288075.1 Fimbriimonas sp.
TTCTTCTTCTTGTCATCGGCGAGCATACGGGCCAGCTTCTCGGGATCGAAGTGCACTTCTGAGATGATCGCCCGGTCGACGCCGGCCAGATAAGCCGAAATCAGTGAGGTTTCGCCGCTGTTTCGGCCGAAGAGCTCGACCACGCAAATCCGCTCGTGCGATCCGGTTGCGGTTCTGAGGCTGGTGATGAAATCGACGCTTCGGGTGACTGCCGTTGAGAAGCCGATACAGTAGTCGGTGCCGAAGACGTCATTGTCCATCGTCTTTGGAATCGCAATGACCGGGAAGCCTTCGGTGTGGATGCGGTGGGCGTAGCTGAGGGTGTCGTCGCCTCCGATCGTGATGAGTGCGTCGATTCCGAGGTGTGCGAGCACCTTTAAGACGTGCGGCGTGAAGTCGAGCCGGGCGCTTTCATCGTCGGGATGCGATGGGTCTTTCAGGAATTCTGGCACCTTTGAGGGCGCGACTTTCCCCGGGTTTGTTCTGGACGTGTGCAAGAACGTGCCGCCGTAACGATCGATCGTTCGTGTGTTCTGTCGCGTCAAGGGCACGGCCCACTCGGTGGCACTGGAAGGGTCGTCGATGTTGTAGTTGAGCAAGCCGCCCCAACCCCGACGGATGCCGACCATTTCGTGGCCCGCCTCTTCCGCGTGGTACACGGCTGCCTTGATGCATGCGTTAAGTCCGGGAACGTCTCCCCCGCCCGTGAGAATGCCGAATCTTTTCATGGTGTGATCGATGTTCGGCGTTGCTCCACGAGCCTTGTGGGCGCCCCGGCGACGTTGCCGAATGGCTGCTACGCTGTCTTGTTGCTTTTTACCTTCTTGCAGCCGGTATACGACCTACAGGATGCTTATGGCACCACTACCGGCGCCGATTCTAGCTCGTTCACTTCTTCTTCTTCGACCGGAGCCTTGTCGCTCTCTTCCGCCTCGAGGACGGCCTTAAGTGCGACCAGCGCCACTTCGATCTGACCCTCCTCGGGCTCACGTGTGGTGAGATATTGCATCCAGATGCCTGGCTTGAAGAACAGATTCACAACCTTTTGGTTTCGGAATCTTCCTGCCAGTCTGAGAAGCTCGTAAGCCGTGCCGGCAATGAGTGGCAGGATTGCGAGCTCGATGAGGAAGCGGACGCTTACGTCGATGAGTGGAAAGGCCGTTTTGTGGCCGGTGATCGGGTAGCGAGGAACAAACGTGAACACCAGAAGGCCCACGAGCAACACGATCATCGCGAAGCTTGTGCCGCAACGGGGGTGGAGCCGCGTCTGCTTGAGGCATTCCTCGAACACGAGCGGCTTCTCGGCTTCGAGCGTGTTGATGGCCTTGTGCTCAGCTCCGTGATACTTGAAGACTTCCTTGACGTCTTTGAGCTGCCCGATACCGGCGATGTAGCCAATGAAGATCACGAACTTCACGATCTCGGCGATGAAGTTGATCTGTCGCTCGTTGGTGTTTCCAGCTGCGCGCTGCGTCAACTCGGCAACTAGGTTTGGCACGTAGTTGAACAGGAGCAGGCCGAAGGCGATGCTGAAGACGATGGTGAAGCCAATCGCGGCATCCTGGATCTTCGCCTCTTTGACTGCGTTCCGCGGCTTTGCGCTGGCATCGGGCGTTTCCCCCTCCGGCAGATACTTCGGGTCGAGCTGCACGTTCGACGCAAACTTCATGGCCCGAAGTCCAAGCGCCATCGCGTCGAGCAGGGCAAGGGAGCCGCGCATAAACGGATACTTCAGCCAGTGCTGCTTGCCGATCCACGTCTTCTCGATCGCCTCCGTCTCGATGACGATCTCGCCATTGGGCGCTCGGCAGGCCACGGAAAAATAGCGTGGCGAACGCATCATCACACCTTCGATGATCGCCTGGCCGCCGTATTGGAGGTACTCACCCTTGGGCATTGGGAGCAGTATACGGGGCGAAGGCGATTCTGAGGGAGTGACATGGACTCAGGGCCGCAGTGAGCGTGTTTGACGATCAGTGGTTTTTTTGACTTTTTTCGACGCTTCCCCGCACTTTTACTAGCGTCTTTGGCTCTATTGCGATATGAATGGCGTCTATCATAGGAGTGCATCACTCACAAGGAGGGCCTATGAACTCTAGTCAATCTGGAGGCCTGAAGCTCACCGAAGAAGAGGCGTTCGCGCTGTTGGGCTTGTGTATAACGAGTCCCACCGGTTTGGACACCACCTCGGAACGGGCGTTGCGTAAGCTGGCGGAATATTGTACGGACAGTAGCACTCATAGCGAGAACATTATTCATCTCGAACCGCATCAGTTACGCCGCAGCGCGTGAGCTTCGAAGATTCCGGGGGCGAAAGCCCCCGTTTTCTTGTCTGAGCTCACCTCCACCTACAAAGAAGGTGATATCTAATTCAGTCCATGCATCCGATCAGCCGAGTGCCGGCCAAGGCTCAGATCGTGTCGGATGAAGTTCACAAAAGCATCTGGATGGCTGCTGACGGCGCTTCCTCTCCACCACGGCTCTGCACTGCGCTCTGCGAACCGGGGCGCGACCTGAGAGGAGCAGCACGAAAGCTCAGCCTTCAAAGAGATAGCGGCTGTGTGTTCAGCATAAATGCCTTGCCGAACCCATGAGTCGTGGTTGACTTCAACTCGCGGATAATGGAGCCATGACACTCTCGCTCTTGATCGCAACGTCGGTAACTTTGGCCGCTCCGCAGGGTGTTGGAAAGCCGAAGGTATATGTCGCAACGGAGAATCGAGACGCTCGGATCGGAAGGCTCATCTGGGTTGCCAAGGACAGGGCGGGCAAGGTCTTGGGCAAGGGCAACCGCTGGCTGACCTTAAAGGACGTGAAAGTCGAAGTGAGTGATGGTGCTATGGGCAAGTTGGTCTCAAAGAACATCGTGGTCGGCTCGCACTTCAAGCTTGATTTTGCGTCCTTTCCGGAAAGGAGCGTGGCTGAGGTGGTCGGCTTCGGATTGACCGCGACCCGCGACGACGTAGACACCTTCTGTTGGGAATGGTTCAACGTGGACTCGCCAACCAAGGCAACGAAGCTTCAAGAGAGGGGAGAACTAGGAATTCTGATCGATAAAGTGGAGGGCGGATACGATGTCCTGCGAACCAACTTCCTCTCCGACATCTCGATGCGAATTCAGAAAAGTGCCGACGGAGCCGGCGCAGACCCTAGGTGGCGCTTAAATATCCTCAAAGGCTCGCGCATTGATTGGCCGAAGCTAGCACATGGAAAGGTTCTGCTGAGCTTTCCGAAGTAGAGACGTGCGATTCTTATGGGTTGTCAAACCTGTTTGAAACCTATTCAGGCCAACTGCTTCAAGAGCGTAATCGCCCACTGCTTGTGCAGCGCCTCGTTGCTACTCTCGCAGCGAGCGCTGAGCAGGCAGCCGGGGCAGCCTTCCACGCATGGACAACTCGTTAATAGCTGGAGAGCTGCTTTCGTCCAACCTCCAAGCGACTCGTAGAGCTTCTCGCACAGCCCGACTCCGCCTGGCGTGGTGTCGTAGATAAACACCGCCGGCTTCATCGTGTCGTGATAGACGGTGTACCAGGCACTCCCCAGGTCCGATCGATCGCAGCCCGCGAGGAGCGGTGCGACGGCCATCAATGCATGCTCGACTCCGTGCACGCCACCGATCTGACGAATCATGTCCTGCTTCTCGTCCATTTCGGGCAAGTCGATGCGTACTCCGATGGTGTCGTAGGTGACGGGAGGGAGGTCGAGTGGTTCGGTGGCCAAGACGGTATCTCCATCGAGCGACTTCTTTCGGTAGCCAACGACCATCTGCGTGACCGACACACTCGACAAGCCCGCGCTGCACTTGCCGAGGGCAGTCTCGCGGAACGCCAACTTGGCATCGAGGACCGACTGCACGATGCTCTGGGTGTAGTAGCTGACCTCATGAGCCACCACTTCGGCTCGGTCGTGCTCCAGGTCAAGCTCGGCGACGACGAAGCTCTTTCCTCGATGCAGATACACCGCCCCTTCGTGGGCCGACGTCATCGCACGCCAGCGCTCCATCGTGCCCAGCTCGTTCCCTTCCAGGTACAGCCGCACCTGATCGCCTCCCGCGCCTCGGATGTTCACTTTGAATGCGGGCGGCTCGAAGCCGGGATAGTAGAAGAGCCCGGAGCGGAACGCAAGCTCACCGCTTCGATCAAGCTGTTCCGCGACGTCGAGAGCGTTTTCTCCGAACATTTGCAGCTCGTGCGGCGCGATGGGCTTTTCGTGGGCGGCACAGACGAGGTGCTGGGACAGGATTTGCGGATTGCCTGGGTTTGCGGCGACGCTTTCATTGCGGGCGTTGAGGAGCAAGGCAGGTTCACGAACTAGAAACTGTTCCAGGGGGTCATCGTGTGCGACGAAGACTGCCAGACCATCGCGTGAGCCCCGACCCGCCCGGCCAGCCTGCTGCCAAAAGCTAGACGCCGTGCCCGGGTAGCCGTTCATTACGACCGCATCAAGCGCACCGACGTCTACTCCGAGCTCCATGGCGTTGGTGGCCGCTAGGCCAAGCAGCTCGCCACGGAACAGCGCCTGTTCGATTTGGCGGCGCTCCTTGACCGTATAGCCCGCGCGATAACTCTCGACCTGTTCGGGAGCGACGAGGCCGCCTTCCTTGATGCGCTTTCTGGTGTATCGCAGGACCAACTCGGCCGATACACGAGCGCGGCTAAAGGCAAGTGTGCGAACCTGCCCCTCGACCAGTCCTCCCAAAATCTCCGAAGTCGCCACGTTGGCGCTTAGCCTCGTTCCAGTGCCGAGCTCGGGTGGATTGAAGAAAACGAAGGTTCGTTTGCCGCTGGGGGAGCCGTCTTCGTCGACTAGTTTTGCCTTGCGCCCAGTCAGCTTCTCGAAGAGCTCCAAGGGATTGCCGATGGTGGCGCTGCAAGCGATGATCTGCGGGCGGTTGTGGTGGAACTCGCAGAGCCGGAGCAGTCTCCGCAGGACATTGCCCACATTCGAGCCAAAGACGCCCCGATACACATGCATCTCGTCAATGACGATTAGGCGCAGCGCCTTGAGATATTTGCCCCAGAGATCGTGGGAGGGCAAGATGCCCACGTGCAGCATGTCCGGGTTCGTGAGCAGAATGTGGCCCATTCTCCGAAGCGGACCCCGTTGAGCTTGGGGCGTGTCGCCATCGTATGTGCCTGCCTTTATCTCAGACCCGGGGAGGAGCTCTGTTACTTTGCCGAACTGGTCTTGAGCCAGTGCCTTGGTCGGGAACAGATAGAATGCGCGGGCCGCCGGCTCGGAGAGGCAAAGCTGGAGTGCGGGCAAGTTGTAGCAAAGGGTTTTGCCCGAGTTCGTCCCGGTCACGACCACCACATCCTGCCCCTCCATCGCCGCATCGTAAGCCTTGGCCTGGTGGGAATAGAGCTGCTCGATTCCCGACCTGTGCAGCGTCGCCGCCAAGGCCGGGTGCATGGACTTCTCTGGTTGGGCGTACACCGCCGAGTGGGGCGGAATCTCTTCGATATGGGTGATCTGCTCGCTGATGCGAGGGTCGCTGAAAAGTGGCGGAGCTTCGTTCAGCAGCCGGTCTCTAGAAATCGTCTTCCTCGATAATGTCCGGGTTTTCGATCAGCGTCAGCTCCTCCGCCTTCCGCTTCCGGCTTTGAGCGATCTTGACCGCATACGCGCTGATCATGAAGAGGATCACGAGCGGGACCGCCATCACGGTCATCGTGAGTGGATCCTGGCTGGGCGTGATGACCGCAGTAATGATGAAGATCGCCACCGAGACCTGACGCCAATACTTCATCAGCGTCTCGGCGCTTAGCAATTCCAGAGCGCCGAGAACGTATACGATGAGCGGCAGTTGGAAGGCGACGCCGAAGGCGAGCATCATCTTCAGCACGAAGAAGGCTAGCGTGCCGGCTTCCTGGTAAAGCACCGTGCCTTCGAATTCGCCCAAATACGTTGCAAACCATGCAAGCGACGGCTTCATCATGAACCAGGCAAAGCTGGCACCGATAACGAATAGGATAAAGCTCAAAGGAGCGAGCTTTTTAAATGGCTCCTGTTCTCGCTTCCTTAACCCAGGCGCAACGAAGCCCCAGAGTTCTAGAACAATAAAGGGAAACGAAGCAACAAGGCCAATGACGGCTGAGAGCTTGAGCTTCAGCAAGAACATGTCTGTGACGTTGTGGAAGACTTCCTTGAACTCGGCACCCTTCGGGAGATTCGGGATGATCGCTTCATCCACCATGCGGTTCATGTAGTGGTACAAGTTGTCCGAAACGAACCAACCGGCCACGGTTGTGATGGCCAAAAGCGCGCAGATCCGGAAAATCCGCGTTCGCAGCTCCTCGAGGTGCTCAACAAGCGTAAGGCGGAACTCCTCCGGATCACCGGGGGAATTCCGCCTTTCTTTCTTAGAGCCTTTCAGGAGGGCTGACATACCTCCCTATACTACGCCCTACTTGCCCTCGAGTGTGAAGGTCTGGATGAAGCGGATTCTCGTAAGAGTCGCGCCGCCGCCCTGTCCGCCGCCGCCGAAGGAAGGAGCTCCGCCTCGGCCACCCTGGGGCGATCCGCCTGTTGGGCCACTGCCCTGACCCTGGAAGCCAGCCGGAGGGCCACCACGGAATCCTGGAGGAGGACCACCGGGTCCCTGCTGGCGGAGAATTCCGCCCCCTTCGAGCAACAAGCCTATGCCGATACCGCCGGCACCACCGCCGCGCCCACGGCCACCGCCGCCACCTGCGCCACCGGCTCCAGAAGGTCCGCCGCCAGGTCCGCCGGGACCGCCGCCCGATCCGCCCATACCACCCATCGACTCGCTCTTGCGATCGATTGTGATGTCGCGAACGACTTTGATTACCTTGCGGGTATCGAGCGAGAACCAGATGGTTTCGGTGATGCTGACCTTATCGTCGGCAATCTGGCCGCCGCCGGCCTGACCAGCCGAAGACAGCGCCTTTCTCTTGGCCTTAGCCATATCGGCTACTTCGATCGTGTTTCGAATCTTCGCGCAAGGATGTCCGCGCTCCCACTCCGTCTCGACGAACTCGCCGCGAGCCCTAAGAGCCGTGGTCACCTTGTCGATGTTCGGGTATTTGGCGAGATCGAGATCGCCCTCTTGGAATCCCGACTCCCATGAATCGCCTGGCCGAACCGTCTTGGTGGGCAAGGTGGGGAGAGGATAGATTGCAAAGAGGCTGAGGGGATCGATTCCGGAAGCCGCACCGTTGAGGGGCACGTACGGAGGCAGCGCCGCAAACTCTTCGCGTCCCGTATTTGTAACGCGCATGTAAATCGATGCCATCTGCTGCGGATAGAAGCGCTTTTGCTGCAGGTCGCCTTGCGTCGTGAGGTCGGCGTAATCTTTGCCCTTCTCAGGAAGCGCCTGAATGCGAAGCAGTCCATCGCCGTCGGTGTAAGCATTGTCGACTGCGTACAGCAATCGAATGCGCTCACTGTCCACGTCCTGCTGAGCAGCCTTTCCGCCAAGCTTCTGTTGAGCTTCTGCGATGCTGGAGAGAATCACCTTCTGATCGAGCGTGTACACCATCTCGGTGCCTGGCACGAAGCGATATCGCAGTGCAAGACCCTTGTTGGGAACGGGAATGTTGCCCTTGTTCGAGATATTGAGGTCCACGGACGATCGGTCGACGATGCGTGCCTGATCATTCGTGTCGGTGTACAGCACGAGCTCAAGCTTTACTGGCTTGCCAGGCTCGGTGTCTTTGATGCCTCGCCCCTTGGTGTCGAGCGTGTACACGTGGTACTTGCCCTCGACCGGAGGACGCGTGGCTTCGACGAGCTTGCCGTCGAGAAACACACCGATATAGCCGCCTGCCGGAATGCTGTTCTTGGGAATGAGAATACGAACCTTCTCACGCACCTTCGAACCATCGGCCGGCCGCACAATCGTAAACGGCGCCTGGGCCATTACGGCCGCTGCAACGCCTGCCAGCATCAAACTACTGATCCATCGCTTCATCAAATTCGATTCTCCAGAGCCTCTCAGCAAGCATATTGCTTTGCGAGCAGATATGCCGATGACTCAAGGGATTATGACGCCACGGAAGTTGCGCACGTAACATTCTGTCGAGAAATTGCGGGTAGACCTGTGCAACGCGATACGCCAGTTGCCCGATAATAGAGCGTGATATCTCAGGGTTCGATGATCGCACTGTTCGCGCTTGGGAGCATCGTCGTGATCATCATTGCGGTCGCCGTTTCCGCGGCTCAAAAGCGGGCTGCCGAAGCTCGTATGGCAGCGCTGGCACAGATTGCGGCCCAAGAGGGCCTCGATTATCATCCTCATGGCTTAGCGGAGCAGGCTCGAGGCTTTTGGGAAGGTTTGTTCACCAGCTTCTCCGATACCAACGTCGGTCGCTTCCTCACCCGCTTCGACGGCTTCACTCCTTTCGGACAGGGACATTCTTGGAGTCTCTCGAACCTATTGGTCGGCCGAGAGGATAACGCGGACTGGTATGTGTTCGACTACCTCTACAAGACCACGCATTCGACGGGCAAATCGACTACAACCGTTCCCCATCCAACCGGCGTCATTGCCGTGCGGCTGCCACTAAGCCTGCCTCGCCTGACGATGTCGCCAGAGAACGTCTTCAGCAAAATCGGCAACTTTCTAGGCATGGACGAGCTCGATTTCGAGCTAGAGGAGTTCAACAAACGCTATTTCGTGCGCTGCAACGATCGAAAGATCGCCTACGACCTCCTCCATCCTCGAATGATAGACTTCTTGATGCAGTGCCCACCACGCTCGTGGCAAATCGCGGGCCAATATGTCGTTCTGACGCGGAACAACTACTACGACCCCGAAGAGATCGTGGAGCTGATCGAAGAGGTGCGGAAGTTCATCTCGCTTATTCCCAAATATGTCGAGCAGGACCGTGCTCTTCCGGCCATGTACGCGACTCCGCTAGACTAAATCCAATGACTCAGGCCGCGCCCTTTCTATTGGTGATTATTGTCATCGCCCTGGTGCTCACCGCCATTGCAATCGCGGCCGGCAACAAACTCGCGCGCCTGAAGCAGCTCGTTCGCGAGAGTTGGGCGCAGCTCGACGTAGCGCTCAAGCGTCGATACGACCTGATCCCTAACCTGGTGGAGGTCTGTAAAGCCTACGCCGCGCATGAGATGGAGGTATTCGAGCGAGTGGTGGAAGCCCGAAAGAAGGCGATCATGGTCGAGGGCTCGGCCGCCAAACACCTATCCTCGGAGACTGCACTCGTGGCATCGCTGAATGGCATGCTGGCCAAAGTCGAGGCATACCCGGAGCTGAAATCTAATCAAAACTTCCTCGAGCTCCAACACGAGCTCGCCAACACCGAAGACCGCATCGCCGCCGCTCGCCGCTTCTACAACGCAAACGTGCGCGACTACAACACCGCCCAGGAGCAGTTTCCGACCTCGCTCTTCAGCAGCGGACACAAGCTGGCCGAATACTTCGAGATCGAGGACGTCCAGGTCCGTCACGTTCCGCCCGTCGTCTTTGAACGAGCCTAACGAGCGATAAGACCCGACTCTCCAATTCGCCGCACCGCTTCTTGAAACCGCTCGCCCTGCTTGTCTCCCAGTAGGGTCAGCGACATCCGCACGTAGCCCTCGCCCTGCTCGCCGTAGCCCGTGCCCGGGATCGTCACGATGTGCGCCTTCTTCAGCAGCTCCGCGCAGAACTCCGCGCTTGTCATGTTCGGATTCGGCACGCGAGCCCATACATAGAAGGTTGCTTTCGGCTTGCTCACCTTCCACCCGAGCTCGTTCAAGCCATCGCAGAGATAATCCCTTCGCCGCTCGTAGATAGCTAACGTGTCGGTGTTGTCCACTTCGAGAAGGGCATGGGCGCCCGCTTCGGAAATGGCGGGAAACTGCTTGCTGTCGATGTTGTTCTTCAATCTCTGTAGGTTCGCCACGGCGTCGGAGTTGCCGAGGGCGAACCCCAGGCGCCAGCCGGTCATGTTGAACATCTTCGATAGCGAGTGGAACTCGATCGCCACATCCTTCGCTCCTTCCACCTGCATGACGGTCGGATTGCGGAAGCCCTCGTAAGCCACCGTCGCATACGCCATGTCGTTCACCAGCAAGATGTCGTGCTCGCGGCAGAATGCAACCAGGTCGCGATAGAACTCGATGGTCGCGATGGCTCCCGTGGGGTTGTGGGGGTAGCAGACGTAGAACAGCTTTGCGCGTTTCGCCACGTCGGTGGGAATATCGGCAAGCACCGGCAAAAACCCGTTCTCCTCGCGCAGCGGCGTCTCAAAGACCTGTCCGCCCGCCATCAGCGTGTTGACTTTATAGACTGTGTAGCCGGGGTTCGGCACAATCGACACGTCCCCTTCGTCGATGTAGGTCCACGCAAGGTGTGCGAGTCCTTCTTTGCTGCCAATGAGCTGGCAGAAGTCCGATTGGGCATTGAGTTGAACGCCAAACTCACGCCTGTACCACTCAGCCGCCGCGTTCAAAAACGGCTGCCATCCGCGCGGCGTCTCGTCGTAACGGTGCGTGTGCGGATGCTCCGCCGCTTGACAAAGCGCATCGATCACGGGACGCGGAGTGGGCAAATCGGGATCCCCGATCCCCAAGTCGATAATGTCAGCGCCCGACGCAATCGCCTCTGCCTTCACGCGAGAGATCTCGGTGAAAAGATACGGAGGGATCATGTCGAGGCGCCTGGAGCGAGTCGGCATGGCAAGAGTTTACCGAGGGCCCTTCAGTCCGGGCAGGGACCGCCTCAATTGAGCGAACGCCGTTATAATGTGCGGGTGGCAAATCACCGGAGGAACCGCTGAGGTACGAATGATTGCGCAGGCACACTCCGCAACCCTCATCGGCATTGAGGCCCTGCCCATTGTCGTCGAAGTTGACCTACAGGGTTACGTCTCTAACGAGGAGCGGAACTTCATCCTCGTCGGCCTTCCCGACAAAGCGGTTCAGGAAAGCAAAGAGCGCGTCCGCACCGCCATGCGGAATTCCGGCCTGGATTTCCCCAAGCGCCGCATCATGTGCAACCTCGCACCGGGCGACATACGAAAGGAAGGTCCCTGGCTCGATCTCCCGATGGCCATCGGCGTATGCGCGGTCATGGGCCATATCCAGCCGAGCGAATTGGCCGGCACGCTCATCCTCGGTGAGTTGGGACTGGATGGCGAGCTTCGCCCGATCGATGGCGCGGTCAGCGTTGCCCTCATGGCTCTGGACGCGGGCTTCAAGCGCCTCATCATCCCCGAAGTCAACGCTCCCGAAGCCTCCGTGGCCGTGGGAATCGAGGTGTACGGCGTCCGCTCGCTACTGGACGCCGTCGAGTTGCTGAACGGCTCCTCCCTCTTCGCTCCACACCGCTTCGAAGACTCGCCGGTCGAGCGTCTGCCGGACTACAACATCGACTACAGCGACGTCAAGGGCCAACGCCACGCCATTCGTTCCCTCGAAATCGCCGCCGCCGGAGGTCACAACGTGCTCATGACGGGGCCACCAGGGTCGGGCAAAACGATGCTCGCCCGCCGCTTACCAACCATCCTCCCGCCCCTCGCGCTCAAGGAAAGCATCGAAGTCACGCGCATCTTCTCGGCATCCGGCCAAAAGGACAAGAAGATTGGCCTGATGTGGGAGCGACCCTTCCGCTCACCCCATCACTCGGCCAGTCACGCCGCCATTGTCGGAGGAGGCAAGAACCCGAAGCCGGGCGAAATCAGCATGGCCCACCACGGGGTGCTCTTCCTGGACGAAATGCCAGAGTTCGATCGCTCGGTTCTCGAGGCATTACGCCAGCCTTTGGAAGACGGAGTGGTCACCGTCGCGAGAGTCCAAAACACCATCACCTTTCCCGCCGAGACGATCCTGATCGGGGCCATGAATCCCTGCCCGTGCGGCTTCAAGGGCTATCCCGAGCAAAAATGCGTCTCCAACCCGGCCTCCTGCGCCAAGTACGCGGGCAAGATTTCTGGGCCGCTTATGGACCGCATCGACATTCACATCGCCGTTCCAAGGCTGAAGCCTGACGAGCTGCTAGGCATGGGAGTCGGCGAATGCAGCGCCGCCATCCGGGACCGCGTCTTGGCCGCCCGCGCGAAACAGAACGTACGACTTGGCGAACACCGGACAAATGCAAAGATGGGTCCGCGAGAAATCCGAGAGCTGATCACGCTGGACAACGATTCGCAGGAATTTATGCGTCTGGTATCGTCTCGAATGGGTTTGTCCGCCAGAGTCTTTGACCGGTTGCTAAAGGTCGCTCGGACCATTGCTGACCTGGCAGGGTCGGAGAATGTGTTGAAGGAACACCTGTCCGAGGCCGTCCAATATCGGGATCGAACTGATGCCTAGAGCGATTATCGTCGGCGGCCCAAACGGAGCAGGCAAGACAACATTCGCCCGTGAGTATTTGCCCCAAGAAGCCCGAATCGCTCACTTCGTGAATACGGACCTGGTGGCAGCCGGGCTATCTCCCTTTGGATCAGTCGGCGTGCAAGTCGCTTCCGGCAGAATCGTTCTGGAGCTTCTTACCTCGTTAGCGAACGACAGGGCCGACTTTGCGGTCGAGAGCACGTTGTCGGGGCGGTCGCTGATGGGCCGAATCCATCATTGGAAAGAGATCGGATACACAGTGGAACTTTACTATCTACGATTATCCAGCCCCGAGATAGCGCTTGCTCGCGTGAGGCGTCGTGTTACCCAGGGCGGACACGACGTCGCGGAAATCGATGTCCGACGCCGCTTCCAGCGCAGCATAGCACTCTTAGACGAATATAAAGGAATCGTTCACGAGTGGTATGTATTCAATAACGATGGAGATGCGCCGATTCTCGTTGATTCGTTAAGGGGTGAATTTTGAACGAGACTAGGACCGTTCTTTCGAAAGGGGAGTTGGCCCTGGCAGCCTTGAGGAGAGCCGTCGAGAAGGCCCAGCGGCAGCAGGTCGTTACAGAGCACGATCTGAGGCAACTGACGACCCAATTGGAAGCGGCCGGGCTCCTCAATGGGGTACCGTCCGACGCTGATCAGGAGTGGACCCCAATCCTCGAAGCTGACCCCAATCTCGCACTGGCCATTGTTCGTGCGGAGTTGGAGAAAAGTATGCGTCGAATGCTCAATGAGCTTCCTGAAGCTAGGGATGTGCAACACGTGCTGCTGCTCCTGCTTAAGAGAAATCGTCTCGACGAGACTCAATTTGACGCTCTAACCGCAACCATAGCCGTGCTCAATTCCGCGGTGCATGGTGCGGTCATCGATCGCTCTGCATCGGCGTGGGCGCGTGAAACCGGACTCCGCATTCTGGCGAGACAATCAGCCCAATAAAGTTGATCACCTAGAACCACCAGGCTTCCTATCCTTCAAAAACCCATCAAAACCGAAACGGCTCGGCACATACGAGCCGACCAGTTCCACTGATGCCGCCGCCGGCACCGGCAGTCCCGCACCCCAGTAAACGCTGTTGACCAGAAGCCGGCGAAAACCCGGATTCACAAAGTCGGTGGCTGCCCCCATGGTGCACGTCAAAACCTGCTCTCGCACCCAAACAATCGGCATCATCGGATCGTTCACCGCCTGCTCTACGCCCGCTGCAGTCTTCTTCTTGTCCGTTGCCGGCGAATCACCCGGAGACATCCCGTCGACAACTTCGCCTCGCATCAACACCTGAACTCCCGTTGGCGCCGCCTCATACACGTCAGTCGTCCCGAACACGTCCTCGACCCCGCGGAGGACCGGATGCGAAGCCACGATCTTGCCTCTCGTCGCCTGCGAACCATGCCGTCCCCAGTGACTGACCCAGGTTTCGCCGACAACCTGCTTCCACTCCGGAGCGCGCCACGAATACACCTTGTAGGGACTCTGAGACTCGGGGGGATAATCGAAGGCATGCGTGCTCGTCCGAAGCGCAATCAACGGCTTGCCCGACCTCTGGTACTCCACGAAATGCTTCATCTGTGCATCGTCCCATCGACGGAAGCGAAGCATCATGACGCAAACATCGGCGGAATCTAGTGCTTCGATCCCCGGCTGACGGCCCCGCGCATTCGGATCGATCTCGCCTTTTTCGTTAAGGGAGAACACGACCGTGCACTTGAAGCCATGGTGTTTCGCCAGAATCTTTGCGAGCTGAGGCAGCATCTCTTCGGATCGATATTCTTCATCGCCCGCCAGCAACACCACGTGCTTGCCCTTGCCAGGCCCACGCCCGCCTTCCACCACAAAGGTGTCCGAAAGAGCGATCGCCAGAGCCGCGGCGAGAATCACTGGTCGCAGACGACGCGGAAACCCGCGAACGGAGCGTCGGAGAGCCACCATCGACTCTTGGGCATTTGAGGATCGGTCTCCTGCCACTTCGCCGTCCATCGCTTGCGAGCGGTCGGCGTAATCGCTGCAGCAGTGTCAAGGAATGCCGGGCCGCAAAGCACTGGCTTGCCCTCGAGGTCGGTCGCCCATTCGCCGACATTGCCCAAAAGATCGTAGATACCGAGTTTGTTAGGTGCCTTCTTTGCAACCGGCTGCGTGGTCCCATTGCTGTTGCCGGCATGCCAAGCCTGTTTCTCGATGGCGGCCTTATCGAGCTTGCCATCGGCGCTGCTCGCCAGTTCCCACTCAGCCTCGGTCGGCAAGCGATACTTCTTTCCGGTAACCGAGGAAAGCCAGCGGCAAAACATCTCAACGTTCGTGTAGCTCAAGTTGATCGCCGGATAGCCTCTGTGCCCCCAGCCGAGGTCGGGAAGAATGTAGCTTCGACTGGGTCGTGCGATGGCGTCAGGGGCGAATTCCGACTGATCGTATGGC
>JBGGMI010000150.1:0-3656 GCA_041288075.1 Fimbriimonas sp.
TTACCGCGTACGAGGCGGTATTGAAGGTAAACGCAATGGCAGTCTCTTCCGGGATGGCGCGCTCGCCGCGGTCGTTGCCTGCGGTGCGATATACGGAGCGGGGTACACGAACTATGGGCGGTACCATCGTCTTTTCCTAGAACACAGCGTTTCTGCGAAAGGGCTCTGTCCTTTAATTCTGCCGGCGCCAAGATTTCTACAGATCCAAATAGGCAGCACCCCCCTCGTGCATCGCGCTTCGCTGAAAACCCTTTGCGCTACCATCGGCGGCAAGTGGCGGGCTATGGCGCGGATGCATGACTTGCCCTGAGATGCTTGAGACAGCCGGCAACGCGAGCAAGGCGACTGCCGAGGTTGCGTGCGGTTGTGAGCTCCGCTTCGACCGGCTGTCGTGAACCGTCGGTTCCGGCAAGGGTGCCGGGCCCGTAGGGCGAGCCACCGATGCCGTCCGTTACCAGTATCTGCGGGTTCTGTCCGTACGGTGTGCCGACAAACACCATGCCGAGATGGACCAACGGGACAAGCGCCGTCAGGATCGTCGTCTCCTGGCCACCGTGGATGGTCGCGGTGCTCGTGAAAATCCCAGTGGCCTTATCCTCGAGTTCGCCTTTGAGCCAGAGGCCACCCGTGGTGTCTATAAACTGCTTCATCTGCGCGCTCATGTTGCCATAGCGGGTCGGCGTCCCCCAAGCGATGCCGTCGGCCCAGCGCAAATCGTCGTGCGTGACCACAGGAATGTCGGCCTGTGCCTGCTGTGCCCGCACATACGCGTCCTGGGCCGCTAGCGCCTTGCGCGCTTCTTCGAGTTCCGCAATCCGGCGCAGCCGTACAGTGGTGTCGGGCACGCCTTCCGCGCCCTCGGCCACAGCCAGCGCCATTCGATGAATGTGACCGTAGGTGCTGTAAAACGCGATAAGGACGTTCGTCGTCATCTCCGAGTCCTCCTCCGATTAGCATCATGAAAACGATTTGCTCAAGAGACGTATCAAGCGACCTCGGCCTTATTTCCACGTCAGTCGAACTCCCGAGCTGACTTACCGTCAAGCCGTCCAAAGATTCGAGGTCCATGGCGCCGCAGAGCTCATCTACCTGATTGGAGCATATTGCCTTGTATCCGTCGCCCTGAATGGCTTCCACGTGCCCGTACCAGAACTGAACGCGATCTGATCGAGCAGGCGTATCGCTTGCCTTGACTCCCAAAGGCATCACTCGAGCACCCCCGTTCCAAGGCAACGGGGGTGCAAATAACGCTGGTTGCAGGGCTCGAAACCGCTGTGTGTGTGCGTGTGTTGCTAAAGGGACCATTGTCTCGGACGTGGCAGCTTCAGGCCCCCGAACGTTTGCTCCTAAACAACTTTGAGCGATTAGCGCACTGCGCTCGCCAGCGCTTTGACCACACTTCGTCCGGCGAGCGCCACCATGATGATTGCTGCGCCGGATGTGACTAGGTTGACACCTACGATCAGTCCGAGCGCCCAGGTGGCAGTGCTTGGCCAACCCTGGATGATCAGCGCGGCGAGAATCAGATCGACGATGCCACTTGCCAACAGCCATCCCCAGGAGTCGGGGAATACGTCCCGATAGCTAATGGATGCCGCGATTTGGAAGATGCCTTCGACGATGAAGAAGGCGATGAGCACTAGGGTAAGCGAGACCGCACCTTCGGTCGGATGCCAGAGCAGTAGGATGCCGACGAACAATGAAAGCGCTGCCGTGAGCAGCAACCAAAGAAAAGCCTGGACGTCCTGTGCTAGGAACATGGTGGCAAGCCCGACGACACCGCTGAGCAAGAAAAGCCAACCGACATAGACATCTACGGCGACGGTCGAGATTTGGGGCCAGATGACCGCGAGAACACCGAGAATGGTCATGATCACGCCCTGCGTTAGGAAGAGTTGCCAGTGATGGCGCACCGTATCCCTGACGGCATGCTGCATGTCGCTAATAGAAAGATTCGATGAACTCATGGGATTTCTCCGTTAGTTGGGAAGGTTGAGGGTTAGTGGACAACCCGCGTTCGAGAACGCTGCCGGAAGATATCTCCGGCAGCGTTGCGTCGAACGGCTAGGCGTATAGTTTGACCGACGAAACTTCATCGGCATCGGCACGTGCGATGATGGCGTCGATCGCCGCTTCATAGGCATCGTCGACCGCAGCGACAGCGACGTCGAATGCGTCGGAAGCGTATTCCTCCGCGGCCTCGGCGCGACTCTTGAGCTGCTCCTGCTTGCGTTGCGCCTTCCACTGAGCAACCTTTTCGTCGAAGGTTGCCTTCGTGCCTGCGGCCCAATCGTTCATTCTAGTTTTGGCCGCTTCAATCGAGGAACGATCTGCATTGAGGCTCGCCCGTAACTTTTCAGCCTGTGAATGCAGGTCCTGCCTCGCCTTTTCAGAACCAGCCTTGGCGCTTGCCTTAAGCTGCTGAAGGCGATTATCCATTTCGTTCAGTCTTCCGCGCAGCTTTTCGCAGAACGAGTCTATTTGTTGGGACATGTCGATCTCCTTGTCTTTTGTCGGACGGTGGGTGGTAACGGATTAGTGTTGGGCGTACTCGAATTCGGGACTGCCTTCGAGCGCGTCCCGGGTCGCTCCCGCTAACACTAATTTCCCTTCGACCAGCTTCAGCTGCGAAACCGGAACGGCAACATCGTGCTTGGTGACATGAAGGAAACCGCCAGCATTGATGATCGCGTAGGAAATCGCCTTGTCGGGCGCGATGATGATGTCGTCGACATCTCCGATCCGCTCGTTCTGGTCATTGTAGATGGGAGCGCCGAGAACCTGGCGCTTGGCGCTCCAACCCGTCGCGACGTCCCGCAGTTCGGCCGCCTCGACACCAACTAGGGTTGAGCCCGCGACTTGCGCCTGAACGACATTTGGCGCGATTAGGACGAACCCGGTAAGAACCAAGATTTGAGAAAGCTTCATGATAATCTCCATCGACTTCAGGAACGGTTCAGTTTTCTTCTCGTGCATGGAAATCGTATAATCTCGCCCGAAACGCGATCACCCGAACGGGGGACTGCGTTGGTCCGTCGACCGCGATGCGTGGGGCTTATCGAGCGTCTTCGCCTGCTCGAGCTCGTCACTCAGGTTCAGACGAAGCGTCTATCCGTAATCAAGGCACCCGCGGGCTTCGGAAAGACGTCTTTAGCGGTCGCGTGGGCAAACCGACTTTTGCAGAGCGGAAATCCGGTTGCGTGGTTTTCGATCGATGTGAATGACAATCAACCAACACAATTTCTGTTCTACCTATCCCACGCGCTGCAACACGCCCATGACGGAGTGGGTAGTCCCGCGATCGATCTCATCCTGGAAACCTCATTGATTAGCCCGCCTGCGATCATATCGACGCTGATTAACGGCTTGGCAGAGATTGATGAAGAGGTCTGCCTTTTTTTGGAGGACTATCACTGTGTAAGCGATCCGGCCATTCATGACGCGGTTGCGTTCTTGCTGAGACATGCCCCATCGAATCTCCATCTAGTACTAGCTACGAGAACAGAGCCGCCCCTTCCATTGCCCGCACTGCGTGCGCAAAACCAGTTGCTGGAGATCAAACCCCCGGACTTGCGATTCGACCTGGACGAAACGCGGCGGTTTCTCGACCATGAGGGCCTCGGGCCGCTGGAGCCAGCGGAGCTGAGCCTCTTGCG
>JBGGMI010000151.1:0-4677 GCA_041288075.1 Fimbriimonas sp.
TGACGAGCGCTTGGTGCCCTGGTATGAGAGGCTTGGACTACGTCGCTGCGGCGTTGTTACTGCCTTTTCCTTGCCGAAATCGTAAGTCGGCGTTATAATGAGAGAAATCTGAAAGTGCGAAGACTGGCCCAAGCTTTTACGCTGGTCGAGTTACTCGTGGTCATAGCGATAATCTCGGCCGTAGCCGCGATGCTGTTCCCCGTATTTGCGGGAGCGAAAGCATCGGCAATTCGTGCCGTCTGCATCTCACAAATGCATCAGGTGGTGACGGCCACCAACATGTACACGGCTGACTATGACGACATGTTTATGCCGATCAGCTATCAGCCCAGAACGGCAGCCAATTCCAGCAGCGATCGCACCTGGGTTCAGCTCGTCCTGCCTTATATACGAACCTTCTCTGTTTTCAAGTGCCCGGCCGACACGGCAACGCAGAAATTAGAGGCGACCTTCGACGAAGACCTCGTTCCCGGGGACACCTCATCGCAATATTATCGAGCATCCCTGCGGATTAACTACGGATTCAACTACCAATATCTCTCACCTGTACAGATGAGTCAAGGCGCTTGGGTCGCACGGCCGCGAAACCTTAGCCAGGTGACAAGTCCCTCTTCGACCCTGATGTATCTAGATTCCGTTTGGAGTCGGGACGAATCCGGGGCTCCCGTGGGCGGAGGCAGTTGGCTCGTTACTCCACCTTGCCGATTCTATGCCACCCCTGCAGGTAAGGCCGACAGCTTTAACGGCGGCAACTCTGCGACGGTCCCGGTCTTCAGTGTGTCTGAGGGCTGGAGCAAAGAGGAAATGGCCCCGCACAAGTATGGAAATGCCTGGCCATGGCACTCCGGTCGGCTTAACATGGCCCGAATTGATGGGAGCGTGAACTCGATCCATCCCAAACAACTCTCGGCGGGATGTGAAGTCCTTCAAGAATGGCAGGGCCAAATAACCGACGCCAACCTGTATCCATGGGACTTACGCTAGTCGCCAGCGTATAGAATCAAACAGTGCATCGCCGCACGATCCTTCGACTCGTCACGTTCTGCTCGGCGCTCCTTGTCGCAGGCCTTTGCCTGTCGGCACCAACCGATGATGAGATCAAAGCCTTCTACCGTTCCCTTCTTCCAAAAGTCAGGATCGAACGCATACGGCAGGACCTCGACCAAGTAGCCTCTCTGGGTTCCCGCTTGGCAGGTTCGGAGGGGGAGGCTCGCACTTTTGCCTTCGTAGAGAGTCGGTTCAGGGAGCTTGGCTTCAAGAACATCCATCGCGACAACTTCGAGATCGTCGTCCCTGATCCTAACTCGCATGGCACCATCAAAATCGGTAAGGCCACTGTAGAGGTATTTCCTCTCTGGCCCAACCTGGTCCGCACGTCCACTTGCGACGTGAGGGGGCAACTCGTGTACGGGGGAGACGGATCGCTCGAAGCGCTTAAGGGCAAGAAGCTGGAAGGAGCCATCGCGGTTCTCGAGATGCGCGCGGGGGCCACGTGGAAGAATGCTGCCAAGCTGGGCGCTTCGGCCGTCATCTTTCTCGAGCCGGACTCCGTCACCAGAGGCGACGTGGAAACTAAATTCAGCGCGGTTCCCATCGACGCACCTCGCTTCTATCTACCTCTCAAGCAAGCCGCCCCCATTCTCAATGGAGCGCTTAAGGGCGAAATCGTCACGCTGAAGTGTCGGCAGGCCTGGGTGAAGCGACAAAGCGCCAACCTCATTGCCGAGCTCCCTGGTACCGACGGGGCCGTGAAGGATGAAACCATCGAGCTCATGGCTTTCGCGGACGCCATCAGCATTGTGCCGGGAATTGCTCCCGGAGCCGAGTCTATTGGCGGCATTGGGGGTCTTCTCGAGGCCGCTCGTGTTCTCAAAGACCAGCCGCGAAGGCGCCCGATGCGCTTCATTCTCTCGGGCGCGCACTATCTTTCACTGCAGGGCTCCCGTGAATACGTGCGGACGAAGCTCGCGGACAGCTCAAAGCCCACCCTCCTAACGATCACGCTGGATCTGAGCAGCGGCAATCAAGGTTTGGGTGTTTACGGGCGAGGGTGGTACTACGAGGCGCGAGACGAGTCGCAGGAGGCGCTGAAGAACGTTGCACGCATGTTCCGCAACCACACGGAGCGCCTGGCACCCGTGATGGGTCTCGCTCCCGCTCGGCTGGCGCTGGTCGATGCCGTAAACAACAGCGACAGCCGCACGTGGAAGAACAATATCTCCGGCAAGTTCGCGGTTGACTGCGAACCCATGGTGAACGCCGGGATGAACGCGCTCACCTTCCTCACGGTCGAGGATAGCCGCGACCGTATCGATACGCCATTCGACACGATCGACAAAGTGAACGTGGCGAACATTCATCGCCAAGTCCAAACGTTATGCGCGATGATGCATCACGCGCTCAACGACACAACGAGCAGTGCCGAAACGTCCGACCACCGTATTCCACTCGAACTCGCCCGCCCGAGTCAAATGACGCTCATCGGGGGGTTCTCAATCCTTACCGGCCAAGTCTTCGAATACGACGCTCAGAAAAGCTTTGTCCCGGACATACCCGTGAAAGGCGCACTCGTTTGCGCTCTCTCGCAGCAGAAGACGATGATGGGCGTCCGCGGGGACATCGTTGTGGCGACCGGTGAAACAGAGGCGAAGTACGAGCTCATCGGGCTTCCGCCAACCACGACGTATTGGTGGGGCGGCAAGAGGATGACTCGAGTCGCGGCGTTTCATTTGAATGACGCTACGGGCAAGATCGATTACGCCCCTTCGCTTGGTTTTCAGGGGGACTTCAGCTATCCGATCATCTTCGAACTCAAGACTGCTGATCGCATTTCTCCCATCGTTGTGTTCAAGTGCGTGCCGCTGAACCTATACGATCTCAATGATCCGCAAGATCTGAAGTCGCTCGAATGGGTGCGCATCCTCGATCAAGACACCATGACATTCCCGGTCGACTTTGGAGAGTTCATTCCTCCACTCGATCAGAGGCTTAATGCGGAGGTCGAGGATGCTCAGGTCCTTTTTATGATCCCTGGACAGAAGTTCATCGTGATCGCGGGAGGTGGACCAGGCGACAGCCGATTGATTCTCACCAACTCCTCACTCAAGGATGAAGCAGGCGCAGGCTATTTGGCTCCGGGCGCAACGGCTACCGGAACGCGCGCGGATATCCCTCTAAATGGCACCTTCTACCAACTGGCCCTAAATAGCGCCAAAGACATCACGGCCATTAATGGAACGCGCCTCGCCAAGTTCCAGAAATACCGGATCATCGGCAAGGGCGTGAAAGAGACGCAGGCTCAAGCCGAAGAAGAGATCCGACTGGCGGACGAGTCATACGCGAAAGCCGATTGGGCAGAAGCCGAGCGTCACGCACGAGCCGCGTGGGGCTACGCTCTGCGAGCGCATCCGACGATCATGAGTACGGCGAACGACGTGGTCAACGGCGTCGTTTTCTATCTGTTCCTGCTCGTGCCGTTCAGCTACTTCCTCGAGCGGCTCCTCATCGGCAATCAGCTTCTCACCAAGCAGCTTATGTGGGCGGTCGGCTTCTTCATTGGCTCCTTTCTGCTCTTAAGGCTCATCCACCCGGCTTTCGAAATCGTTTCCAACCCGGCGATGATCTTCGTTGCGTTCGTGATGGGAGCTCTCAGCCTCATTGTCGTTTCCTTCATTCTCGGCAAATTTGAAGCTTCTCTGAAAGCCGTTAGGCAGCAGGAGAGCGGCGTTCACGAAGTCGATATCAAGCGCTCGAGCGTGGCGATGGCTGCTTTCAACCTCGGTGTCAGCAATATGCGCCGCCGAAAGGCGCGAACGATCCTCACCACCCTGACGCTTGTCGTGATGACCTTCATCGTCCTCAGCTTCACCTCCATCGTGCAGGAGCTGACGCTTCAGGAATATCCCAGCGATACCCCCGCGCGGTATTCGGGCATGCTCATCCGCAATCCGGGCTTGGAACCGCTTCAGGCCTCGATGTATCGCCAGATTGCCAACGAGTTCACCGGTCGGGGAACGGTCGTGCGCCGAACGACCTACTATGGTGCGGACATCGGCGACACGGGAGTGCTGACGCTTCAGCGTGCGGATCGTGTGGCAGAAGTTCGCGCCCTCGTAGGCTTTGAGGCTGGTGAAGCCGAGGTGCTCAATCCGAAGGAAGCACTGCTGCCGGGCAGTCGCTGGTTCCTTCCAGGGGAGCGTGAGGTGATGATACTTCCGCAGCCTCTAGCTCAGCAGCTCAAGATCGAGCCGGCCGACGTTGGGAAGGCGAAAGTCACTTATGCCGGCGTGGAATACACGGTGATCGGCATCGCCGATCCCGGCGTCTTGCGCGGCATGGTCGACCTCGACGGTGACAACGTTATGCCGGCCGATTTTTCTCTCAGCAAACGCCAACAGGAAGAGAGCGCTTCGTCGACGAAAGCATTTCGCAAATACATTCGTCTCGATCCCAGCAACTGTTTCCTGGTCCCCACAGAAACGGCCCTTTCGCTCGGCGCAGACATTCGAACCATCGCAATCTCCTTTCCTGATCCTGCGACGACACGAACAGCCCTCGATAAGGTGATGCCCCGCTTGCGTATGAACCTCTATGCATCGGTTCTGAAGAGTGGCGCGCCGGCTGAAGCAAAATCGCAAGACATCGCCAATCTAGAGGTCCGTCAGTTTAGTGTCCTTC
>JBGGMI010000152.1:0-13791 GCA_041288075.1 Fimbriimonas sp.
GGCGTTCGAGTCGGTTCTGGCTCAGAGTCGTCTCCACGCTCGGATTGGCTCTGGCTCTGATGGCTCTCGTGGTGCTATTCGATAGCCCCGAGAGAACCATGAAAGCATCGATCCAGCTAGGGATTGGGCCGTATGGCTTGATCCCGCTGAAAGCGTTCTGGTACTGCCTAGCCGGCTGGTCTTGTATCGACATGGGCTGGCGAGACGGCAAAGCTAGAGCACTCTTCCCTGTAGCTGCCCTGAGCTTAATGTTGACGTCTGATCCTGGTCTAAATGGCCGGTTTCTGACGTGGGCCGTTGTCTTCTTTGTGCAGTGGCTTATCCCGCTTTATGTTTGGGACGAGTTCTTTAACAAAGGAGCGCCTCTTCACACGCCCCGCGCCAAATCTCCGAATGAGTTCTGAAGCCCCGCAGGTAGTTACAAGCGACGCAAATGTTCTCTCACGGCCGATCCGCTTCACGGCGGGCGTGGTTGGTTTGCTGTTGTTCGCTTTCTTCGCTGTGAGGCTCGGTGTCGAATTGGCTGAGGCTCGCGACTGGGCGGTTTATCGGCAAAATGCGATTCTGCCGCCGTGGATCGAGTTCGGGTTTACGCTCTTGGCGTGCTTGTGCGGGTGCATTGGCGCGGTAGACGTAACCTCTGGCAAGGGGACTTTGAAGCGCACTAACGGTTTTCTATTTGGAGCACTCATTTGGTGCGTCGTCAACAAAGTATCTCTGCCATATGCCGCTCTCAATTTCTCCCTGGCAATAGCCGCTCTTGTCGCTTTTGTTGTCACGGTGACTATGTCAATGTGGCTTCCGAAGCGGGGCTAGCGTTGCCGCTATCTGGCGTAGATTACGATCCTTCCTTAAAGACAAGGAGGCAGCCGCAGCTTGCGGCAAGCGAGAGGGCACCAAAGATGACCAGCTCGTAAGCGGGCAAGCCTGCAAGCAACCCCTTACACAACATGAAGAGCGAAAGGAGCGCAACTGCGAGGCACATGGCGACTCTTACTCTCTTGTCTCTGCCGCGCGACATCGCTGCATTTTACTTTCGGTGCTTCTCAGACCGAGTAGTTGTCGACCCGGACGCGGACGCCGGCGGCGCCCGTCGAAGTCGTCTCGACCGACGCGATCGTGCCGACCTTGTACTGGTTCGTCAACCCCGCCGTCGCGATCTGGACTTCGAAGTCGGAGTTCGCGTAGACCTCCTTGCCGATGTCCGCAATCGCCGGCACATAGCCGGAGACCGCCTTCATCACAAAAGACCCGCTCTTGGTCACGTTGATCGACTTGTCGCCGGCCGAGCCCGCAGAGTTGTCGACAGTCTCATTGGCAACGCCAAGAAACTTAAGGCTCGCGGTTCCGTGAGCCATGGGGATGACATAGCCGGAGGCATTGACTCCGACCATCGCGCCCTTATAGACCTTGACGTTAGAGAGCTTGTAGCTCACGACGAGGCCGGGCTTTTCGTAGGTTTCGAATGGTGTGGTTAGTGGCATGGTGTTTGGTTGTTGTTTGTTGGTTGTTTGATGCGCGGCTTGAGGGCGGTTGTGTAAGGAGGTAAGGAGTAAGGGGGTAAGGACGGCGGGGAAGACGAATCCTCCGGAAGCGTCCTTACCTCCTTACCGCCTTACCCCCTTACGCGATCCCGCGCTACCTCCGCTTCGCAATCTCATCCAGCGACACATCCGGAAAGTGCTTGCGGTAGAAGCTGGCTTCTTCGGGCAACAGCAGGTGGTTCGAATGGTCGGCGGTTGGGGCCGGGGTTAGTTCGGCGAAGAGGTTTAGCCTTGGCTGCCTCTCCAGGAAGGCGAGGACGAGCTGGCGGATGGGCTTGGCCACTCCGTCAAAGTTGATCGCATCCTCGGCGAGGAGCAGGGCTTTGGCGAACTGCTTCTGCGCGGGGCAGAGGCGGCCGGCTCGCATAAGCTGATCGACCTCGTGGTCGACTTGGGCGTTGCGGAGGGCGGACCACTCGTTTGCCAGGGAGTCGGATGAGGGGGGTGATTGGGGTGATTGGGGTGAAGGGGGTGAGGGAGGGGAATTGAAGTTCTCACCTCCCCCTTCCGGCTCACCCCTTTCACCCCAATCACCCCTTTCATCCCCAAGCGCTCCCTCAAAGACCACCTCTCCCCCAAACAGCCTCGCCGACTGAATCCGAGGATTCCGCACCAGACTCACCTCCCGAATGGAAGAAAGATCCGGCGCGAGCCCGAGGGAAAGGGACTTGGCCCCCGAAGACTCCACCAGCGCATCCGCCTCGGGAGTCAGGGAAACCGTCCCAAAAAGCTCCGCCCCCTCATGAAGCACCTCGGTGAGGAACCCCATCTGGAGCGGCGTCTCCGCATGCTCGATGAGCAAGGGGACTGGATTGTCGAAGGAGGCGGCGAGGCCGGAGAGGTGGTCGACCGTGACGGTCACCCCCTTGTCCGGATACTCACCCGCCTCAAAAAGCTTCGCCCGCCGCTGGATCCACGATCCGGGAGCGGGCGTTGAAAGTTGCGTGATTGTCGTGCTCACGTATATGTAGAAATCAATCTACTATTTTGTCAACCACTTTGAAAAAAGTTTCTCAAAAAAGTAGTGCCTTCATCCGTGAAGGCATCTCCTCCGGCAGCGGATTCACGGAGGAGATGCCCCCAGGGATGGGGGCACTACGTTCGGAGGCACTACGTTTCAAGCTCAGGCGCAATCCACGTCCAGCGCCAATTTTCCAACCCAGCCTTTACCGGATTACGATACACGTAGCTACAAAACCGACTCAGATCATGCTCGCTTCGGATGAGGTGGTCGAAATACTCCTTCTGCCAGAACTCTCCCTTTGTCTCCCGAATGCGGTTCAGCCTCGTTGCCGTGTACGACTTCCATGAATGAAGCGCGCTGGAGAGCGAATGACCGTCGTGGCACCTCATGACGGCATGCACGTGGTTCGGCATCACGCTCCAAGAGAACAGGTCGTATCGTTCGCCATTGAAGTGGGTCAGCGCTGAAGCCATCAAATCCGCCTCCGCCGCTTTGCTGAAGGGACAAGCTCCCGCGCCAGCATCTAACGCCCGATCCATCGTTCGGCAATAGAGGCGAACCACCTCACGCTCCGCATCGATTCGATTGTCGGGATGAAGCCGTTCATACGCCTCCACAAGCCGGTCATGCTTCTCGTGGTAGTCATCGATAATCTCCTTGGCGACCGAGTCGGCTGTGCGGAAGGTGACAAAGTAGACGCCCCGCGGCTGCTCCCAGTGCGGCAAGGAACGTCGCCGGACAACTAACTGATCCTTGTCGAGAGGGTAGATAGTCGTGTCAAGCGGCATGGGAAGGTTATAGCAAACGTAGTGCCTTCATCCGTGAAGGCATCTCCTCCGGGTCAGCGGGCTGATCGGAGGAGATGCCTCCACGGATGGAGGCACTACTTTCGGAGGCACTACAATAGCGAACAAATCCGGAGGAGATGCCTTCACGGATGAAGGCACTACGATTATGCGAATCAAAACCTTCGGCCCGGTAGACGAACGCGCGCTTGAGCAGCTTAAGCGGTGCGCGGAGAAGGCGGACTTTGCAGTGCTCTGCGCCGACCACCATCCTGGCTACAGCCAGCCGATCGGGGGCGCGGTGGGTTATAAGAACCATATATCGCCTAGCGGAGTTGGTTACGACATCGCGTGCGGAAACAAGGCTGTCCTGACCGATGCGATGGTCGACGACGTCGATGTCCCGAAGGTGATGAATGACATCGCGCGGCTCATCGGCTTCGGAGTGGGACGTCCGAACCCCGACCCGGTCGACCACCCGGTGCTGGAGAGCATCTTCAAAGCCGAGTTCCGCCCGCAACGCCTCATGTTCCAAATGGCGGGCAATCAGCTTGGCACGGTCGGCTCGGGCAACCATTATGTGGATCTATTCAAAGACCAGCAGGGGCGGCTCTGGATTGGGGTGCACTTTGGTTCGCGGGGATTCGGGCATCGGACGGCCTCCGGCTTCCTGGCGCTGGCGAAGGGCAGGGCCTTCGACGACAAGGTGCCTGACGGTGAGATGGATTCGCCGCCGGTGCTGTTTGAGACGGACAGCCAACTCGGTCAGGACTACATCACCGCCATGCACCTCGCCGGCGAATACGCCTACGCCGGACGCGACATGGTGTGCAAAAAGGTCATGGAAATCCTTGGCGCAAAGGAGCTGTTTTCCGTGCACAACCACCATAATTTCGCGTGGCAGGAGGAGCATTTTGGCGAGAAGCTGTGGGTGATCCGGAAGGGCTGCACGCCGGCATTTCCGGGGCAGAAGGGCTTCGTCGGGTCGACGATGATGGATACCAGCGTGATTCTGGAGGGTGTCGACTCAGAGGACTCGAAGGCGGGCCTTTACAGCACGGTGCATGGAGCCGGAAGAGTCATGAGCCGGACTCAGGCGGCGGGGAAGGTGAAGTGGGTGAAGGGAAGACCGACGCGCGTTACGCAGGGGAAAGTGGACTGGGACGCCGCCCAGGAGCGGATGCGCGAGAAGGGAATCGAGCTTCGAGGCGGCGGAGCGGACGAGGCACCGGAGGTGTACAAGAAGCTGGACCAGGTTCTGCAGCACCATGGCGACACGATCAAGGTGCTACACCGGCTAAAGCCGGTGGGAGTGGCGATGGCGGGACTGGACACCTACGATCCTTATAAGGATTGATTCATCCTTTAGCGAAGCGGTAAGCGGAGGAATGAACACCAATAGGAAAAGTAGTTCCTCCTCTCTCCCCTCTCTAAGAGAGGTAGGCGTGTATTAACGTGTGATCCGCTATCATTCGAGGGGTGAGAGCCCTTCAGCTCATCGGCCCAAGCCAGTTCGATCTTGTCGAGCTGCCGAAGCCCGTTTCCGGAGCAGATGATGTTCTAATCCGAGTCCGCGCCTGCGGCATCTGCGGCAGCGACGTTCACGGAATGGACGGCAGCACCGGCCGCCGAATCCCTCCCATCATAATGGGCCACGAAGCTGCTGGAGAAGTCGCGGAGGATTCGGGCAAGTGGAAGAAAGGCGACCGGGTCACCTTCGACTCCACCATCTACTGCGGAGCGTGCGACTATTGCCAAAGCGGACAGATCAACCTCTGTGACAACCGCCAGGTAATCGGCGTCTCCTGCAAAGAATTCCACCGGGATGGAGCGTATGCCGAATACGTCTCTGTCCCCTCGCGAGTGCTCTATCGACTGCCGGATGAACTCACTTACGATCAGGCGGCGATGGTGGAGCCGGTGGCGGTGGCGGTTCATGCAGTGAGACGCGCCAAGGTGGAAGCGGGACAGAGAGTGGCGGTGATCGGAGCGGGCATGATCGGGTTGTTCGTTATCCAGGTTCTGAAGGCGAAGGGCGTCTCTCACATTGCCGCGATCGACATCGATCCTAACAAGCTGCAGCTCGCGAAGGAGATGGGCGCGGATTTCACGGGCAACTCCTCGGACGGAATGGAACTCGACGCAGCCATCGAGGCCGTGGGGGTGAGCGATTCGGTTACGATGGCAGTCAAGAGCGTGCGCAAGGGCGGCACCATCGCATTAGTCGGCAATCTTGCCCCGAAAATTGAGTTTCCCCTGCAAATGGTCGTGACGCGAGAGCTTTCGGTCTATGGCTGCTGCGCTTCGCAGGGTGAATATGGGGAGGCTCTCGAATTGATCGCGTCCGGACAGGTCAAGGTGGATTCGATGATCTCAGCCAGAATCTCGCTCGAGCAGGCGCCGGAATACTTCGAGCGCTTGCACTCCAGAGAGCCGGGACTGATGAAGGTGATCGTATGTCCTTGAGGGAATTCGACCTGACGGGCCGTGTCGCACTCGTCACGGGCTGCAGCAGGGGGCTTGGGCAGGTCTTTGCGCGAGCACTGGCTGACGCGGGGGCGGACCTCATCATTACCAGCCGCAACGCCGAGGATCTCATTCCGTTTCAGCGCGAGATCGAGGCGCTCGGCAGAAAGTGCACCGCTCTGGCTTGCGATGTACGCAGCCACGAATCGATCCTAAACACGGTCGATCTCGCTCACGAAGCGGCCGGAAAGATCGACATCCTCGTGAATAACGCGGGGTGCAACGTGAGAAAGCCGGCGCTGGACGTCACCTGGGAAGATTGGAATCTCATCCTGGACACAAACCTTCGCGGCACCTTCTTCGTGGCTCAGGCGGTGGCGAAGCGGATGGTGGAGCGCCGCTATGGTCGGATTATCAACATCGGATCAGTTACAAGCGTTGCCGGTTGCGCGGGTTTGGGACCCTATGGTGCCAGTCGTGGCGGAGTGAAGCAGCTCACGATGAGCCTGGCGGATGATTGGGGGCACTACGGAATCACGGTCAATTGCCTTGCTCCGGGGTGGTTCAAGACGGCTCAAAACGCCGTGCTCTACGAGAATGAGGAGTGGGTGGAATACCTCTCAGACCGGATTCCACTCAAACGTCCAGGCAGACCATCTGACCTCCGAGGGGCGGTCGTGTTTCTGGCATCGGAGGCCAGCGAATACATCACTGGCCAGACGCTGCTGGTGGATGGCGGGATATCGACGGGCGCGGTCAGGTCGCTTCCGAGGCCCTAGGCAGCACTGCGGCACCACTTGCTCAACGTACTGACAAGGCCCTCGACAGTGAAAGGCTTCGAGAGATAGTCGTCCACTCCCGCTTGAAAGCAAGCTTCCCGTTCCTCAAACAAGGTGCCCGCAGTCAATGCAATAATCGGCACGCGCTTTCCTTCGGCTTCTTGCCGGCGAATCGCCGTCGTCGCTTCCAAGCCGTCCATCACCGGCAACTGGATATCCATCAGAACCGCGTCGTAGGGCGCTTGCAGAGCGAGCTCTACCGCCTGAACCCCGTTCTCGGCGGTGTCGACAAGGCATCCCAACTGCGTGAGAAGTCCGCTCGCGACGAGAATGTTGACCTGGTTATCCTCCACGAGAAGGATTCGGAGGCCTGAAAGATCGGCCGCGCTTTCCGAGCCTTCATCGACCGCCGGAGAGTACTGGGCCTCCTCTAAAGGCAGCCGGAACGTGAATCGGCTACCCGCCCCTACCTGGCTCTCCACGGTGATCGTTCCGCCCATCAGCTCGGCCAGCTTTTTCGAGATCGTTAGCCCGAGCCCCGTTCCACCTTCGTTGCGCCCGCGAGTGCTGATCTGCCGGAATGGCTTAAACACGGCTTCGAGCTGCTTCTCAGAAATGCCCGAACCGGTGTCCCGCACCACGAATTGCAAGAGTCCCTCGCTCGCGCTGAGCGTGACTTTCACGCTGCCGGCTTGAGTGAACTTCACGCCATTCCCGACCAGGTTCCCGAGCACCTGACGAACGCGCGAAGCGTCGAGCACCGCCACTGCGGGTACATCGTCATCCACGGAGCCGCTGATATCCACGCCCTTGGAGAGCGCCTGCCCCTTATACAGGTTCACCACGTCCGTAACGAGTCGCCGGACAATGGTGGGTTCGGGCACGAACTCGAGACGCTCCGCTTCGATCTTGGAGAGGTCCAGCACATCGCCGATCACGCGAAGCAACACATCGCCACTTGAAATAATCCCGTCGACGTAAGTCCGCTGCTGCTCGTTCAGCTCGGAACCGGCTAGAAGCCGAGCTAGCCCCAGGACGCCGTTAATGGGCGTGCGGACTTCGTGGGACATGTTGGCCAGGAATTCGGTCTTCACCCTGTCCGCCTGCCTCGCGCTCTCTGCGGCATGTTCCAGGGTCTCTTGCAGCTTGCGGGATTCCGTGCAGTCCCGCAGAGTCAAGACCGCGCCCGCACCGGCGGGCACGACCCGGCGCGAATACCACTTGCCATAGACGCTCACTTCATCTTCATAGGGAACGCGATCGTTGACTGCGATCAGGATTGGCTCCTTTAAGCCCTCAATGTATGGGCTCGAAAGAAGGTCCCCCAGCGCACGGACCGTGCCTTGGGTGAGCGCAAGCAACTGGTTGGCTGCAGAGTTCCGGAATTCGTTGAGCAAGTCACCGTACGATCCATCCGTCTGAGGTAGGTGGTCGAAGATCAGAAACGGGTCGCTGACCCCTTCGATGGCCTCCTGGAGCCGCCTGTAGTAGCGCTCGCTGCTCAGGTCGTCTAGCCATTGCCGGTAATCGGCGTGGTGATCGAACCAGCGCGGAGCTGCCGAGAGAGACAGCCGCCCCGCCTCCTCCGTGGCGATCGAGCGTTGCTTGTCAACCGCCTCCGCCATGCCGAACTTCTTGTACAGATGCACGATGTCAAGCCGCGCCTGGAGGGCATACGGCAGCGCCCCGATGGCTTCCGCCGCGTCGATCGCCTTGAAGAACATCGACTCCGACCGATGCAGGTCCTCCGGCTTCGACGGATCGGCTTCGAAGTCATAGAGGTAAGCCAGCCCATGAATCCCGCGGATCCTCGTGGGCTCGTCGCCGAGGAACTCCGACCATCTGATCGCAAGCTCGAATAGCTCCTTGACACGCTGCCGATGCCCCTGATCGCGGAGCGCAAGTGCCGCCTCCAGAAGCAGCCGGTTCACGTAGCGCCACGTTTCCGTCTCCGCAGAGAGCTTGAGCCCGCGATCGAGGTATTCGAGGCTCTCCATGTAACGCCCCATCCCGCTCACCGCGGATGCCGCACCGACGTAGCAGCGAATCTGCCCGATGATCTCGCCACTCTCCTCGTAGAGCTTCAACGCCGTGAGGTACCGCTCCTCGGCAGAATCGAACAGGTCCTGCACCACCGTCCTGAGGTGAATCGTCGCCGCCGCCTCGTGATAAAACGCCCGCTTGAGTGGCTCCTCATCTTGCGAAAGCACTTCGATTTGGCGGACCGCCTCGCTCGCTGCAGCAAAGTCGCCCTTCAACGCGAGGATCGTCACCTGAATCGCCAGTATCCGGCAAGCCGAATCAAGCGACGCGTTCTTGAGCGCCACGAACATCGCCTGGCGGCCATGGTCGAGCGCCTCGTCGAACCGGCCCAGATCGCGGCAAAGGGCAGCCAGATCGCTGGTGGAGCCACCTTCGAGGAGCTTCTTTCGAACGTTGACTCCACATGCAAATGCAGGGTCATCCGCCGACAGTTGATCGAGGTCCGGTAAGGGAACCTGCAGAAGCCCGATCTCTGGAGTTGGCGGAACGGTCATAAAGACACTCAATAATGTCATTCTTTTACGGGACGCGTGTGCAAAAGTGCCTAAATTGAGCGCTTAGCCGCAGATTCAAACCACGCTTGACAGCGCATCCATTGCGTGCCATAATTAACGACTGTCTGGTGGCATTACGTCTCCAGACAGCTTCACGCATCGAGGAGGCGCGGTTCGGGTTCAAAGCGATTGACACCAACAGCCAAAGACCGGAGCCGACGTCCCCTCGCAAGCTTGAAGTGCGCAGGGGTTTTTTGTTGCCCTAAAGACGAAACAAAAAGAGAGAATGAATGCCAACAGTTAATCAGCTAGTGCGAAAGGGCCGTAGCGCCCCGAAGACGAAGTCGAAGTCGCCGGCTCTCAAGGGTAACCCCTTCAAGAGAGGCGTCTGCACGATCGTCCGAACCATGACCCCCAAGAAGCCGAACTCTGCGCTTCGAAAGACCGCACGTGTGCGACTTACCAACGGAATCGAAGTAACCGCGTACATTCCTGGTGAGGGCCACAACCTTCAGGAGCACTCAGTCGTGCTCGTTCGCGGAGGCCGCGTTAAGGACCTCCCCGGCGTTCGCTATCACATCGTGCGCGGCACTCAGCAGACGGCTGGCACCAGCAAGAGAATGCAGGGCCGCAGCAAGTACGGCACCAAGCGGCCGAAGGCCGGCGCTGCTACCGGAGGCAAGAAGTAAGCCATGCCTAGAAAAGGACCTCCAGCCAAAAGAGTCATCGCTCCGGATCCGATCTACGGCTCCGAGCTTGTGACCCGATTCATCAACCGCATGATGCTCGACGGCAAGAAATCGCGCGCCGAGCAGATCTTCTACGGCGCTATGGCAATCTGCGAAGAGAAGGCGGAAACGCCTGCTCTCGAAGTCTTTGAGAAGGCGATGCAGAACGCGATGCCGACGGTTGAAGTCCGGCCGAAGCGCGTCGGTGGACAGACCTACCAGGTGCCAATGGAAGTCCGAACGGACCGCCGACGAACGTTGGCGCTCCGATGGATGATCGCCGCCGCCCGAAAGCGCTCCGGCAAGTCCATGGTCGAAAAGCTCTCGAACGAGTTCCTGGACGCGTTCAACGGAACGGGCTCCACGATCAAGAAGCGAGAAGACACGCACCGCATGGCAGAAGCCAACAAGGCTTTCGCTCACTACCGGTTCTAAAGGACCACGAAATAAAGGCCGGAGCTTTGGCTCCGGTTTTTTTTGTGCCTGCTTGGGCCGATGGTGTAATTTGTTGTACAATTTACACCATGGCGCTGAATATCAAGAACCATGAAGTCGAGTTGCTGGCGAGAGAAGTCAGCAAGATGACTGGCGTCAGCAAAACGGAGGCAATCCGGGTTGCGCTTAAAGAAAAGCGAGAGCACCTTGTGTCGCAAGCCTCTCGTGCCGAGGGCTTGCGGCGATTTCAAAATTACTTGCAAGCCGAAGTGTGGCCGCATCTCGCTCCAGGAACCTTTGGGAAGATGCCGACCAAGGAAGAACGAGAGGCGCTGCTCGGATATGGCCCAGAGGGCGTTTAAGGATTTGGTGCTCGACTCGAGCGCCATTATTGCGATCATCTTGGGCGAGGCAGGTGCCGAAGAGCTGAAGAGCAAGATCAGCGCTTCAGACATTGTGTTCGTCGGTGCCACGACTCTGCTGGAAACCACCTTGGTTCTTCAGGCGCGCTTGCAGGATCGTGCGCAGCAAACCGTGGACAGGTTTGTGGAGGATCTCGGCTGCAAGGTGCTAGATTTCACTCACGCGCACTATTTGACTGCACGTGGCGCGTACCTCCAATATGGCAAGGGCCGCCACAAAGCGGCTCTCAACTTCGGAGACTGCATGTCTTACTCGTTTGCCAAGGTTGCCGCGATGCCACTCCTGTTCGTTGGAGGAGACTTCGTTTTTACAGACATCGAGGCAGCGTGAAGCTTTCAAACCATCCCTTCATCGACCGCAACAAACGAACTGCCTTAGACGGTCGCGAATTCTCGTTTGTCGTACACCAGATCGGTCGCCACCTTCCAAATCTCTGGGTCGATCTGGTTCTCTGGCTTGATTTTGCTAAAGTGCACAATCGCGCTCGTCAGACCTGCTTCCAGCGCGTAATGGAGGAACGTCGAGTTTAGGATTTGTCTTAGTGCGGGCTTCAGGCCGAACGACACGTTCGAGACGCCGAGGATGGAGTTCACCAGCGGGTGGCGTACGCGGATTTCCTTGATGGCCTCGATTGTCTCGAGGGCCGAGAGGCGGAACTCCTCGTCGCCGGAGCCGAGGGTGAAGGTCAGGCAGTCGAGGAAGACGTCGTGGTCGGGCAGGCCGTAGTCTCGGGTTCGGGCGAGGATTCTTTCGGCGATCTCTACCTTCTTCTCGCGGTCCTTCGCCATGCCGAGCTCGTCGATGGTGAGGGCCACGACGGCCGCTCCGTATTTGCGGGCGAGGCCGAGCACCTTGTGGGTTCGGGCTTCACCGTCTTCGAAGTTGATGCTGTTGATGATCGGCTTTCCGGCGAGGCATTGCAGCGAAGCCTCGACAACGTTGACCTCGGTGGAGTCGATCATCAACGGCACGGTGACGTGTCGGTTGTAGTGCGAAAGCAGCGTTCGCATATCCCGCTCCTCGTCGCGGCCTACGTAGGCGGCGCAGACGTCGAGTACGTGCGAGCCTTCGCCTTCGAGCTCGCGAGCGAGCTCGATCAGCCCATCCCAGTTCTCGTTGGCCAGCATGTCCCGGAAGGCTCGCGAGCCGTTGGCGTTCGTCTTTTCGCCGACGATGAGGAAGGAGGCGTCTTGCTTGTACGACTGAAACTGATAGAGGCTGCTGCAACCGACGAGCTTCATGGCTGACGCCTGCTCGTCCGTGCGCATCGTAAAGTCGAAGCCGGGGAAGAGATTTCGCACCTTCTGCCAGTGCGCGACATTGCCGTGCTTCGAATCCTTCAAAGCCGAAGACACCGCGACGATATGGTCGGGGGTGGTTCCACAGCACCCGCCAACCATCGCCGCCCCGTACTCGTGAACAAACCGCGTATGAAACTCGGCCAAGTCTGAAGGCGACAGCTTGTAACAAGCCCGCCCCGCCTCCATCACCGGTAACCCAGCGTTCGGCAACACCGAAATAGGCCGAGTTGAGTTCTGGGACAGGTACCGAACGTGCGAAGCCATCTCCTGCGGCCCCGTCGCGCAGTTGATCCCAAAAGCGACGACCTCCGGAAACGCCTCGATCATGTTCAGCGCGGCGCCTAGCTCCGAGCCCACCAGCATCGTCCCCGTCTGCTCCATCGTCACCGACACGAAAAGCGGCACCCGCAGCGAGGTCTCCGCCATCGCCCGCAGAGCCCCGACGATCGTCGCCTTCACCATCAGCAGGTCTTGGCAAGTCTCCAAAAGCAGCGCGTCCGAGCCGCCCTCCAAGAGCCCGCGGAACGAATCAAAATAAGTCGACTCCAGGACGGAAAACGACGTCTGCCCCAGCGAAACCAGCTTCGTCCCCGGCCCCAGCGCCCCCACCACGAACCCACGGCCCGCCGCCTCTACCGCCTGCCGGGCGATCTGGGCCGAGCGCAGGGCCAGGTCGTAAACCATCGACTCGATGTCGAACTCCGCCAAGACGATCGAGGTCGTGCCAAAGGAGTTCGTCTCGATCAAATCCGCCCCCGCCGCAAGATACCGCGAGTGGATCGCCTCGATCACATCCGGCCGCGTCAGGTTCAGCAGCTCATTGCACCCCTCCAAATACCGCCCCTCAAAGGTGAAATCCGCCGGCGTCAAATCCGCATTCTGAATCTGCGTCCCCATGGCGCCATCATAAATAAGCACCCGTTCCGCCAACACGTCCAAGAGCTGAGACTGCATCACCAAGAGTGTATACGCTCCCCGCGAGCCCGTGGCTCAGGGCCGAATATCGTTAGGTCGAGCGTGCAAAAACCAACGATTCGTGACCCGTAGCGCGGGGACGCAATCGTCCCCCGGTCCGGCACCCAGGTGTCAGCGGCCAGATGCGGCTGCGATTCTCGCGGAGCACCCGCTCCTAGGGTCGGTATGATCTGTCAACTGTATGGCAACCGGATCGAACCTGCTCACCGAAGCTCTAGAACGAAGTCACCACGACAGAATTTTGTTAGAGATTTACTCAAGGGACTCCGATTCCGACCGGTTTGCCGTCGGCTGGATTGTTACACTTTCCGATTCCTTCTATATCGCGGCAACGGTTGATAAGCAAGGACGGGCGGATGGTTTTCAGGCGGGCAATGTGGACGATCTCTTGATGGTTGCATCCAGGGGTGAATACCTTGACGCCATCTCGAAAGCAATGATGGACCACTTAGACGAGTGGCCCAAACCAATTGAGGCTACAAGCATGAAAGAGCTTCTAGAGCGCGTCAAGGACGCGAAAGAAGTGGTGACGCTCATGCACAGCAACGGCCTCAGATACGAGGGGATCGTAGTTGCATTCGACGAAACTCACATTGGACTCGACGTATATGGTCGAGTGGGCGAATACGAGGGCCGATATATCTTTGCGCGTGAGGATGTGGGTCGAGCCACCTTTGGTGGCCCTGATCAACGGAAGGTAGCTCTGTTGATGCGGCGCGCTACAGAGTAATCCGCAGCGATGCTTTCGTAGACCGCCAAACTACGTTCCGCTTGCCCAACCCTTCGTGGCGGCTCCACGGAGACTTCGAACGGAAATGTAGTCGCGGGCACAAGCCATCCCGCGACTACATTCT
>JBGGMI010000153.1:0-17042 GCA_041288075.1 Fimbriimonas sp.
GGCCAGCACGAACAGCACCAACATCAGCATGAGACTCCCAAGAAGGAGGCTCAGCACATGTCCGGCGTGACGATGATGCCCGCCAGCCTCGGCAAGTACCCGATGTCGCAGGAAGGATCTGGCACCGCTTGGAACCCCGCCGCCTCACCCGTGTACATGCTCATGCTTCCGAAGCATGGCCGATACGATTTCAACTTGATGGGCCTGGCGACTCTTAATTACACAAAGCAAGGTGGTCCCAGAGGCGAGTCGCAGCTCTTTTCGAACTCGATGGTTATGGGCATGGCACAGCGCGAGACCGGTGGCGGAACCCTGGCATTTCGAGCGATGCTCTCGCTCGATCCACTGTTCAATGGCAAGAAGGGGTATCCCTTGCTGTTCCAGACTGGCGAAACGGCCGATGGCCAGCCGATGAAGGACCGCCAGCATCCTCACGACCTGTTTTCCGAACTGGCAGTTTCCTTTGCGCGATCTTTGTCGGAGAGCGCCTCTGGATTCGTCTATGCCGGACTCGTGGGTGAGCCGGCGCTTGGCGACGTCATGTATCTGCACCGCCCCAGCACGGGGGACAATGTGGAAGCTCCCATTACCCACCACTGGTTCGACAGCACCCACATCTCATACGGAGTGCTGACCGGTGGGCTCATCTTCAACGATAAGCTGAAACTTGACGCGAGCCTCTTCAATGGGAAGGAGCCGGACGAGAATCGCTACGATATCGATCCGATTCGCCTCGACTCTGCATCGGCCCGGCTCGAATACAATCCGACCTCTGAGCTGAGCTTTAGCGGTGCCTATGGCTTCTTGAAGGAGCCGGAGCGGCTGGAGCCAGGCGTCGGCGTGCATCGGTTGACGGCGGCGATTCAGCACACCAAACAGCTTGGTCCGGGCCGCAGCTTGTCGACTGGCTTCTTCTTCGGGCGGAACGAAAATAAAGGGAAGGGGAGCAATGCTTTCAACCTGGAAGGTGCTTATACCTTCGGCGATTCGCAAGTCTTCGCGCGAGCGGAACGGGTGGACAAGGACGAGCTTGTCGGGGTGCCTGTCGGCACTTATCGCGTGGACAAGCTGACGGTGGGGGCATCGCACAACCTCATGAAGCGGGATGGCCTCGAATACGCGCTCGCCGGGACTCTCAGCTTCTACTCGTATCCGCAGTCGCTCGACCCCTTCTACGGCAAGAACCCTGTATCGCTCGGAATCTTCTTAAGAGTTCGACCCGGAAGGATGTCTCATTGAAAAACCTGATCACGTTCTCGATATTGAGCGCCGCGGCGCTTGCGTCGTCGCAACCAGCGGCAAAGCTCGCTCCAACGTGAGCGGGGTGTGCCGGAGAGGCGAGAATGCTCCGTGAGGGCGAAGTGGCGACGCAGTGGAATATCAACCACCGGTACATCCCGGGGGTCGACAGGGCCGCGCAATACCGGCTCACCATCGACTACAAATTCGACGCACGAACAACAGTAGGCTGGGAAGCGAACGGATACAACCAGCTGTTGCCGCGCATGACGTGGTTCGTTACGCCTGAGGCTCAGAGCATGCCGAGCGTCGTCCTCGGTATCACGGGAGACCGCCTGTCGACCCCGACAGGGCAGGCATTGTTCCTAACATTCAGCAAGCGATTCGGACCTGTGACTCCGTTCGCGGGCATCAAATACGGCTTGGATGAGCAAGCTGTCGCCTTTCCATTCGGCGTGAATATCTCATACGGCGACAACATGTTTCAGGCGATCAATGACGGGCGTCACACACACCTCATCGTCACGCACTCCGCCGCGAACGGCTTCAATTTCAGCTTCATTCTCGCGCGAATGCGCTACCCCGGCATCGGACTCTCTTATGGTTTCTAAACGACACGTAATCTTCCTTCTCACTGCGGTCGCTACGCAGGCAGTCGCTCAAAGCGAAGCTCCCTGTCCCCTTTGAGCGGCGGGCGGATTCGGGGCCAGTTCGGCCTCGCAAGACAAATCGCGTTGGCTGTTCTCAACCGTTTGGGCTCCGGGCTCGGCGACGGAGGGAGAAAGCTTCCTCTGGTACCGCGCCACGGATCGTCTGCAGATAGGCGCTGCGTTGCTCTGGAAGCAAGGTGCCTTTCGCGGCCTCGTGAACTACGCCTTGGTGCCCGAGACGGCGCATTCCCCGGCGATCAATGTGGGGGCGGGCCTGCAGGGAATCGGCACCGGCAATCCCGGGTATTTCGCGGTTGCTGAGAAGTCGTTTTCCAGAAGCAACTGCACTTTCAGTGGCTACCTAGGCATTGGTTACCGAACCAACGAGCCTCACGCCCACATGCTCGGCGGTGCGAAATTCACGCCCGCGAAGAGCCCTTGGACGTTGGGCGTTCAGGCGGATGGACACAATGTGCACCCGTTTGTTACGCGCAGCTTTGGCGATCTGACGTTGGGGTTGTATCTGGTGAACTTGAAGTCTCCAGGGCTTATGGTCAGCAAGCGCTGGTGATCAGACTGGCGGCAAAGCTGTCGAGGACCTGCTCGTATTCCTCGACCGTGGAGCATTTTGTCAGCTTTTCCCTGGCTTGAGCGGCTCCGATTTCGCCTTTGATATAAATCGGAACTTGGCCCCTCAGTGCCCGGCATGCCCGCAACTCCGCGTCCGCGAAGGTTGGCAGCGAACGAGCTTCCTCAAAGGTTTCGACATCGGCCTCGTGAGCGACCATTAAGCGGACATGTTCGAGCGCGGTTCTGATGCGATCGCCAATCGTTGGAGCCGAACCGGGCTCTTTGCCCTCCATTACGAGGCGTATGTCGCGAAGCAGCCAAGGGTTCGAAATGGCTGCGCGGCCAACCATTACGCCATCACACCCGGTTTCTCGAAGCATGCGGATAGCGTCTTGTGGAGTCTTTACATCGCCGTTGCCGATCAGTGGAACACTGACTGCGTCTCGTAGCTCCGAAATTAATCGCCAATCGGCTTCCCCCTCAAAGCCTTGCTTTGCAAACCGTGCATGCAGCGTAAGCATTTGAGCCCCAGCGTCCTGGAAACGCCGAGCCAGATCAGGAGCGGCGAACAGAGAGTAATCCCAGCCAGCCCTGACTTTGACCGTTACCGGAATCTTGACTGCTTGGACCACTGAGCGAACGATCTTTTCCGCTGTTTCAGGATCTTTGAGTAGGGCTGCTCCGGAGCCGGTTTTGCACACCTTGGGCACCCAGCAGCCCATGTTGATGTCGACCAAGTCGGCTCCCATTTCTTCGGCGATGCGCGCCGTCTCCGCCATGACGTCTGGGTCGCCACCAAAGATTTGAATCCCTAGTGGCCTCTCGCCCGGATGTACGCGCATCTTGCGGAAGGTCTTTGTGGCTCCGTAATGGATCGCCATCGCGCTCACAAACTCGGTGAACATGAGCCCCGGGCCTGCGATCTTCTTGGCGATCAGTCGAAATGGCAGGTTCGTCACATCCTCCATGGGCGCGAGGAGAAGTGGCGGGTCGACCCGTATCGGACCAATCGAAAAACTCATAAAGCTCCCTAATAGTGACGCCCATCGAACTGCCACCGCAGCATGGCTATAATTGAAAGCTGCATTGTTGCAGCGGGAGGTTCGATGCTTTTGAAGAATAGGCTTTTACTTGGAGTGCTGCTACTCCTCTCAGCTTTGATCGTGGGATGTGCCGGAGACGCGGTAATCCTGCCAGATTCGACGAGTGGCGGCAATGCCTTTGCCGGAATCTACAACACGTCCTACTCAAGGGGCGTTGCCCCTGCCGGCACGATGGTGCTGGGTGTCCATAGCAATGGCTCTATTGATGTTGCCGTGAGTGACAATGCGGAAGGCTTTTTCAGCGGAACGGGAGTGATCGACACGAACAATTCATTCTTTGTCAACTGCCAGAACGTTAATGCCGGAACGTCCATCCTGGTGAACGGAACCCTTGCCGGCAGCGGAGCGGGCCGAACTGCCAGCGGAAACGTTACCGGTGAATTCACGTTCACCTACACTGCAAGCTTTGCACATGATCTCAGCACCGGCATCTTTGCCAACCACTACGAGGGTTTCTTCGGTGGAGGCGCGCAGGGCACGTTTATGATCGATGTCAATGCGAATGGCAGCATCACCGGCATGGTTCACGCGGGGAACAATGGGGATCTGCCGATTACCGGAACCGTGACGAACACGGGCCTCGTGCAGATGCACGCCCAACTCCTGGGCGGCCAGTATTCCATGGATTTCGTGGGAGCGTTCTCAATCCACCCGGATAGCGTCATGGGAAGTGGTTCGTGGACGGATTCGGCCGAACACGAAGGCACCTGGGATGCCGGCAACTCCAACGAGGGTTAATTTCTCAGTTCGCTGGTCCGTCCGATCTTCGGACGGACCCTATCGAAACCAGCCGCCAAACATTCGCACGATCATAGCAAGGAGATAGGCGTACCAAACCTTGCGGCCATCGATTCTGCCCAGACCACTCGCCGCGTCATGAGCGACCCCGCGCCACCGCTTCGCTACTCTGTTCCGAGCACAATCTTGGCAGCGAACACCAGCGGGTCCAATGACGAGACACCTTGGACAAATCGGCTTTTCGCAGCGTCCGCACGTGACCCGCGTGATCTCCTTCTTGTGCTTGAAGCAATAGTAGGCACCTGCTTCGCCTAGCACTTCAATGGGTTCTGGACGAGGCACAAATTTGGCCCCGCATGCAGGGCAAAACTTTGTCTCTGAGCCATTCTCGACCCCGCACTTGCTGCAGCGCATGCAATATTGTAGTTCTTCGACGGATTACGATCAATCGCCCGTTGGCACGATTGCGCTTGTCTCGACCATAAGCATTACGGTCTTCTCAGGAGCACGTGGCCGATGAAGGACCCCTTTGGAGATTGTCGTGCCTTGGTGTGGGCCGAGCTCGATCGTTTGGTCTTCAAGATCGATGAGGAGCCGACCTGAAAGGACGAAGAAGAACTCGTCGTCATCGTCGTGCTTATGCCAGTGGAATTCCCCTTGCACGATTCCCAATCGAACCACGCTACCGTTAACCTGAGTTAACGTCTGATTCCACCACGGGTCGCTAACGCTGCTGACAATCTGCGCAATGTCGATGAGCTCCTGGTGTCCGTGACGAACATCTAGGTTGATCTTGTACTCAGTGCTACTCACCCGTCTCCCCGTTCTGAGCGGAGCTGCCAGCACCTGCTTGAGCGGCGGCACCTCGTGCCCTGTCTTTCGCAGCCGACGCAATTCCGCCCCCGGTGCCGCCACCGAGGTTCTCACTCCCGCTCACCGGTGACAGTCCGCCAACAGCTCCCGAACCGATGGGAGCGACTCCCTTTTGGGCCGTCGGCTTAGGAGGCACCACGTTCTCCTCCAAACCATCCGGCTGCACTTCCTGTTGGCATCCGACGAGAACAATGGCGAGTAGAGGGAAGAGCTTTCGCATGCGCTCATATTAGCGCGTTTGGCAACTTTGTGCCACAAAAAAGCCCTCTCCCTTTGGGAGAGGGCTAGAAGGGGGCTTACTTGATCTGCTTCATCAAGATCTCGATAGACTTATCGAGCTGAGGGTCTCGGCCGGCGAAGTAGTCCTCCACCGTGATGTCCACATTCACATCCGGCTGGACGCCCATGTTCTCCAACGGGGAACCATCGAGCCGGTAGACGCCTGTGCCTGGCATGCGGATGCTGGTTCCGTCCACCAACCGGCCGCCGCCGGTGTAGATCACATAGCCGGGAGTCGGCCGCCCAACCAGCGTCGCAAGCTTACGAGCCTTCATGGCGGCGGGGAACATCTCTGCGTTTGAATAGCTCGTCTCTGCGTGCATGACCACCATCGGCATCGCCAGCGTCTGCCCTGGACCGATCTGGATGACTTCGTCGCGGACCTGATACTGGAGATTCGGCTGCCGCTCGAGCACGTCGATGATTCGGTCGGAGGTGTTGCCGCCGCCATTGTTGCGAACGTCGATGATCAAGCCCTTCTTGTCTTCTGCGTACGCCCATACCTGCTGGTTGAAGCGATCCAGCTCGGAGCCACCCATACCTGCAATGTGGACATAAGTGAGCTTGCCTCCCGAGACTCGCTCGACGTATTCGCGCCGCGCCTGAAGCCGGTTGTTGAACACGATCGAGTTGAACGCACCGCCGCTGAGCGCCCGGTACGTCACGTCCCGAGTCTTCCCGTCCTTGCCTTCGACCGTGAGCGTGACATCTCGTCCAACCTGCTCGTTAAGCACGTTGGCATAGAGCTCCTCATTAATCGACACCGGCTTGCCGTTAATCTTGGTAACGATCTCGCCTGGCTCCAGCTTGGTTTTGGCAAAGCTACCGGGAGTGCGGTTTGGAACCTCCAGAATCTTGATTCCAGGCCCCGTGTACGAATAGTCGAAAGTGAAACCGAGGTGAGCCGTCGATTGACTGCTGGGATTCCCCGGTGCCGCACCTACTTCCGAGTGCGACGACTCGAGCTCGCCGACAAGCATGTTCAGCACCGTGGCCATCTCGTTTCGGTGGGCGATCGAAGGCAGGAACTTTCGATAGCGCTCCCGCAGCATCGTCCAGTCGCGAGCGTGGAAGTTTGCGTCGTAAAAGCCACGATTGTAGGCGCGCCAGAACTCGTTGTAAGCAGCCTCGCGCTCCTTCTTCACGTTCCGCGTCCAATCGGCTCGGAACGTAACGAGCTCCACTGAGTTATCAGACTTGCGAATGTCCACCAGGGCCGGCTGCCCGTTGCGGATGCCGGTCAGCTTGTTGGCTTCGAGATTCCACTCGATGCCGGCAAAGCCTCCTCCGCTGGTGATCTTCTTGCCTTCGTCGCCGTCATACTGCGCCTTGAAGACGTCTCCGGCGCTGAGATAGTAGATGTCCCCCTTCTCGGCATCTACGAGGATTTCGCTCTCGGGCTGCGTTGAATTCAGCTTTCGCACCCGGTTCTCGATGTCCGAAAAATCAATCGCGACCTTAACCGGATCCTTCGGCTTCTCGTACTTCAGACGCTGCTCCGTTTCCCGAGCCTCATCCGGATTGAGCGAGATGGAGTACAGGCCTTCGCCGCTGCGATTGCTTCTGAAGAGCAAGTATTTGCCGTCAGGCGTGAACGTCGGGACGAGGTGCTGAGCATTCAGCTTTGTGACGTTGGTCGACTTCTTCGCCGCAACGTCCAAGATGAAGATGTTCGAGCCGGCCTCCCAATAGTAGTAGCCGCTGCGAAGCAGCGTGTCGGTGTAGGCTACGAACCGACCATCGGGCGACCAGTTGTAGAATTGCGACCCTCCTGGTTTTGAGAACACCAGGGTGGGGGCTCCACCATCGACTGGAACGGTATACAGCCCGCCATTAGCTCCGGCAATCCAGAAGCTCAGCTTCGTCTTGTCTGGCGTCAGTCGAAGCGAATCGACATCCGCATCGAAGTTTGTGATCGGGGTAACGGCCTTCGTCTCGAGGTTCATCCGGAAAAGCCGGTTGGCCCCGCCACGGTCGCTGACGAAGAAGAGGCCCTTTCCGTCGGGCGTGTACTGCGGCTGATTGTCGGTGCCTTCCCAGGTCGTGAGCTGCTCGGCGTCGTCCTTGTTCGGGCTCTTCTTGTCTTCCTTCTTAACCGGAACCGACCAGAGCTCGCTCCGAACCTGGAAAATCACGCGATCGCTCTTGGGGCTGAAAGTCGAGCCTTCCGCACCCGTCGTCAGCACAAGCCGCTCCTCCTGAGAGGTCTTGTCGTCCATGCTGGCCGTGATCGCAATCTTCTTCGGCTCTCCGCTGGGAGCCATAACATAAACATCGCCGTCCTGCTCGTAGGCAAGCTTCGACCCGTCCCGTGTGACGGTTAGAAACCGAACAGGGCCGCCAACGTACTCGGTAAGCCGCTTGGCATCGCCGTCCATCTCGACGGCGTACACGTTTGGCGTTCTCTTGACGTTGTCGACAAACTTAGGAACCGGCTTGCCCGCATAGCTGCTATTCGGCGTTTTCTCGCCGACTGTCACCGTATAAATCTTGCCGCCCGCGGGATTGGGCCAAAGGTGCTGGAAGTTGTTCGCACGCACTTTGAAGCGCTGTCCCGTCGTCAGGTCGTAGCGCCAGAGTTGGGCAGCCGCCGAACCCTCGTATCGGGCTCGAACCCAGGGGAATCCAAATCGGTTGTAGACGACACTCTTCCCGTCAGACGTGAAGCGAGGATTGCTGATCGACATCATGTCGAGGAAGAGGCGATTCGTCCGCCCCGTCTTCACGTCGATCGTGTAAACGCCGTTGTTGCTGTCGTCTCGGGTGGTCCTCACAAGAATGGTCTTGCCGTCGGGTGACCAATCGGAGGGCACATCATTGCCCGTGTGATAGGTCAGCCGCTTGCTCTGCCCACCCTCGACGGGCGCGAGATAGATGTCGTTGTTGCCGTTCCGGTTGCTGACGTAGGCGATCCATTTGCCATCGGGCGACCAAATCGGATTGTCGTCGAGCTCGACGTGGCTGGTGATGGGGACGGCCTTACCGCCCGCGGCCGGAGCGACCCAGATGTCGCCCTGGTAACTGAATGCAATGCGGGAGCCGTCTTGGCTAAGTGCCAGGCTGCGCGCGCCAACGAGCGGCTGCGGCCTGGGATCTTCGAGTTGTGCAGAGACTATGGATGCGCTTGTGATCAGGAGCGCCGCTGCAGAGATTCGTAGCATGGCTTAAAGAAGACTATACGCCACGCTGAGGGTCCGCGGTATCCGAAGTCTCTCTCCCAGACCTCGAATACCGCGACCGCAGTTATCGGATGAAAACCGTCAGCACTGCGGCAAACAATGCGGCTACGGTGAAGATCTCATTCATGGGCGGCAACACCCGGCTGTTTCTTCCTTCCCGAACGGCTCCGACTGCGGTTTGGATGACTCTCATTGACTTGCTCTCCCCTTTCTCACCAGCCGCTCTCCCCGGCTGATGTTAAGACTATACCACAAAATATTGCTATCGCGACAGCAATTTTCGCTAATATGCGAACATTGCCAAAAAGACCCACAGGAACGCGCAGCCACGCTGCGCATCCGGGTCGAGCCCAGCCACGCTGGGCTCCCCCAGTCCATACTGAAACCCATGCTAAAGGTCGGCGACTCCTTCCCAGATTTCGAGCTGCAAGACCAGAACGGAGAAACCGTAAAGCTCGACGACCTCAAGGGCCAGAAGGCGGTTATCTTCTTCTATCCCAAAGACGACACCACCGGATGCACCGCCGAAGCCTGCGAGTTCCGGGATGCATCTCCCTCCTATACTGGCGCAAGAGTCATCGGCGTCAGCCCGGACCCGGTCAAGTCGCACCGCAAGTTCGTGGACAAGTACGGACTCAACTTCACGCTTCTGGCCGACCCCACGCACGAGCTGCTGGAAGCTGTGGGCGTGTGGGTCGAGAAATCGATGTACGGAAGGAGCTACATGGGCGTGGCAAGAACCACGTTCGTGCTCGACGAAAACGGCATCGTTAAGAAGGTCTTCGAGAAAGTAAAGCCCCAGGGTCACGCCGCCCAGATTGCCCAAGCCCTCGCCTGATAACCCGCAACGGTAGAATCCAGCCTATGCCCGATAAAATCACCGCGCCGAAGATTCGCGCGATGCGTGAGAAGGGGGAGCGGATCGTTTGCCTAACGGCTTACGACGCGGTGTTTGGCGAGATGGCGGACAGCGCCGGCGTCGACCTTATCCTCGTGGGTGATTCGGTCGGAAACACAACCCTCGGCTATTCGAGCACCGTGCCCGTCACGCTCGAAGAAATGCTTCATCACACCCGGGCCACTCACCGAGGAGTAAAGCGAGCTCTATTGGTTGGCGATCTCCCATTCGGAACCTACCAAGCCTCACCAGAACAAGCCCTGCTCTCATCGATCGCGCTCATCAAAGCAGGCGCTGAGGCAGTGAAACTCGAGGGTGAGTACACGGATGCTATCAAGGCGATCACTAAAGCGGGCATCCCCGTAATGGGTCACCTCGGCATGACTCCGCAGTCGGTTCACCAATTTGGCGGACACAAGGTGCAAGGGAAGGGATCGCGCGGGGAAGCACTTATCGAAAGCGCGAAAGCGGTCGAGGACGCGGGCGCTTTCGCCGTCGTTCTGGAACTGATCCCTGCCGAGCTGGCGCAGCGAATTACCGCCGCGATTGCCATTCCGACCATCGGAATAGGTGCCGGCGCCGGGTGTTCGGGCCAAATACAGGTTCTTCATGATGTGCTTGGCCTAACGCGTCAGTCGTTTCGACATGCGCGCCAATACGCGGATGGCTATCGCTGTTTATTAGGCGCTATGGAGCAATACACGGACGAGGTGCGCACCGGAACATTTCCTGATGCGGAGCACAGTTTTTGATTATCGTCAACAAAGTGGCGGCAATCGAGCACCCCGCGAACGTAACCACCGGTTTCGTACCCACTATGGGCGCATTCCATGAAGGCCACTTGCAGCTTATGCGGCGGGCGAAAGAAGAGAATGATCGATGCGTGGTGTCCCTCTTCGTTAATCCCACTCAATTTGGCAAGAACGAAGACTTTTCGAAGTACCCTCGCAATTTGGAGCGAGATGCCGAGCTTGCGGAATCGGTAGGTGTAGACATTTTGTTCGCCCCGACACCCGAGGAGGTCTATCCACGAGCCTCTTCGATGATTCATGTACCGGAGGTAACGGAGAGGTGGGAGGGTGCCCATCGGCCAGGTCATTTCGATGGCGTCGCGACCGTTGTCTGCAAGCTGTTCAACATGGTGCAGCCCACCACCTCTTATTTCGGCCTGAAAGACCTTCAGCAATGCATGGTCGTTCAGCGAATGAGCGAGGATTTGAACCTGCCTTATGCCTTGAAATTCGAGCCCACCGTGCGTGAGCCGGACGGGTTGGCGATGTCGAGCCGAAACGCGTACCTCACGGAAGAGCAGCGTGCCGTCGCACCAATGATCTATCGGCAACTAACACGATGCAAGGATGCGTTAGTGGATGGCTCACTAGCTGCAACGGAGTTGAGCGCAAGCGAAGCCGCCTTGAAAAACGCAGGTTTCGCTGTCGATTATTTCGAGCTAGTGGAGCTTCCATCCATGCAGCCAGTACCGGTTTGGAGCTCCAATTCTGCAATCATCGTAACCGCCAGACTCGGTACTACCCGGCTTCTTGACAACATTCTTTTTTGAATTCTGCGCGAAAGGGCAGCATTTTCAGATTCTTATTGCGTAAACTAGCGACCAGCCCCGGAGGGAGTGCATGCAGAAAACAGTTCAGAACGTCAAGAATTCGCTGAAGTTTAAGGCCAACGAGAGAGACGGGATTCTCTCGGTAAGAGTCGGAGTTAAGAAATACACAATCCCCGTCAAGGCTCGGATGCTGAGCGATACCCAGTATTTGTTCCTGTCTTTTCCCGCCTCCTCGGAGATGTATCGAGTCGAAGGCAAGCAGCTCATTCCTCTCGACAAGGGCGACGATGCAACCGCAGCTTTTGAAGCGCTGAATCCTGGCAAGCGACGCGGCGGACGCCGACGATCGGGCGGCAACGAGATGCCAACCGAGCTCGCCGAAGCTCTGAAGGGAATCCCCGCAGGCTATCGACTCGGCTACGGAGCCGATGGCACCCCGAAACTCGTCAAGATGCGCACCCGGCGCGGCAAGGGCGACAAGTAGGCTCTTAAAGATTTCTGAAAGGCTCGGAAGGCGCTGGTCCACTTGCGAAAGTGGCTCCCGATGGTTCACCATCAAGTGGCTTCCGAGCCTTTCGTGCTTTTGAAGTGCCCGCCGGATTAGCTCAGTGGTAGAGCGCCCGCCTTGTAAGCGGACGGTCAGGAGTTCGAGTCTCCTATCCGGCTTCCTCCTCCTCGTGTACTATCGCAATGCTATGCGATCTCTGGTTTGTTTGACCCTCTTAGGGTGCGTTGCTTCAGCCTATTCACAGCTCACGCCGGTCCAGTCCTACAACGGCATCAATCGCCCGCTCTGGGTGGACGTAAACGTCCCAAGGCTCGAACGCGGGGAAGTGGAGATCCAACTCCTGGCTCCGCTTACTGCAGCCGTTGATTTCAAAGAAAAGACCACCGCCGGCCGGCAGGATCTAGCCAAGCTCTTCCCATTCCTCTGGACCAGAAAGAGCCACAAGGTCTTGTACGCACAGTTAGTGGTCGGTGGCCGCAAGCTCGGCCCCGCTGTAGTCCTGCAGCCGATGCTGAATCCTGCGATCTCTCGTCTGGCCGCCGACGAAAAGACCCTCGAATTCGTGCCCGACGAAGACGGTCCCATGTACAACGGCATCCGCGCCTATGTCGACCAGAACATCGTGCTGGAAACCTCGCTTGGCCGCATGGAGTTCCGCACCCGGCCGGACGCAGCTCCGAACACCGCCTGGAACATCATGCAGCTCGTCGCCGGCGGCCTTTACACCGACACGATCTGGCACCGTGTCGTTGCGAAGCGGGCGGATGGCACCCCATTCGTCATCCAAGGGGGCGACCCAACGGGAACCGGAAGCGGCGGCCCCGGTTTCGCCTATCCGCTCGAAAAGTCCACCCTCCCGCACGACTTCGGCGTCATCTCCATCGCCCGCTCCACTGATCCGAACACCAACGGCTGCCAGTTCTTCGTCTGCCTGAGCCGCGATGGCACGAAGCACCTGGACGGGCGCTATGCCTCATTCGGGGAAGCGATCGACGGAGCCGAGGCAATCCTGAAGACGGGTGCGGTGCCAGTGGGTCCACAGGACCGGCCAACGAATCCACCCAAGATCTTCCGAGCCTACTTGGTGCCGGCAAAGCCGTACGGCACTGGGCCCGTGCCAGTGAAGCGGCCCTGAGATTCTCTCGTTCGTTCCCCGGCTCTAGTTGTTCCCGGGGCTAACCAACATTACTCTTCGCCAAGGTAGGCGGCAATCACTTTCGGATCGTTGCGAACGTGGTCTGGATTGCCCGCTGAAATCTCTTCACCATGGTCGAGCACCACGATGTGCTCGCAGAGGTTCATCACGAACCGCATATCATGCTCGATGACGAGGACGGTCATGTCGTGTTCATCTCGAATCTTCCGAACCATCTCCATCAACTCCGTCTTCTCGTATGGGTTCATACCGGCAGCCGGCTCGTCGAGGAGAAGAAGCTTTGGCTGGGTAGCCATCGCTCGGGCGATTTCGAGGCGTCGCTGCTTTCCGTAGGGAAGATCGCTGCTTCGGACGTTAGCCACATCCGCCAGGTTGAGGACGTCCAGCAGCCGCATTGCTTCTTCCTTGAGGTGCTCGGTTTCCTTGATTGCAGGGGGGAGGTAGGCAAGGGAGCTGAAGAGGCCTGTCCGGTGGCGGAGAAAGCCAGCCGTGACGACATTCTCTAGAACGGACAGGGATTTGAATAGGCGAATGTTCTGGAATGTTCTCGCGATTCCTAGGCTAGCAATCTTGTTTGAGGGGGTTCCGCTGATATTCCTGCCTTGAAACAGAATCGCTCCGCTCGTCGGTTTGTAGACTCCGGTGATGATGTTAAAGCAAGTCGTCTTCCCAGCCCCGTTCGGCCCGATAAGCCCAAACAGATCGCCCCTGTTAAGCTCGAAGCTGACTTTGTTGACAGCCACGAGGCCGCCAAATCGAATCGTAGCTTCGTCCAGCTTCAGCAAAGCCGGTGTCGCTGGAGCGACGACCGCGCTCAAGAGGCGACCCCCGCTGTGGGACCCTTCTTGCCGAAGAGCCGCTGCAGCCATGACCAACTAAATTCGTGATGCCCAAAGATTCCCTGTGGCCGGAGCAGCATCAGCACCACAAGCGTAACGGCAAAAATGACCATGCGAAGCTGACCTGCGGGAACGGACATCTGTGCGAGAGTTTTCACCGCATGCAAGGGCATGGCAATGAATCTGGTTCCGATTACGGCTACGACAATGATCGCCACATAGATCAAACCTCGCTTCGTGGGAGTGCCCCAATGCGATTCCATCAGCCTCTTGATAGCAACCACGGCGATGATCGTGGCAAGAAGACCCGCAACGACCAGGTTGCCCGAAATGGCTAGATCTGCGCCGTTGGCTGCCTTGAGCCCACGCAGATATTCCTGTAGGTAGGTGAGAAACAGCGCCGCTACGATGGAGCCTGTAATGGAACCGGTGCCGCCTAGAACCACCATTGTGAGGATGATAAAGGACACGTCCATCGCAAAGGTCGTCGGTGTGATCAATCCCTCGTAGTGAGCCAACAACGCTCCGGCCGCCCCCGCGAACGCAGAACCGATCACGAACGCGGTTACCTTGACCCTTGTGACATTCACACCCATCGCGGAGCTTGCGACCTCGTCTTCTCTAACCGCGAGGAAGGTCAAGCCACGTGCCGTCTTGATCAGGTTGCGGCAAGTTGCCACACAGATGATCGCGAGCAGCCACACGAGCCAGATCGGCTGGATCTTCGGAATCTTATCGAGCGCATAGGAGCCACCGAGTTCCTTTGTGTTTTGCACGATGATGCGGATGATCTCCCCAAACCCCAGCGTCACGATCGCCAGGTAGTCCCCGCGCAGGCGTAAAGACGGCAGACCCACGATAAGCCCCGCAATCGCTGCGCCAGCGGCACCCAGCATCATCATCCCGATAAGCCACGGAATAGCCGGCACAGCGTGGTGCTGCTGAACCAAATAGCGCAGAGACATGTATCCTGCGAGATAGGCGCCGACCTGATAGAAGGCCGCATGTCCGATGGAGAATTGGCCCGTGATACCGTTGATCAGGTTCAGGCTCACGGCAAGCGTGATGTAAATCCCGATAAGCACCAGAATCCGCTGGCCGTAAGACCCAAGATTCGTACGAGCGAGAACATCTAGCAAAAAGCAGAAGCCCACCGCCGCAAGAATAGAGCCGATGCGGACCGACCAGAACTTCAAACCTTCTCCACCTTGTTCGATCCGAGCAGGCCCCCAGGCTTGACAAGCAACACGACGATCAAAACGACGAATGCGATGGCATCCGAGTATTGGCTCTGGCCCATCCAGATGACTACCGTCTCAGCCATTCCCATCAGCAGCCCGCCGAGAACTGCCCCGGGGATGTTTCCGATGCCGCCAAGGACTGCAGCCACAAATGCCTTCACGCCGGGCAACAGGCCGAAGAACGTGGTCAATCCTGTGCCTTTGAACGTCGCGTTCATCATCGCACCCGCACCTGCGAGGGCGGACCCGATGATGAAGGTGTACGTGATGATCTTGTTCACGTCCACTCCCATGAGGGAAGCGGAATCGAAATCGTGCGAAACCGCACGCATAGCCCTGCCCGCCTTCGTGAACATGACGAGGTAGGTCAGAACCAACATGAGCACGACGGACGTGCAGAAAATGATCAGCTCGCCATATCGGATGGTGATGCCGACTCCGCTGGTCGCATACTCTCGCTCCGCGTTGCCGAGCTTTGTCTGAGCTTTGTTGGCAGCGTCTTTAAGCGGCTTTCCTTCTGGTCCCGGATCGAACTCACTCGCCCCGGCATGGCTTTGCAAGTAAGCGTCGAATTCAGCTTGCGCGCGCGTTGCCTCAGGCTTCAGCAATTCGATCTGCTGCTTGAGACTCTGATCCGGCGCCTTCAGCGTCAGGTGAGTGGAGCCCCTGAACGGATTGATCTTTTCATTAATGCTGGGCGGAGGACTCGATGGCAAGAACAAAGCGCCACCGTATTGAAGAAAGAGGGATACGCCAATAGCGGTAATCAGCGACGCAATGCGGGAGTGTCCGCGCATAGGCCGATAGGCGAAGCGCTCAATCAGAACGCCCACGATCGCGCAAACAACCATGCTGGCTACCAGCATCATGAGCAAATTGACGATGCTCGAGGTCTCTTTCGAACCCTGTGGCGTATAGCCCAGCCAATAGGACATAAACAGGGCAACGTACGCCCCAAGCATATAAACCTCGCCGTGGGCGAAGTTGATCAGCCGGAGAACCCCGTAGACCATCGTGTATCCCAGTGCGATCAGTGCGTAGATCGCTCCAAGGAAGAGGCCATTGACAAGTTGTTCTGGCAGGGTCTGGAAGTTGAATTCCAAACCCGCCAGAAGATGGGGAACCAGGTCCATCAATTATTTAACGGTGATATCCTTCGGCTCGTAAGCCTTGGCGAAGGACTGACCCTTCGGTGTTAGCTTGACGACGAGGGCGCGCTTGGGAGGATCACCCTCGTTGCCCTTCAGCGTGATCTCGCCCGACACTCCCTTGAATCCAACCGTGTTATCGATCGCATCGCGAAGAGCCTTCGAGTCCATAGCCTTCGAATCCTTGAGCGCCTGGCAAACGAGCATGGCTGCGTCGTAGGCAAGTGCGCCCATGGTCGTAGCAGGAACAGGATTGTCTGGATACTTGGCCTTCCATTTCGCAAGGAATTCCTTGACCTCGGGGCGATCCTCTTCGTTGTTGTAGTGGTTGCAGAAGTAGCCGCCAAGGATTCCTTCGCCGCCGGAAACCAGGATCTCCGAAGAGTCCCAACCGTCTCCGCCCAGTAGCTTCACGCCCTTCATGCCCGCTTCGAACATCTGTCGCGCAATCGGGCCAACCTCGTTGAAGTAGCCGCTGGCAAAAACGCCGTCAGGATTCTTCGCTTTCAGGTTGGTGATCTGGCCGGTGAACTGCGTCTGTCCGCCCTCATAGGTCTGCTCGTCGACGATCTCGCCGCCGAGTGCCAAGAAGGTTTTCTTGAAGCTTTCGCTTAGACCTGTCGAATAAGGCTGCTTCTTGTCTGTCATCAGAGCGACCTTGCGTAGACCGAGGTCGTTGTAGGCGAAGTAGGCCATGACGGGCCCTTGGAAGTCGTCCGTATAGCAAACGCGAAAGACGTTGTTCGAACCCTTCTCCGTGATGTCCGTGCGAGTCGCACCGATCGCAACGATGGGAATGCCTTTCTCGGTGCAGGAGCTTGCCATCTGCGCGGTAATTCCGCTCGCAACCTCTCCAAGAATGGCAACCGAACCTTCGGCAATCAACTTATCGGTCGCGCTCTTGCCTTGTTCCGGCTTGGATGCGCTGTCACCCTTGTGCAACTCGACCATTTTGCCGTTCGCACCACCCGCCTTGTTGAACTCTTCGACGGCAAGCTCGGCACCACGAATGGAGTCGATGCCCCAGGGTCGCAGCTCTCCGTTTTCACTGGCTACGAGG
>JBGGMI010000154.1:0-4211 GCA_041288075.1 Fimbriimonas sp.
ATCAAAATGGCATTTGGGTATTCAATCCTCTCGACCGCCGGGGAACGCACTCGCCTTCATGGAACGGCTCGGCATGGGGAGTGGAGATGCTGGGCGACTATGCTTCGGAATCCTTCTCCTCTGGCGACGGCTTGAGAGTCCATAACCTTGCGGTCGTGGCCCTTGCTGTCCTATTCCGCAAGCTCGGGGTCACTCAGGTGACCAACGACAACTTCAAGCTTCACAAGGAAGATCCGGCCACCACTCACAACTGCCCGGGATCGAAGGTTCAAAAGGCCGCGGTTCTTGCCGAGGTTCAGGCGTTGATGAGCGCTCCGGTGGTGCATCGGGTGCCCAGCCGCGTGGTTATCTACCGTGCAGGCATGGGCCATGACCCGGCGGCGGTTCTGGACGCGAATTTCGATGGCACTGCCGTTTATGTGGATGCGGAGAAGCTGCGGCAGGCGACGGGGCTCACAAAGGCCGGCACCGGCGAGGTGCGCGTCCGCGACTTTGTCGGCGATGCGTATTCGGTTGCCTGGGAGCCCACAACGCACAAGGCGTATCTGGTCGAACAGCCACACTAGGGAGCAATGGCAACTCTCGACGATCTTCGGCGGATAGCGGCTGACTTGCCGGGAACGGTGGTTGCCGACGACGGACAGTTTGCGATATCCGTTCCAGTCAAGGGCAAGTTGAAGGGATTCGTCTGGGCTTGGGCGGAGCGAGTAGATCCCAGGAAGGCACGAGTGATCAACGAGTCGGTCGTCGCCATTGTGGTTCCAAGCCTCAGCGCGAAGGAAGTCATTGTGGCGTCGCTCGGTGAGGCGGCGGTCGAGGACCCGCATTACAGGGGATACCCTGCGGTGCTGGTCCGTCTGGCCCTCATCTCGGGCGAGGACTTGGAAGACCTCGTGATAGATGCTTGGCGCTGCAAGGCTCCGAAAGACCTCTTGGTGTCGTACGACACGTTAGAAGTCTTTGCGGATTAGAGAGGCTGCCACTTGCCGTAGCCGCATTCAACTCGGACCAATACCCTAGCTGATGGCGATCACGAGTCGTGTAGAAGTCATGATCTCCAATTCTTGAGAGGAACTCAAGAGAATGGTGACTGGGGACCTCGTTTTGTCAAGCTGATCGTGCCGCATGGAGGAAGGCATGCTTGACCTCTCGGAAGAGCTCGCCATAACGCTCGGATAGCTCGATTGCGGAGACGCGGCGCTTGGGAGGGGAGCCGAACGGCAGCAGCCGGAAGCGTTTTCTTACCGGCTTGGCCACGTTCTTGAGTGTAACTCAGGTTGGGATTCGGCCCCAGACTTGGTAGGTAGGTGCCACTCCGATCTCCACATCTGGATCGTTCTCAAGTTGGTAGATATCATTGTAAAGCCGATTCAGCTCTTGTTCCTCGGCAAGGCCCTCCTTGAGGATCGAACCCGCTATACCGCTGAGGGTCATGGACGTTAACCGACGCGATTCGCCTTCGGCGAGGGTGAGTTGGACTCGCTCATGGATGTCCACGAGACCGGCATCTGTGAGCATCTTGGCAAGGTGCCGACCGAGGAGCGCATCTCCTCCACGAACTCTCACGACGGCCCTGTAGAGGTCGTCGTAACGTCGCAGGCAATCCGCTCTTGGGATCGCGTAACCGAAATCCACGTCTTCCAACACGAGAGTTCCTCCGGCTTTCGTGGCCGATATCATCCCTTGGACGGCCGCAGCGGGATTCTTCAAATGTGAGAGAAGGTAGCGGGCGTAGACAAAGTCGTAACGCTGGTTCAGAGAAGTCAGCTCATCGACCGACTGGACCTTGAAGGAGATCTGAGGATGCGCTTTCCTGGCGGTCTCGATGAACCCTTCATCCAGGTCCACCCCCATCGCCGTGACGCCCATCTCAGTGGCGGAAGCCGTAACAAGCCCGATGCCGCAGCCGACATCCAGGAAGCTCATGCCCTGCCTGAGCTCGGCTTGTTCTAAGATGTGGCGAGTCGAAGGCCACATTGCTGCGTGCAGCACTGCCAGGCGCTCTGCACCTGTTGATCCGGTTGCGAGTGAGTAGTTGTTAGCAGCCACGTATGCCCTAGGTTGGCGTTATGAACGTTCTTCGAGTTTAATAACTCGATCCACTCTTTCCAGTCGCTTCTCAACTCCGTAGTAGGTGTTATGCAGCTCAATGGCAATGTCAACGCATTGCTCTGGCGTAAGGGATCTGTAGAAGTCGAGATCAGCTTTATCGGCTTCTTCGAAAGTTTTGAACTTGCGAACGACCTTCTGCATATCTGTAGTTTACGTCAGTGTAGTGTTTAGCAAATCTTGCGACGCCGGAACCCCCACCTAACCTCCCCCTCCCGAGGCACGAACATCCTCGGCAAGGCGAGGAACGCTGCTCCGCTCCTCCTACAATCCCAACGCTTCTTTTTGAGCGCCGATCAGCTCGTCGCAACCCTTTTTTGCAAGCTTCAGCATCCTTCCAAGCGTGTCGACTCCAAACGGATCGCGTTCTGCCGTGCCTTGAATCTCAATGAACTTGCCGCTCTCTGTCATCACCACGTTCATGTCCGTGCCCGCCGTGCTGTCTTCGTGATAATCGAGGTCCAGCACCTCTTGGCCCCTAACAATGCCGACAGAAATCGCCGCCAACGGCTCGATGAGGATGTTCTGCCGGAGCATCCGCTGGCTCATCATCCACTGAACGGCATCGTAAGCCGCAACATAAGCACCAGTAATTGCTGCGCAACGCGTGCCACCGTCCGCCTGCAAGGCATCACAGTCGATCGTGATCGTCCGTTCGCCCATCTTTTCCAGGTCGAACACCGTCCGCAGAGCGCGCCCGATCAGGCGCTGAATCTCCATGGTCCGCCCATTCGGCTTCATGAGGTCCCGCTGGTTACGCTGTCGGCCGGAGCGAGGGAGCATCGAATACTCCGCCGTCACCCAGCCTGAGCCCTTTCCCTTCATGAAGGGAGGCACGCGGTCTTCGACAGTTGCCGTGCAAAGCATGTGCGTCTCTCCGATCTTGATCAGACACGAACCCTCCGCAAACTTGGAGAACCCGCGTTCGAGGGTGTAGGGGCGAAGTTGGTCTGCCTGACGGCCATCGGAGCGCATGCCCCATAGGGTACCGGGCGTGGCTATCAGGTGTCTGTTGTGACGTGGTCCCAATCTTGGCCATCGTAGTGAATAAGCCAGTTTAGAGCGTGGTGCCGCTCCATCGTTACGCCATGGTCGAGCGGTGCCGTCGACTTCCCTGCCAGGTCCGCGTCACGCGCGGCCCAGTGCGCACGATAGATCAAGTCCGCCTCGTCGAGGACCTCGGAAGTTGATCGCGGACGGGCGTCAGCGATCATGCCCGCCAGCCGTTTCTCCTCCACAATCTCGATGATCTCGTCCGAAGTCAACTGCTGCAATGGTAGTCCGAGCGCCTCAATAAAGCCGAGTGCCCAGAAGAGCACGCGAGCAGCCTCCGACCGCCAGCCAAACTGCAGCCGCTCATGGTCAGAGGGCCGGGGATTCGCAATAAACGCGCGCTCGGCCGGTGTAAAGAACGCGTCGACACCATGGTCATCAATCAGGCGGCGAATGATCGCGTCGTCTAGAGCCATTCCTTAGGCAGTCGCGATCAACAGGCATATCGGACGCTGCGCGATTTCCTCTACCGTTCGTACGCGTGTATCTGCAGCGCGTTCGACTGCCGGGAGCCAGGTATTGATAGGAACACCTATCTCCGCGAGCGACGCTTCCGAGCGGCTCTTTCGATCAATCTGCTCCGGGTCAAGATCTTCGGCCATTGGATGATTATGAATTGCAAGATCAAAGAAGAATCGAGGGTTTGGATTCATTACAATGCACTCATGGATTCCGCAACCCTACGCGCATGGTGGTGGCAACGACAGGGACTCGACGGCTCATGGGCTGGAGCCTCCGCCTCAACCGTTCTCGAGCGAGCTGGCTGGGCTCGCTCAGTGGGAGGGGCAAATCCTTACCTCGCGCTGTTCTCGCGTGCCGGCACATCGCGTAGCGAGGCGGATGCCGCAGCCTCAAAGGCGGAGATCCACGAGCTTCCCAGCGCCCGGGGATGCACCTATGTGGTGCCCCAGTCGGACTTCGCGTTGGCGCTCAAAGTGAGCCAGGGACAATCCGAATCCGGCGATATCGTGACGGCCAAGAAGTTTCTCGGGGTCACGGAGGAGGAGTTGTCGCGGTTGGCACAGGCAGTGGTCGAAGTGCTGGACGAC
>JBGGMI010000155.1:0-8330 GCA_041288075.1 Fimbriimonas sp.
CGGGCTATCAGCCTTGAAAGCAGAAGCGAAGGTGCTCAACGGTATTGTTGGGGTGAGGCATAGAGGCTTCTGGCGATTGAGACAATTTGAGATACCGGACTCCGTAAAGGGAGCCTACGAGCAACTCGCGAAAGTCGAGCCCCTCACACTTGATCAATACGCATCGTTTGCAACGCGGCTGAAGCCCGCCCAAGTGGCTGCTGTAATGTTAGAAGATGCGTTTTCCCTTGACTTGGACATGACTCCCTTTGCTCGGATGATGCCTGCTCTCCAGTTCTACGCGTTGCTTTCGCCGGCTCAGAAGCGGGAGGCGCATAGCGGGTTGGAAGCGGCCAATCTAAGCCCGGTGCAGAAGAAGGCGTTCGTCGATGCGATGCTCAATGGAACGCTGAAATCCAAGTCACCGATCACTTACCTCTCCCCTCTGTACGCAGGCGACTTCTCCCAGGTGGGCGTTCTAGTTGCGGAGGAAGCCTTCGAAAGCGGGCTCAAGGACAAACAGAAAAGGCCCATTTTGAGCGCTCGAAAATTTTTCATCCATCTCGGAACCAGGTCGGAGCCCGTGCGATTTGAGGCGCAGGTGAAGGGTCCTGGTCCTACGGAAGCATCAGAGTGAGATCGCTTCCTGTAAACTCCCCAGCGAATGTTCGACGTCTTTCCCAACCCGGCGCCGCACCGAAATTACGTAATCAAGCACGTTTGCCCGGAGTTCACCAGTGTGTGCCCCAAAACGGGTCAGCCGGATTTCGCAACGATCGAGCTGGAGTACATTCCCGATGAGACCTGCATCGAGCTCAAGTCACTCAAGCTGTATTACTACGCGTTTCGCAACCAGGGCATCTATTTCGAGAGCGTCACAAACCGGATTCTCGATGAGCTTTCCGGGACTCTGAAACCGCGGTGGATGCGCGTCACCGGCATCTTTAACGTTCGCGGCGGCATCAGCTCGGTAATTGTGGCGGAGACTTCGGACAAACCAGCAGCCTGATCGCGTCGCATTAATACTTCTCGTGAAACGTTGTTTGTTTGTAATGCTTGCCCTGTTGGCGCTAGGCTGCGGAGGTGCCGGTGCACCCAGCCCGGATAGTTACTGCGGCGACATGCCCGACTCTGGCCACTTTGGCCTTTCTGGCCGTGTGGTTCTCGTGGTCGCCGCGGATGACTTGGTGCTGGGCACGCTGCAAAACGGGAGCCGCAAATATGAGATCCGAGGCGAGCTGACGTCCAGCGGCGTGTTTCGTGGAGTGATTGATGGAGACGTCGATTACGACGTTAGTGGGAGCCTGCTCAGCTCCCGGAACGAGGATGTGAATGTCACCTGGACCATCGATGGGCCAGGCGACCAGGACGATACGGTTTCGTTTCGGCTCGGAAGGTGCTAAACGACTAGCGCATCGTCGCCATTTCTCTGGATGGCCGCTCATACGCTCCCCAAGTATCTCGCTTTAAGTTAGCCGAGAACGCGAAGCCCAGAAGAACTTCTGCGTGGCGTAAAACAAATGCGGGATCAACCTGTTCGTTGCGTAGATGATCGAGGATGATATTGGCCTGCTCCTCAATGTGCCTTGTCTCCATAGCTATTCCTGACGACCGGTCCCCCTGAGCGTTCCAGGATTTCGTGTCAATTAGAAGGCTCGTAATATTGCCAGGAACCTGGAAGCAGATCAAACTAGCAAAAATACTGGCTATCTGTTGTTGGAATAGCTCTTTAGCCATCGACTTCGAAGAGCAGAAATAGCTAAGAAGAGGAACGTTCCCAGGGCGGAAATGCCTGCTATCACCAGCATCCAGGGGAGCACGAGTGCCTGTACAAAGACCATGTGCTTTGGGAGCCCTTTCCACCACTGGGTGTGATCCACTGCAGCCAATTGTGCGGCTTGCTCGCGGTAGGCAAAAGATTTGCGCCGCTCAGCCTCTCCGCCTGGACCGAACTGCTGCCACATCTGCGAAGCCAACTCGCGTGAAGCAAACGTGGCTTCTCTGGAAAAGGCCGGGCCGACATTCTCTCCTGCCACAAATCGGGCGTAAAGCTGATCGGCTTTGTCCGCGCGCGAAGTATATGTCTTGGCCTTGGCATCAAGCGCCAGAAGCTCTTGTGTAATCCCCGCATAGGAAATCCACGGGGCAGAAGGGTTATCCGGCGCGTAGCACGTGTATGCAGATGAAATTGCGCACCACAGCGAGGCAATTGGGAATATGAGCAGCAGAGCTCGCCACTGGAAGCGTTGGGCGCGGTATGCCAGATAGAGAAGCACGGCAATGTTCGTGAGAAGCGCCCATGAAAGCCAAGGAATTGGAAAGCCACCCTGGGCCAGGGCGAGCTCGACGAAGACGCCGAGACAGGCAAGCAGGAATGGCCGATCGACGTTACGGTTCACGTGCACCCTGCTTACTTCTCTTGCCAACTTGACTGGATTACCGAGCGCGCACACCGCTTGGGCTTCCGCTTCTGCAAGGGTGGCTCCTAGCTCCATGCGAGCATGAATGGAGGCATCTAGATGCGCTCTTACCTCTTCGATTAGCGCATTTCGGGTGTCACGCGGAAGCCTCCTAGCCTCCTGCTCCACTCCGTGAAGGAACTCTTCGGCTCCGCTAGGCACTCGGGGCCTCCGGCGAAGGAGTTCCCAGGACTCGACCTACGGCACTGGCAAACTCTTTCCACGATCTCTGTTGCCGGGCGAGTTCCAACCGGCCCTTCTCGGTGAGCTGGTAGACCTTGCGGGACGGCCGCCCTTCCTGAGGAATCCATGTGGCCTCGATGAACTGATCTCGCTCCAGCTTGTGAAGTGCGGGGTAGAGCTGGCCCTCTCCGAAGATGAGCACTTGTGAGCCCGCATCCTTCAGATGCTTAGCGAGTTCATAACCGTGCATGGGGGAGCGCTGAAGGGCTCCGAGTATTAACGCTTCCAAGTCGCCGCGAAATGCCACTGATGTCTCTTTGAACATCATACATCATTTTTAGAGGTAGTGGGTCATGCGCTATAACTCAGTGGCTTGCAGAGAGCGCTGTTCACCCTGACGATCTTCCTCAACTCGGCGCTGCTTTTCCTGGTGCAGCCCCTTGTTGCTCGCCTCATCTTGCCCGTGTTCGGGGGTTCGCCTGCCGTCTGGACGGCCAGCATGGTGTTCTTTCAGACGTTTCTCTTGCTGGGATACGGATACGCGCATTTGACGACGCGCTTCTTGACACCTCGCGTTCAGGCGTGGCTTCACGTAGGCGTTCTCGGAGTCGCAGTTCTGACCCTGCCGTTTGCGCTTCCGAAGTGGGGCGGTGCCTTAGGGTCATCAGATCCGACTCCGATGCTGCTTTTGACCCTTTCTGCGATGGTCGGCGCTACCTTCTTTGCCGTCTCAGCGGGCGCGCCACTCATTCAGCGCTGGTTCTCGGCGACTGACGATAAAGACGCCAGCGATCCTTACTTCCTTTACAGTGCGAGCAACATTGGGAGTCTGCTGGCGCTATTGGCCTATCCGTTTCTGCTCGAACCCCTGCTGCGGTTGCGGGACCAGGCTGGCGTTTGGACTGCAGGATACGGCCTGTTGCTGACGCTCATGGTGATATGCGCGCTTACGGTCAAGCGGGCGGCACCGGTCGCAATATCTGAAGCGGCAGTGGCAGCAGGTCCCGTGGTCTGGCGGCAGCGCGTCATGTGGATTGCGCTGGCAGCGGTTCCTTCCAGCCTGCTTTTAGGCGTCACTTCCTTCCTCACCTCAAATATCGCTCCGATTCCCCTTCTGTGGGTGGTTCCGCTCTCGCTCTACCTGCTGACCTACATCCTTGCCTTTGCGCGCAAACCGCTGCTCTCCGCAACTGTTCTGGGTCGCATGGCACCATTGCTAGCGACGCCGCTGGTGTTGGTCATTCTGCTTGCTGCCGATAAGCCAATCTTCGCTATCGGCGGATTTCATCTGGCGACCTTCTTCTTGCTCGCATGGATGTGCCATCGGCGGCTGGTGGAGGCGAGACCAGATTCTCGTCACCTAACCGAGTTCTATCTTTGGATATCGGTTGGGGGAGTTGTGGGCGGTCTTTTCAATGCGGTAGCGGCCCCGCTGCTTTTCAGCAAGCTCTATGAGTATCCGATGGCCGTCGTGCTCGCGATCATGCTTCGGCCCCGCATCGCGAACGAAGCTCCACAGGCTTGGCAGAAAGGCCTTGCGGTAGGGACCCTGGCTTTCACGCTCCTTGGCGTCATGCTCGCCCAGCAGGTCGGTATGGGTCAAGGAACGTTGCGGACGCTACTCACGATTGGCATTCCGCTGATGCTCACGATGGTGTTAATGGACTGGCCCGTGTTATCCGGCTTTGCCATTGGAGGAATCGTGTTCGTCGCAACGCTTCTCGGCGTCTCGTCGGATGCCCCGATCACTCTTGGAGCTTCTTCGGACGTGAGAGTGATACGAAGCAAGCGCTCCTTCTTCGGAGTTCACAGCGTGGCCCGAAGCTCAGACGGACGCTTCTACGGCCTGGTACATGGAAATACGATCCACGGAATGCAGGATAGGAGAAACCCGGGCCGGCCGCTGACCTACTACCATCCTAGCGGCCCGGTGGGTGATCTGTTCAAGGCGTATTCCGGACCCGAGCGGCGGGACAATATCGCACTTGTGGGACTTGGCGTCGGGTCGATAGCAGCGTATGGAGAGCCGGGGCAGCGCATGACCTACTTCGAAATCGACCCGATGGTGCTGCAGATAGCTAGCGATCCTACATTGTTTACATTTTTGCGCGACTCGAAGGCCAAGCTCGATTTTGTCATGGGAGATGCGCGTCTTACCCTTGCGAAGCAAGCCGACAATGCATTCGATCTGATCGTGCTCGATGCTTTTAGCTCCGACGCTATTCCGATCCATTTGCTGACGCTGGAGGCTTTTAGAACTTATCTGGAGAAACTCCAGCCTCGCGGAGTGATCGCGATTCATATCAGCAACCGCTACCTCAATCTTCAGCCCGTTCTCAAAGCCGTGTCAAAGGATCTGCGCCTGCAGGCGGTGCTGTTCGAGGATGGGATCACTCAAGAGGAGGCAGCGGAGGGGAAGACTGCTTCAATATGGGTGGCAATGGGCCGCACCGAGGCAGACATCGCTCCTTTGCTGCGCAGCCATAACTGGAGCGAGTTATACGACGAGCCGGTACGTGCCTGGACAGACGACTACTCGAACGTGCTCGGCGTTTTCCAGATGGACGACTAAGCGTCTTCGATCCCCATTTCGATGGCGAGTCGGTTCAACAGGTCCTGGTCGAACCGGTCCATCTTGTTTGCGCGCTCGCTTTCGAGATTTGCCTCTTCTGTGAGGCCCATTTCGTCCAAGAGCAGTTCCAGCAAGCCGTAATAGAGGTGCTTGCTGGGATCCAGATCGCTTGCCAGACGAACTGCCTTGACCGCCTCTGGCCTCCGCTGAGCTCCCCAGAACGCCACTGCAGCACGAATGTAGAGGTGATCATCGCCCGGTGACAGCTCGATCGCGGCGCGGAGCGACTCCAATGCCTCGTCGTACCGTTTCATCTGGATCAAGAGGTCGCCGATCCAGTAGTGGTAGAACGCGTCGTTGGGCTTTGCCGCCACCGCACTCTTTGCAGCAACCAAAGCTCGAGTCGGCTCGCCGGCGTCACGCAGCGTCTCGGCGAGCTTCAGGTGATAGTAAGAGTTCTCCGGCTCCAACCGGATCGCCTCTTCGAGCTTCTCGATCGAGTCCCGAAATCTGCCGTAGCGCTTATACAGATCGGAGATGCCCACGCGAGGCTCGGCTGCATCCTCCCGCTCACGTAGCGCCTTTTCATATTGTCTAAGCGCCTCCGGATACTGGTCTGTAAACTCGTAAGCCCCTGCCAGGTCAATTTTGGAGGAGATATCACCCTCCCCCCGTTGTTCGACCGCGCGCCGGAAGTGGCGAATTGCCGCTTCATAGTCGCCGTCGTTAAGGCTTTGCTTCCCGAGCTCGTCACTTTCATCGGCGGTGTCGCCAACGGACTTGTACTTGGAGCGCTTGATCTCTAGCTCTTCAGGCGTCGGGATAGCGAACAGGTCTGCGATGGCTTTGAAAGACGGATCCATAAACTATTGTTTACGCTCGACGACGGCCTCGATGGTCGTCTGTACGGGACGAACCGTTATTGTGGCAGGGTAGCTGGAGCCTGAAAGCGGAAGCGTCATGATGCTCATCGAGTGGCTCGCCCCGGGAGGCAGATGCAGCTTGGCAATGCGTGTCTCCTGCTTAGGCAATAACAGCGGGGTCCGCTGCAGCACTCCGTTGATGACGAAGAGTCCTCCGGAGTAGCCCGCCGATGCCTCGAATACGACCTCGACATCCGTGGCAAAGGTCGTCGGATTCTTGAAAGAGGCGCTGATGTTGTAGATGACTCCAAAGTTGCCATCAAGGCGGTGCCCAGAATCATCCCTCGCGATTGGCTTCTGCCCGATCCGAACAAAACCGTATCGGCCCCCAACGTTATAGCTGACCTGCTCCTCCTTGTAAGGCTGCGGATAGATGTGCTCGCTGTACTCGTAAGAGCGGGTGTCGAACGCGTTGATCGGACTGGCACCGACTTCGCGCCAAGGAGTCGTGCTCGTCTCTGCATCGCGCCATCGCGGACTGAGATTGAATGGCGGCCATGAATCGGTGCGGATAAGAATGTCTTCGGGGCCGCTGATGAGCCTCAGACCACACAATCCGCTCGTGGTTTCCTCGGGAGACAGCCGCCGGAAGGTGATCGGAATGCTGCTGTGCGGGGGAATCGTTAAGATCTCCCCACTGCCGCTCATCCAGGATCGCAGATACTGAATCCCCGCATCCATTCCCGCCCGAACTGGGTTTTTATCGGGATTGGCGTCTCCCATGAGGATTCGAAGCTTTGCCGGTTGATCGGATTCATTTATCGCCTGCACTCTCAGAAAGAGCGGGATCGCCGCCCCGTTTACGTGGTGATAGAGCAGCCTGGCCGGTGCCGCTTTTCGAAGCCGCGCCGCAAAGATGGCCTGAGCAGTCTTGACGATTTCCGGATCGTTGCAGTACCAGAGCTCCTGATCCTGCTGCTTCGAGATGGGGGTGTTCTGAACGGTGACGCTGATGTCGCCTGTGCGGTCGAACGCATTAGGTGCCGATGCTCGATATCGAACCGTGTAGCTCCGGCTCTTACCGGGGCCGAGAGCACCAGCCGCAGGCGGTTGAAAGCTGAGGTCGGCGGCAGGGACTGGATTGATTAACGTTCGAAGCGCGTACGAGATGGCTCCTTGAACCGTAGAGCCTGATGCCGGGCTGCCAGTGACTTCCGCTCTTACCGCCTTCGGCAACGTTGCAGCCCATGGCCGAACTGTCACGTCCATCATCTGCGTGTGATCGCCCGACTTGACGATCACCGTTGCCTGCCCCATCCCCTTCCCGCGCAAGCGAATCCCTTCGCCTGACCGCTCGGCGAGTACGACATTGTCATTCGTGCTCTCGATCGTGGCTTTCTTGGCTAGCGTGCCAATTAGAGAAATGATCTTCGCGTCGCCTAGTGGAAGCGATACGTCGCTTGCTCCGAGCTTGAGAGGCGGCATCGCCAGTGCCTGCCCGAGTCTGGACGCCCACTGCTTCGCTAGCGCCAGCACCGATATCCTATGTTTGGCAGCTTCAGCGGGAGTGACGGTGGCGACAAGGAAGCCGTCGGCGAAAATGGCGTAATCCATAGCGGACTCTCGAATCTCCACCACCTTCGGGTCCTCGATAGCGTCGAGAGCTCCCGCGATCAACTCGGCGCGTACATCAGCCGAGAGTCCCCCCGCCTCCGACTTCACATCAAAGACGAGCCTGCCATTCACGTAGACCGAAGCCCCGCGCACCTCGATGTCGGCAGCCTGGGTAAGGGAGGCGCAACAAGCCACGAAGCCTGCGATAAGCAATAGCCTAAGCGAGCGAAACATTCTTTGGGGAACCGTCCTGAGGTTACCAGCAGCCGGAAAACCTTTCCCTTATTGGTACGTGTAGGAATGTGAGATGTTCAGCGGAGGATTGGAGGGCCGGAGGTTCGGAGGGTTGGAGGATCGTGGTTCGTGACTCGTCTGGTGAGGGCTCTCCCTCTGCACAGCCTCTTTGCTGCCGCTTCCCCTTGCTAAAATCAACAAAATCCGCTTTACTAAGACGCGAGGGTTGCTGAACCAACGACCGGTATCGTTCCGTCCACAGATGGTCGGGGCGCGTTATCGGCAGCATTGGTCTACAATAGTCGGTCACAAAGCGCGCGGCCCACTAGGTCCCGGCTGATTGGGTGAGAGAAAACATCTATGGCGTTGCCACGAAAACCGATGGTGCAGTTCCTGGTCGAGAAGGGTCACCTTAAGCCAGAGCAG
>JBGGMI010000156.1:0-6886 GCA_041288075.1 Fimbriimonas sp.
TCCTCGACTCCTCCCCCGAGCCGCTCGTGTGGTTCATGGACGAGGTGGACAAAGTCTTCGTGGCACCTCTGGCCAGCGACTTCTTCGGCCTCGTAAGAAGCTGGCACAACTCCCGCTCTACCGAAGCCGGTGGACCCTGGGACAAGCTCACCGTTGTGATCGGCTACGCCACTGAAGCCCACCTCTTCATCCAAGACCTCAACCAATCCCCCTTCAACGTCGGCCGCCGCATCGACATAGAGGACTTCAACGTCCAACAGCTCGTCGACCTAAACAACCGCTACGGCGGTCCCCTCAAGAGCTATGCCGAAGTCGAACAGCTCCAGGAACTCCTCGGCGGCCAACCCTTCCTCACCCGCCGCGCCCTAGACGTGCTCGCGAGAGGAAAGATGTCTCTCGTTGAAGTCGTGGCGCAAGCCGACCAAGACGACGGCCCCTTCGGAGACCACCTCAAGCGCATCTTGATCTCGGTAACGAAGTTCGAACCTGTTGAGCGGGCAATGCGGGAGACCCTCTCCTCAGGCACGATCTCCGAAACAGACAGCTTCTACCGCCTCTCCGCTTCCGGAATCGTGAAGAAATCCGAGGGCGGAGCAGTGGTTCCAAGGTGCGATCTTTATCGGCGGTACCTTTCCGCGCACCTTCGCTAGAAGGGCAGGCTCGCTCTACGCCGCGAAACCTTGCATTTAGGCTTCAAAACGAACCATAATCTGAGGCAAGATGCGGCACGAAGGTGTGTCGCTCGGAGTAAAGAACATGCAGGAGGCCGATAACCAGGTTCGAATCTAAACGAGTCAGGTACAGCGCCGCCCCTGCTGTCTGTCAGCATGGGGCTTTTTTGTGAGTTTCGAGTTGCGAGTGCGAACCCGCATCGAGAAACCCGACAGCAAGAAAACTCCTCAAACACTGATTGATTAAGAAAAGAGAAAACAATGCCCCGTAGTCACCCACTCAACCTCATTCGGAACATCGGTATTGCCGCTCACATCGACGCCGGCAAAACGACCACGACCGAGCGCATCCTCTTCTACACCGGTAAGACACACAAAATCGGTGAAGTCCACGATGGCGCGGCCACGATGGACTGGATGGAGCAGGAGCAGGAGAGGGGTATCACTATCACCTCCGCCGCCACGTCCTGCTTCTGGACTGGAACGCGAAACGACAGGCCTGAGCACAAGATCAACATCATCGACACTCCTGGCCACGTCGACTTCACGGTGGAAGTAGAGCGCTCGCTGCGTGTTCTCGACGGAGCTGTCTGCGTCCTCTGCGCGGTTGGCGGCGTCCAGCCTCAGACCGAAACGGTCTGGCGCCAGATGAACAAGTACGGCGTCCCCCGCATCATCTACGTCAACAAGATGGACCGCCTGGGGGCGGACTTCTTCAGCGTTCTTCAGCGAGCCAAGGATCGACTAGGCGCGAACATTGCTCCTATCCAGATTCCGATCGGCGCTGAGTCGATGTACACCGGCTATGTGGACCTCATCACGATGAAGGCTGCCGTCTACGACACCGACGATGACAAGGGCAAGACCTATCGCGAAGTCGAGATTCCCGCGAACATCATGGACGTGGTTGCCGAGTACCGCGAGAAGATGATGGAAGCCATTTCCGAGTACGACGACTCCATCATGGAGCGCTTCCTGGATGGCCAAGAGATTTCCGAGCAGGAGATCCGCGACGCGCTGCGCGCCGGAACCCTCGCCAACAAGATCATCCCGATGATTTCTGGTTCGTCCTTTAAGAATAAGGGCGTGCAGGCAATGATCGACTGCGTCGTGGACTACCTCCCGTCGCCGCTCGATGTTGGCTCGATCAAGGGCGTCGATCCTGACACCGAAGAGGTCATGGAGCGCAATCCTGATGACAAGGAGCCGTTTGTCGCCCTTGCCTTCAAGATCATGTCGGACAAGTACGTGGGCCGTCTCACCTTCCTCCGCGTCTACTCGGGCGTGTTGAAGAAGGGCACCCAGGTCACTGTCTGCTACCGCGATCCTTCGACGAACGACTTCCGAACCCGGCAAGAGCGCATCGGCCGAATTCTGGAAATGCACGCGAACAGCCGGAACGACATCGACGAGGTGTACGCCGGTGAGATCGTGGGCGTCATCGGCCTCAACGACGTGAACACAGGTCAGACGATCTGCAGCAACGACCACCACATGGCGCTTGAGAGCATCAAGTTCCCTGAGCCGGTCATCCAGATCGCCATCGAGCCGAAGTCGCGCGCCGACCAGGAGAAGCTTGGTTCGTCTCTTCAGAGACTGGCCCAAGAGGACCCGACCTTCCGAGTCTTCACCGACGCCGAGTCTGGCCAGACGATCATCTCCGGAATGGGCGAGCTCCACCTCGAGATCATCGTCGACCGACTCAACCGAGAGTTCGGCGTACAGGCCAACCAGGGCAAGCCCCAGGTTGCTTACCGAGAGACGGTTCAGATTCACTCCAAGGCTGAAGGACGATTCGTCCGGCAGACGGGTGGCTCCGGTCAGTTCGGCGTCTGCGTCCTCGAAATGGACCCGCTTCCACCTGGAACCGGCTTCGTCTTCGAGAACAAGACGGTTGGTGGTTCGATTCCGAAGGAATACGTCCCTGCAATTGAGAAGGGCGTTCGCGAAGGGCTGCTGTCAGGCGTCATCGCCGGCTACCCGGTTGTGGACGTTAAGGTCTCAGTCGTAGACGGTGCCTACCACGAAGTCGACTCAAACGAAAATGCGTTCAAGCAGGCCGGTCTCATTGGCTTCAAGGAGTGCATGAGAAAGGCCAACCCGGTTCTGAAGGAGCCGATCATGCACGTGGAAGTCACGACGCCTGAGAACTTCGTTGGAGACGTTGTTGGCGACATCAACGGCCGACGCGGACGCATCGAGGGAATGGAGAACGCGATGGGCGGAGTCACGGTTGTGACTGCGCACGTGCCTCTTTCCGAGATGTTCGGCTACGTCACGACCCTGCGGTCCTTGACCCAGGGCCGAGCCCAACCGAACGTGACGCCGTCGCACTATGAGCCAGTGCCGAACAGCATCGCCACGGAAATCACGGCGAAAGCCGGCTTCCGAGGCTAAGAGTAGTGCCCCCATCCCTGGGGGCATCTCCATCCGGATGATGCTCGGTGCCGCAGGAAGTAACCTGGGCTATGCCTCCCGGATACATCCACGAGCCCGATTGGAAGCTGTTGCGGTCCCTCTCGCCTGTAGCTTTGGAGCGACTCAGCCAACGAATCCTTGATGAATTAGTCGCCATAGCGAACGACTCCTCGATGACCGCCCACGATCGATATGGCACGATTTACGGGCACATCCATGATCGGAACAAGGATATGGCATATGCCTTCGACGGCCTAAGACGATCAACCGCCATTAATCAACTCGCCTTGATGAAAATCCACGGCTTGATCACCGACGAGGAGTACGCCGGCTTTAGCACTCAGACACGGGGCATCTTGGATGCGCGATGAGCGAGTGTTGATCTAGCAGACGACTAGCACCAAGGGCGTTGTGCCTCTGATTGATCAGGGTTGCAGCGTTAGATTGAACTGCTCGGTCTCCGTATAGAAGATTTGCCCACTCACCGTCCGCTTATCCCAAACGAGAGTCGCGGCTAGGGAATTGCCACTCCTGGAAACCGTGCCTCGAACGCTCTCGCCGGTGTGAGTCGTCCCGGTAAACCGCCCCGCCGAATCGATCATGCCATCGAAGCTCCGGTTATAGGGTGCTCCACCTTGAACTTGCGCGGCGAATTCAAAGAAGGCACTACCATCTGCCGAGATGTCCGCTCCACCGTCCCCCGTGAACCGGGCACCAGTCGTGTTGCTCCCGCTAAACGAGCCCTGATAGAACCCGGCGAAGGCGCTCGTCGTTCCGGTGGTGCTGCCATTTGTCGAGCCGTTGGTCGTGCTCGTTGTGCCATTGGTTGCGCCGCAGCAATCGTCCCCAGATTCGCCGCCACCCGCGCATCCGATCACCAGCAATGCCGCCACGGCTGCGACGAGAATAAGCCACTTGTTCGTCATGAGTGTTAGACGGCTCAAGTATGGTACTCGGCGTTTATTCGGACATAGCCGTAGCCGAAGTCGCAGGTGTAGATCGTCGCTTGCTCCCCTTCGCCCACCTGAAGATCGATCACCACCGTGTCGCTCTTGAGCGCGGTCGAAACTCGTTTCGGGTCAAATGCTGCCGGGCCGCCATTATCGAACAACGTGAATTCCTCGTCGCCGGCAATCAGCTTGAGGGTGACGTCGTCCGTCGTAAACGGCACGCCCGCCCGCCCCGCCGCCATCAAGATTCGCCCCCAGTTCGGATCGCAACCAAACATCGCAGTCTTGACCAAGGGCGAATCTGCGATCGTCCGGGCGATCTTCTTTGGGTCCTCGGAGCCGGTGACACGCACCTCCACTAGCTTGGTGGCTCCTTCGCCATCCCGCGCTACCTGCTTGGCCAGCGACACGCAAACGTCCGTCAACGCGCGCTCAAACTCTTCGGACTCCGGCTTAATCCCACTCGCCCCGTTCGCCATCAGGACCAGCATGTCGTTTGTGGAGGTATCGCCATCCACCGTCATGCAGTTGAAGCTCTTGTCCGCAACCCGCTGCAAGCAAGCCTGCAAATCGATCTCGCTGACATCCCAATCGCTCACGAGGAACCCGAGCATTGTCGCCATATTCGGCGCGATCATGCCGGACCCCTTCGCGATGCCGTAGATGCACGGCTTTGAGCCCCCCGTCACGGCGGGCGGGGCACCACGTTCTAGCGAGGCCGTGCCATCAGACCAGGCCCACTTCTCGACCAAATCCGTCGTCAAGATCGCATCCATCAACGGGACGGGATCAAGCGCCAGCGCCAGAGAAGCTTCGGCGATCCCCCGCTCGACTTTCGACATGTCCAGCAACTGCCCGATCACGCCCGTCGAGGCGACGACGACTTCCTTCGGCTCCAGCCCCAAACCCTCCGCTGCCATTTCCGCCATCCGCCGCGTGTCGCGTTCGCCCTGCTTTCCGGTGCAGCAATTCGCATTGCCGCTATTCACCACGAGCGCCCGGATCTCTCCACCGTCCACAACTGATCGCGAGTAGTCGACGCTGGACGCCCGTACATGGTTGGTCGTGAAAACGCCCGCCGCACGCGCCGGACGGTCGGACACTATCAGCCCCACGTCATTGCGCTTGTTCTTAAGTCCACATCGGACGCCGGCGAAGGAGAAGCCTTTAGGGATCATATGGGAAGGGAAGAGGATAGCACTTTGAGCTACGCTTCCTCCGTCTCCCGGTTCAGAACTTTATCGACCAACGCTTCCTCGTCCTCGACGACTGGCTGCCTCGAACCATAGAACTCGTCATAAAACGCCTTGATGAACCCGGCCATCGGCATCGCCAGCACGGCTCCAAGGAACCCGAACGCACTTCCAAGAGCCAGCACCGCGAACAGCAGCGACACCGGGTGCAGCTTCATCGTCTTGCCCACGATTAGAGGCGAAATGAAGTTGCTCGTGATCTGATTCAAAGCGATGAAGAAAACCAGGGTCCATAGCGCCGTCATCGGCGAAACCGAAAGCGCTACGAGCAGTACCGGCACCGAGACGAGATAGACCCCGATTTGCGGCACCAACTCTGCGAAGAAGGCTAGCATCCCCCACACGAACGCTCCAGGAATGCCTATCGCCTGACAAAAGATTCCGGTCGCAACGCCCTCGATGCCGCCGATAATGATGTTCGACCACACCCACGCAACCACCGATTGCGATCCGCGCGCCAGTGCCTTCTCCATACTCCCCCGCAGATTAGGAGGCATGAATTCCAGCACGCCGCGAAGCAGCGGTCTCGGCCGAACCAACGAGTAGAGAACGATCGTGACGATTATGATGCCGAACAGGATTGCTCCAACCAGGCTCAGCGTATAACGCCCCACCCGCAGCATCGTCGTCTGCATGTCTGGCAGCATCTTCTGGATCGAGAATCCTTCTTTGCCGATCTGCTGCTCCAACTCGGGATAGCGATGGAGAAAAACGGCGCCTTTGTCCTGCAGGTTCTTGGTGATCTCCGGCAGCTTCTCAATAAGGTTCGTAATCTGCTTTACCACCTCTGGAACGACGAGCCAGATCACAAGCGCCATTGCCCCGAGCGAGAGCAAAATCATCCCCAAGGCTCCGACTGCTCGAGGCACCTTCCGCTTCTCTAGCCATTGAACGGGTGCATTCAAGGCGATGGCCAGCACGAAGGCTGCGATGAAGATGAGGATGACTGTGATCGTCGCGTCCAGGAACCACAGCAGCACATACACGCCCGCTGCCAGGAAAATGGCTTTCGCGAGCGTTCTATAGAGCCTGTCGTGGCTGCTGTCATCCATGGCTGTTGCGATAGTTATGAGATACCGCAGGGCAGCTCAGGTTCCATGCAGCCTATTCCTCTTCCGTTCTGCGAAGCCCCGCCAGCCTCATTCCGAAGTGAATCCAACCCTCCACCACGCCCTGACGATCGGACGAATCGCCTTCGAACGGTCCGTGGAAAATTCCGATCCGTGTGGAGTCGGCGAGCTCGCTGAAGTAGATGTCGACCTGCTTCGGCAAAATGTCCGGCTCATGATTCCAGCTCCAGGTGAAGCCAAGATGCTTGCCCGGTTCGAAAGCCGTGTATTCGCCTTCCAAAATCCAGTTCATGTCCGGCCACGTGAGGCGATACTTTCCTCCAACCCGTGGGTCAGTCGAAGCCTGCTCGGGCCACCAGTATTTCAGCAGGTCCGGCTGCACGAAATAGTCGAATAGCTCCGCCGGAGAAAAGAGCTTGAAATCTCCAACAACGACGATCTGCTCGGACCCGGATGGCACCTCGATCATTAGGTCAACTGCATACCCGAAACGGTAACCTCGCCTGCATGGATTTTGCACTGGG
>JBGGMI010000157.1:0-18361 GCA_041288075.1 Fimbriimonas sp.
GACCTCGAATTCGAGCGCGTCCTCGATGAGCGCCGCAAATACCGCGAAGGCGCGATGGAGCAAGAAGCCACCGAGCCCCTGAATGTGGACCTTGTCGAAGGCATCCTGGAAGCCCTGCTCCCAGAACGCAACAAGGTGCCAAGCGAGGATTACGACGGTCTCCTTCAAGACCTCACCAAGTTCGGAGTCGCCACCGGCGACCAGCTAAAGGACCTTGTCACCAAGCATCTGGACAAACTTCTCGAAGCCGACAAATCCCTAGCTCGGCGGATGGCAGCAGACGCTGGCGAGTCACTTGGTTCAAAGGAGCAAGAACGAGCCCTTTCCGGCATCTGGTTCTCCCACACCGGCCTTATCCGCGAGCTGCTCAGGATGGAATTCGGCGATAAGTGGACGAGCCAACGCGAAGGAGGCCGAAAGCTGATCTCAACACGTTTAGGTAAGTAGGCAAGCTGCCGTTCCAACCTAAAGCTGCTTGGTTCCCCGAACAAACACACTCTTCACCCCGACGGCCATGCTCGTCGGGTTCTCTGGCGTGGCCGTGTCGCGAATTGTTTTAGCATCGAAGAGCACCAGGTCCGCTGACATGCCCGGCTTGACCACTCCCCGATCATGCAGCTTGAAAGTCCGTGCCGGCAGTGAGGTCATCTTCCGAATCGCCTCTTCCAACGAAATGACCTTCAAATCGCGAACATATCGCGCCAGAACCCGCGGAAACGAACCGGCACTTCTGGGATGAGATCCGCCGCCGGAGCCGTCGGAGCTGAACATGATCCAAGGCTGCCTCACGAAAGCCGTCAGGTCCTCCTCGGTCATGGCGCTCACCAGCACCGACTCCCGGCCCTTGCCTTCGGCTGTCGCATTCACGATCTCAATGATCAGGCTAGGCGCGTCCTTGCCGGTCTCTTTGCTCAGCTGCTCCAGCGTCTTTCCAACCCATGTTGAATTCGGCGAGTAGCTGGTCAACCGCACGTTCTTCGCACCACCGACGTCCGCAAGAGCCGACTCCCACACCTTCCTATTCCCGTAATCCCTGCTCACCGTCAGCACGCGAATCGTCGATTGCCAATACAAGTAGGGATACACATCAGCCGTCACCGCCTGCCCAGCCGCTCGCGCCTTCTCCACCATCCGAATCACCTCCGCCGACTTCCCCCAAACACTCGCCACTCCCATCTTGATGTGCGAGATTTGCGCGGGCAAGCGAGCTTCGCGTCCGATGCGAAGCACCTCCCGCACCGACTCCAACATCTCATGGCTCTCATCCCGGACATGGCTGATATACATGCCTCCATGCCTCTCGGCCTTCTTCGAGAGCGCAATGAGCTCCTCGGTAGAGGAGTAATGGCCGGGATCATATTCCAGGCCGGTGGAAAGACCCAGGGCTCCTGCCTTCATGTCTTCTTCCAGCAATGCTTCCATCCGGCGGATTTCAAACGGCGCAGCTTTGCGAGAGAGTGACTTCATGGCCGCTTCCCGCAAGCCGCCGTGGCCGGAGAAGAATTCAAACCGGATGGGTGCCTGCTTCGTCTTCTCCTTCTGCTCCCGAACCGATGCCGGACGCCCTCCGTCCTGCCCGCAAATGGCCGTCGTGATTCCCTGCCGAAGCTGAGACTCTAGCTTGTCCAGGTTTCCATCTGCGTGGCTATGCGCGTCGATGAATCCTGGTGCCAACGTCAACCCGCGTGCATCGATCACCTGCTCGCCGGCAATCGGCTCCAGTTGGCCCACCGCAACGATCCGTTCCCCCTCAATGCGCACATCTGCGGAGAAGGCCGGCTTCCCCGTTCCGTCGATGACCATCGCATTTCCGATGAGGAAAGAAGGGACCAGGGCGAGCAGCGCAAGCGAGGAGATCACACTCAGAGTTTGACCTAACCACTCTGCTTGTCTTGCTGGGCCACGAAGCAACGCACCGCTAGCATCAAAACGACACGCTCATCGACATCCTTTATGTGCTGTGAAAGCACCGTGGCGTCGACGGACTTGCGATCCTTTGCCATCTCGAATCGTAAGACCGGCTTCTCCTCGACGAGCAGCTCGTAGAACCTTGCGGATTCGGCGGCCTTTTGGTAAGCCAACTTGAGGGCAGCAAAGGTTCCCAAGCCCTTGGTTTCGATGGGCTGGATGGATGCCTCCACCGCTTCGCGGGTAAGGCCCCCTTGAAACACGCCAATCTGCGACTCAGCCACATTTAAGAGCAGCCAAGTGGAACCCTTCGGCTTCAGGTAGCCAAACACGTAGTTATCCGAGCTCTCTACGAACGCGAGCTGCGTCGAGAAGAAAGAGAGGGCTTTCATCTCAAACTGCGGCATCTCAGCTCCCGGCGGAAAGAACTTGGCGGACTTCGAACCGCTTCGAATCGTGTACAGCTCGTTCCCACCTGCGTCCTGTGCGGTGTAACGGCTGCCCGTCCAGCTCGTGCGAACAACCTTGTACTCAGCCTGCATCGGTTTCCTCTATGACTGCCTCGCCGCGTAGAACGCGGCGATCGAAATGAACGCCCAAAGAAGCACGCCTTGGACCATCGGACGGATCCCCACCGATTTCAGGGTCTTCATTGAAATCCCTGCACCGATCAGAAACAAGCTGGCAGAAAAGCCGCAGACTGCCAAAAGCTTTATGGTGGGGGCCAGGCTTTGAATCGGTGGCAGGTAGGTGCGCAATAGGCTCGCCAACAAGAAAAACAGGATGAACCAGGGCATCGTGAATGCTCCCTTCTTCTCCCCCGCTTCTCGGCTCCGAGCCAAAAAAAACGCGGCGACCAGCGTGATCGGAACGAGGTAGAGAACTCGGCTGAGCTTAACCGCCGTGGCTGTCTCCAGCGATCCGTCGCCAAAAGCAGCGGCCGCTCCAACTACGCTGCTAACGTCGTGAATCGCGATTCCCGCCCACACTCCAAACTGCTCGGGCGTCAAGTGGAGAGCGTGTCCCAGCGGTGGAAAGATCACGAGAGCGACTGCGTTGAGCAGAAAAACAGTCCCAACGGCAACGCTGACATCTTCCTGAGGCGCGTCGGTGACCGCGCTCATTGCGGCAATTGCCGACCCGCCGCAAATGGCGGTGCCCGTACTGACCAGCAGACTCGTCAAAGGCCGGACGTGGAGCAACTTTTGCAGCGCGTAACCCAAGGCAAACACCGCAACGATGCTCACCAACGCGAAGCCCAATCCCTTAGCGCCCGCCTCGAGAATCCTATGCAGGTCCATGCTGAAACCGAGCAGCACGACTGCCGTTTGCAAGAGAATCTTGCTTACTTTCTTCGACTGATCGGGATACGGATTGCCGAGCGTGAGGGCAAGCAAAATGCCCGCAATGAGGGCAGCGGGCGGCACGAACGCGACGTGGCCAGCAGGTGCTAGCAGCGGATAGAAGCAGAGCGTGAGGATGATGAAGAAGACCGCTCTGCGCACCGCGCAAGGATATCTCATCCCAGAGGATGCTTGAGAAAGCTAATGGCGCCGTCGTCTGCGCCTCGGACGTTCTTCCTCGACTGGTCGAATCGGATCCGCCTTGCCCATCTCCGCGGTCGCTGGATCCAAGTCGCCAATTACGACGATCGCGTGCGGGATTGGCCTCGAAGGAGTTGTTGGGGTCGAGTGCCCGCTGGCTTTGATGCTTTGTCCGTAAACCAGCGAAGTCGAAAATCCGGAGTCGAGCAGGACCGCCTCATAGAGCCCCGCCGCCGCCGCCGCACGTGCGACCTGCTCGGATGTGTAAGAGCTCGTCGCCGCCCCCAACACCAGCTCGCCGTCCGCGGTAATGCCCAGAAACGCACGACGCCGGAAATCCTGGATGTCCTTCGCGCCGAACGTGTCCATCTGCTCCTTGGTTCGCGCGACGCCGCTGTGGACGAGCCAGACCCCCGTGAGCAACACGTCCGTGAGGTCCGGCACGAAGTCTTTGAACGCCTCGTCCGTGCGCATCGTCTCAGGCTGGAATGGAACGATGCCGATTCCCGTCGGCCCCCACATGACCACGGGACGATTGCGAAGCTTATCCCACCGCTCTTTGGCTTCATCGGGCACGACGCTCGGCATCGCGGCGGTCTTCATGGGCCCTACCATCCGGTTGTCGCTGCTCTTGATGTCGCTGATCGCGAAGAACCCGCCGTTGATGCCCGCCACCGCTCCGGGAGTCCTTTTCACGAACTCCAATACACCCTCACGAGTTTCCGACATGAGGCTCGTCGGCGTTCCGCCCTTTACGAGGGCGAGCTTGACGTTTTCGAACTCTCCCTCCGAGAAGCTGACGGGACTCTTCTTCAAGGGCCCGAGATAAGCCGCGAGCGCACCGCCCGTAGTCGACTTCTCCCAATCCTCAAATGCCTTCTCGAATCGGGTGTGGATATACCGATCGACCGAGAAGGTGCTCGGTGACTCCTCTGCGAGCCCATTGTGGATGCTGAAGGCCATCGTATAGCCTGCCGCCTTCGTGAGCCCCTGTACCGCCTCGTCGTTCTTGCCGTTTGGATAAGCGAAGTAAGGCACTGGTTTGCCAAGCTGCTTCTCCAGTTCGGCCTTCGATTCCTGCAGCTCCTTCATCTGCTGATCGAGCGGCAGGAGGGTGATGTCGTCCGGGTGGGAGATCGTATGGCCTCCGATGGTCACCAGCGGGTCCTTGGCCAGCTCCTTGAGCGTCTTCCAGTCCATCTTCGGGTGCAAGCCCTCCTTCTTCCCGACAAAGCCGGTATGCACGAACATTGCGGACGGATAATTCTTCGCTCTCAAGAGCGGCAGGGCGCGATCGTAGTAGCCCTGGTAGTTGTCGTCAAACGTCAGCACCACCGACCTCTCAGGAATCTGCTCTCCCTTGGTTAAGTGGCCGTAGAGCTGATCGAGCGAGATTGGCGTTACGGAGTTCGTCTCCAGCCAGTCCAGGTGCACCTTCAGCTCGTCCACCGTGCAGTCGAACCACTGAGCGTCCTTGTCACGCTTGGCGATAACGTCGTGATACATGATCACCGGCACGCGCTGCCCCTGACACTTCAGCGAAATCTCGGTGTAAGGCGGCGGGGGCGGGACGACCACTACTGCGGGTGGCGATGGTTTGCCTGCGCTAGGTGTTGGGGCTGGCGGATTGTTGCAGGAGACAGCGGCGAGCGCGGAGGCGAAGAACAGAAGGAATCGACGAGCCACGTGTAATAGTTTGACGCTCACACCCACCCCCGTAGTGCCTCCATCCCTGGAGGCATCTCCTCCGGAATCTCCATCGAACGGTCCCTCAACCCCGGGAAGGATTCGAGGAGAACGCCTTCACCCAACGATAAGTTGCCGAGGCTCCCTCATTCGAGCCCCCCACGATCAGCCGAACATCCAGGCGATAGGTGGCGGGCAGAAGCTGCGTCGAGAGGTCGAACTGGATCTGACCCGGCTCGGTTACGCTCTCCGACCGGAAGCCCTTCACTTCCTGATCCTTCGCATCCAGCACCGCAATCTCGAAGTGCGCGTAGCTTCCCTTCGTGATCTCCGGCACATCCGCGACCAACCGTCCATAACGCGCCACATCCAGCGTAATCTTCCGCCGCGCTCCGCTCCACTGGTAGGCATAAGGCCATCCTTCCGGCACGTGCGGGAGCGTCATCTTGATGCCCTTGCTGGTGACGGTCATCGCCGGCGGACGTTCCTTGTTGTAAATAGTCCACGGCACGAGCGACCGCATCTCATCCCGGAACCCTGTCGGCACCTCTGACGGGCGCTGAGAAAGGACAGGCGACGTAAGGAGGCTGGCGATTAAAAGTGTGGTCATTGCAACTCTCGCTTGTGAGACGGATGGCGCCGAGCGCTATTACGATCATGGCATCTCAGGTAAGAGATGGAGATGATCTCCCCCACGCACGTTAGAGGCACCGAGACTTAATGGTCGCCCTACTGCTGCTCTTCGCCTTCGCGCCGCCTCAAGGCAAAACGCTCGTCGCTCCCTACATCCAACTCGGCGAAAACGATCAGGCCGCCGCGAAAAGCGTAACCGTCGTCTGGCACACGGCTTCCGCCAATGCCCTCCCAGCGAATTACAAAGTGGGTGATGCACCCTGGCAAACCGCGCGAAGCCTCAGTCCACGGAAAGTGGCATTTGGCCGCGTGCCTACTCACTATGTTCAAATGTCCGAGATCCATGAACTGTCTGCAGGAGCCAGCGTGCGCTACGAAGCTGGTGGAAAGAGCGGAACCTTCATCGCACCTAAGGCGGGCGACACCCCCTACAGCTTCCTGGCCGTGGGCGACATTGGCCGAGGCACGCCGGGACAGAAAAAGCTTGCCGGCGTCATGGCAGACCAAGAAGCTGACTTCGCCGTGCTCCTGGGAGACATCGCCTATCCGAACGGCCGTCTGATGGATTACCGAAACTACTTCTTTCCCATCCAAAACGCCGACACCAACTCCCCGACCATCGGCGCAGCCGTGCTCCGCAACACGCTCACCATCCCGGTAACCGGCAACCACGACACCGCGTTCCGAAATCTCGAGCGGTACTCGGATGGCCTCGCCTTCTACGCCTATTGGCTCACCCCCGACAGCGGACCCAAAATGCCTCTCAAGATCAAAGGCACACCCGCTCAAGTCAACGCCCTGAACGAAGCCTCAGGCGGCAAGCTGGGCCGGATCGGAAACTACAGCTTCAGCTACGGAAACAGCCGCTGGGTGATCCTCGACTCGAACGTCTATGTCGACTGGCAGCACCCAGCGATGCGTGAATGGCTGGAAGGCGAGCTTCAGAAATCTCAAAGCGCCACCTGGAGCTTCGTGGCCATGCACGTGCCGCCCTACCACTCCTCCAAGACCCACGCGGGAGACACGAACACGCGCGCCATCGTCGACCTCTTCACCAAGTACAAGGTCGACATCATGTTCGCGGGCCACATTCACAACTACCAACGCTCGCTGCCCATGAAAACCGACAATGGCTCCATGACCCTCGACCGAGCGTTTGACGGCAAATCAATTACCCAAGCCGACGGCACCATCCACATCATCTCAGGCGGAGGCGGAGGCGAACTCTACGACCGAGCCCAAGGAGACGATCCCACCTCCTGGCAAAGCTTCACGGCTCAGCTAAAGAGCGTGCATTCGGTGACTCGCGTAGACGTGAAAGGACGCGAGCTGATGCTGCGCCAGATCGACGCAGATGGGCGAACGATCGACGAGATCAGACTCACCAAATAGCAAGGGAACGATCTTGGGTGCTCCTTGGGTACCTTGCTGTTGATGCGAACCTGGATTGTGCTCGGCCTTGCGACCACTGCCGCCGTGGCCCAAGCGGACCGGCTCATCTATATCCCGACCGCACGCAAGATCCCCTATCGCACGTTCAAATACGAGCTGCGCGCGGAGCCGAGAGTTCAAGGCGAAATCGAGCACTACCTTGGGGTCGGCCTAACAAAGTTTTGGGAGTTGGAAGTTCGAAGCCAGAACCTGGGCATGCCGACTGCCCAGACCACCTTCGATCTCACTTACAACTACCTCGCGCCCCTCACCAACCTCACCCCAGGCTTCGCCATCGGCGTGCAGGATATCTTGAACAAGACCTCGGAAGGCACGCGCCCTTTCCTGGCGATCACCTTTCGAGAAGGGTTTCAGGCCATCAACGGTGAGTATCCCGCCGATCTCACCATCGGGGTGAGCATGGCTCAGAAGCGTCTCTATCCAATCGTGGGAGCCTCTATTCCCTTCAGCGAAGAGGTCCGCCTGATGGCCGAACATGACGGCTTCCGCATAAGCGCCGGATTCGAGATCAGACCAATCAAACCGTTGGCTCTACGCTTCCTCGTTCGGGAGCGGAGCTCTCTGTTTGGCTTCGTGTTTCAGCACCGATTTTAAGTGGCAGCCCGTTTTCCCGGCACATCTCCAAAATGCGTTCCTGCAGCGTCCGGGCAAAGATCTCCCGGTTCTCCTTCTCGCTCGAGCTCGTCGCAATCTCCTGATACGTGAACGGCCTGCCGCAAGCCACGATCATGGCGTGCTTTCGGGCCTTGGTGCTCTTGTCCCGGGGCATCACCAGATGCGTGCCCGTGATTCCCACCGGAACCACCGGAACGCCCGTACGCTTGGCCAAAAGGGCCACTCCCCGGCTAATCGGCTGCAAGGTCGTGCCGTCGCCGCGAGTTCCCTCCGGAAAAAGCAGAACCACTTCTCCCGCCTCGAGCAATGCCATCGCCGTACGAATCGACTCCGTATCTCCCTCTCCCCGCTTGACGGGAAAAGCAGCCAGCGCCGTAATGAGCCAGCCAAAGAGCTTGTTCTTAAATAGCTCCTCCTTCGCCATGCAATGAACGGGTCGGTGTAACGCGCAGCATGCCGCCGGAGGATCGAGATGGCTCACATGGTTCGGTGCCAACAGCACTCCGCCACTTGCAGGCACGTTACCATGGTTCATCGTCCGCAGCCCGCCATGGGTTCCGAAGTAAAACGTCTTCACAGCCCACCGAACGAACGCATAGATCGCGGGACTGTAGCCGGCCATTGGAGAAAGTTACCCAGCGCTGAGAATCTTCGCTTCCACCAGCCGTAGAATCTCCGTCTCCATGGCTTGAGACGATTCTTGGAGTATGCGCCCCTCTTGCAGCGCCGCACCTACGAAACTCTTATCCTCTAGCCCCGACGCGTTGATCTGCACATTCAAAAAAGCTCCCATGACCGCTGAGCGTGCACAGAGCGCACCGACACCAGCATCCGACACCGAATTCGGATTGCCTGTCTGCGCCATCGCGTAAATAACTGCCATCGAGCGATGGGACGCACGCATGACGCGAAGAGGAACCTCTATCGCTTCCCGAGTCGCATCTTGAATCGCCTTGTGCCGCGCTGACTTCTCCTCGTCACTACCCTTAGGGAGTCCAAAGGCGGCCATCAAGCCATTAAATGCATCCGTATCCGAATCGATCAGCCCCGTGAGCTCCGTGTGAAAAGCTTTGCCCTTCTCTGCCCACTCCGAAAACTCCTCCCACCGGTCATCCCAACCTCGCTTGTGCGAAGAAAGATTCGCCACCATCGTCGCCAATGCAGCTCCAAGTGCGCCAAGTACCGCCGAAATCGAACCTCCGCCGGGAGCCGCAGACTCCGATGCCGTCTCTTCAACAAATTCATTAACTGAAAGGTTGACTAATTTCTTATCTCGCGCCGCAATCGCATACTCGATCACCCGCGTCTGTCGATCGAACGGCGAAAGCTCGTTAACGCCGAGGGTCCGTACGGCGATCTTGATCAGTTCCGCATCCGAGACTCCCGTCGATCGGCGCTGCTTGCGCAGAAAGTACCGGCCTGCATCGAGGAGCGCCTTCAAGGGCACAAGCCCCACCAGCTCCGAGCCCGTCACCCGTATCCCACGAGCCTGCGCCTTCTCCACCACCTCGTCGAAGGCGATATGCAAGGGAGTGACGCTGAAGTTCGTCAGGTTCATCGAAATCTGCGCGATTCCATACTCCTCGATGAACCAGCCGATTGCTTTCACGGAAGCAAGCGAACCCGGCTCGTAAACCGCATTCCCGTCCGAATCTCGCACGATCTCCCCGGTGATCGGATCACCGATCCGTTTCGCGCGACCCTTTTCGCGAACATCGAACGCGATCGAATTCGCCCGTCGAACGGACGTCGTGTTCAGGTTCACGTTGTAAGCGATGAGAAAGTCGCGCGCTCCAACCGCAGCCGCTCCCGAACGCGCATTAAAGATCGAAGGACCGAAGTCCGGCCCCCAATCCGCCTGCGCCAGCTTCTCCGGCAGACCCTCATACTCCCCGGCCCGCACGCTCGCAAGATTCCGCCGCTCCTCGCGCGTGGCAGCGTTTTCGTAAAGAAAAATGGTCAGCCCAAGCTCTTCGCCAAGCCGCCGCCCCAAGGCTCGAGCGTATTCCACCGCCTCCTCCATCGAGACGCCGCTTATCGGCACGAGCGGGCAAACGTCCATCGCGCCAAACCGGGGATGCTCCCCATGATGCCGGCTCATGTCGATCAATTCGACACCCTTCGCCGCCGCGCGAAAGGCAGCTTCGCAAACCGGCTCCGGTTCCCCGACAAAGGTATAAACCGTCCGATTCGTCGCCTTACCCGGGTCGACGTTCAGCAGACTGACGCCGTCGACGGACCGAATAGCGTCCGCAATCGCGTCGATCACCGCCTGGTCGCGCCCCTCGCTAAAGTTCGGCACGCATTCGATCAGCCGCGACGTCATCTATTTGCGAGGATCGAACGTCTCAGGGTCGATTTTTGGCAAAACGGTGGACTTGGTGAAAGCGAGCACCTGGTCTGTTTCCGCCGAATGGATCGCCACCTTCATTGGCACCATAACGCCGTTCACCTTCTTGTAGTTCGAGTAGTCGTTGATCTGCGCAATGGTCCCGAGAATCGTCGTGTAGTAGAACGCCGTCCGCGAAAGAAGCCCCGTCTTGTTGTCAAAGAAGAGAGACGCCCGCACCTTTTCGTTGCCCTTCACATAACCCGTCACCACCGAGTGGGGCTTGCCATCCAGCATCGCAGTCCCGCCTGACGGATTCTCCAGTTTTGGCAGGGTCGAAGGCCCGAGGTAAATCTTCCGTTCGTTCAAGAATTGGTGCGCGTGCTCCATCGGAAATGCCTGAACGCCCTTCTCAAACGTCATCCAGGGGTCTGTTCCATTGAATCCCTGCTTCTCGACCCAGCCCGTGCCAGTCACAACTAAGCGGAACTTCTCTCCGCTGTAAATCCCCTCGACTTTCCCGTTCTTGCCGCGATTCGAGCTCGTCCCTTCCAGCCGAAGTCCAGAGATCACCGGCGCAGGATTCGTTCCCACCGCCTTCTCATAGGCGGCCAGCACATCGGCTGCCGAAACCTTGTTGTCGCGCCGCGTTCGCACTCCCAAACCTTCGGTTGGGGTGAGATTGATCGGATGCGCGTTCCCCGCATGGCAGGTCGCACATGTGACCTCAGGATGCCCCCCGAAGTTCTTCTCGTTGATCTCGTTCTGCATCCGGATCATATCGCGAGTCGTGCGCTTTTCTTCCTTGCTGTCCTTGGACCAATCCGCCTCATGGCAATACTTACAGTCGACTTTCAGCGCCGCGGACATAAACTGCATCGACGGGATGATTTCGCTAGCCTTCACACCCTTGAACGATTGAATATTCTTAAATTGCTGCTCGGCCAGCGGCTCTTGCTGCTGTTGCTGCGGCACCGCGATGGCCGACCCAAAAATGACACTCGATACGAGGAGCAAGGCTTGGTTTCGGAGCATGCTTCGATATTAGCAGGCTAGAAGAAAGGATTAGCCGACCTGAACACAATCCCTCGCAGAAATCCGCCAACCACCCAGATCACAATCACCGCGATGTTGAAGATCTTTGGTGCCGTGGCGTTTGGATTTCCGGCTCGCTCTGCCCGATTGGCTGCCAACAGGCCCAAGATGCCAAAAATAAACCCGCAGCAGCAGAGTCCAAGCGCACCAAATACCCAGGCTTGCGTGATGTCCGACTGACCCGCGTAACCAGACGCGGTCGCTCGCGGATACTGCTGATACCCTCCTCCCGTTGGAGCCTGCTGGGGAAAAATCAGTCCCGGAACCGAGGATGCCGCCATGCGAATCCCGGTCGACTCATCTTCGACCATCTGGTTCGCCAGCAAACGTCCTTCAATCGCCCACTGGTTCAGCGTTGCGAGGTCTGCCGGCCCATACCGCTGGCCATCGCCGGAAATGACGTAGTAGGTCACGCTCTCAAGAATACAGCCTATCGCAACATGTAGAAGACGCGGGCAATGCACCACACTGCGAGAGCGAGCACGTTGAAAGCAATGAGCAAGCCCGCACCATCGTGCCCCTTGTCCTTCGCCTTAAACGCTGCTACGAGTCCGAGCAACGCCGTGAAGACGCCAAGCACGCCCACAATGGTTCTGAACGCCGAAAGGGTCAGCGTCACAACCACCATCGCCCATGCGAGGAAAACGTCCAGCTTCTCGGATTCATGTTGGATCTGAGGCTCGAACGCAATCGCCATCGCTTCACCCGCCGATACGACCGGAACGCCATTGGGCTCCAAGGAATAAAAGTCGAGCCCGTCGATGGACGCAGCCGTAACCGGATGGTTCGTGCCCTCTTCATGAAGGGTCATCACTGGAAGAAGCCGCCCCTCCGCAATCCACGCGTTAAGGAGCTTTACATCGGCCGGCCCGTATTTGCTTCCGTCTTCAGCGACCACGAAGTAACGCATCACTGCACCTAACTCTTAGTATAAGGGTTATTCGAATTTATGGAAGTTCTCGTCGAACATCTGTTTCAGTTCTTGAGCTCTTACGTCGTACTCGGCCTTGTCCTGCCATGTCTCCCGCGGCTGCAAGACCTCGCTCGGGACGTCTGGACAAGAGGTAGGCACGTGCAGGCCGAACACTGGATCGATCTCGTACGGAATCGCATCCAATTCGCCCTCGAACGCCGCCCGAAGCATGGCTCGCGTGTATTTCAGCTTCATGCGAGTGCCGACGCCATACGGCCCCCCCGTCCAGCCCGTATTCACCAGCCAAACCTTTGCGCCATGCTTCTCGATTTTCTCGCCAAGCATCTTGGCGTACACCTTCGGACGAAGGGGCAGGAACGGCGCGCCGAAACAGGCTGAGAACACTGCCTGAGGCTCCTTCACCCCTGCCTCCGTGCCCGCAACCTTTGCCGTGTAGCCGTTGAGGAAGAAGAACATGGCCTGCTCTGACGTGAGCCTCGAAATCGGCGGCAGCACACCCATGGCATCGGCCGTTAAGAACACGATGTTCTTGGGGTGCCCCCCCAAACTCGGCAGTTTCGCGTTCTGAATGTGCTCCAACGGATACGCCGCCCGGGTGTTCTCGGTCAGCGAGTCGTCGTCATAGTCGGGAGTGCCGTCCGCCTTAAGAACCACATTCTCCAGCACCGCTCCCCGTCGAATCGCATCCCAGATCTCCGGCTCCCCTTCCTTGCTGAGCTTGATGCACTTGGCGTAGCACCCGCCCTCCACGTTAAATACACCATTGGGAGTCCAGCCATGCTCGTCGTCCCCGATCAGCATCCGCTCCGGATCGGCGCTGAGCGTGGTCTTGCCCGTACCGCTCAAACCAAAGAAGAGCGCGGTATCGCCGTCAGCTCCAATATTCGCCGAGCAGTGCATGCTCAGCACTCCCTCGAGCGGGAGCAGGTAGTTCATGATCGTGAACACCGACTTCTTCATCTCGCCGGCGTATTCGGTGCCGACGATGAGCACCTGCTTGTCCGCCATATTGAGCCCGATAAAGGCCTCGCCGGTGGTGCCGTCGGTCAGCGGGTGAAGCTTCCGCTTGCCGAAATCCACAATCGTCCAGTCCGGCTCATACGTCCGCAGCTCTTCCTCGCTCGGCCGAATCAGGAGTTGCTTGATAAAGAGAGCGTGATAGGGTCGCTCGACGATGAATCGCGCCTTGATTCGATGCTCCGGGTCAGCCCCGCCGTAGGTGTCGATCACATAAAGCTTCTTTCCCCTGGCGTACTGGTCGAGAAGCCTACGAATCCGCTCGAACTCGGCAGGAGTCGTTGAATTATTGTTCTCCCACCAGATGTTTTCCTCGCAGGAAGGCTCACGAACCGTGTGCTTGTCCTTCGGCGTTCGCCCGGTGTACTTGCCCGTGTAGGCGACCACCGCGCCGTTATTGGCAAGCTTGCAGTCGTCATTTTCCAGGCAATCCTGAATGAGCTGATCGACGCTTGGGTTCCGAATTACTTCCGCCGCTTGGGCGAGCGAGATAGGCTGGTTAAGTGCGGTAGACGGCATCGTTGGCGTTTTCCCTTGGGAATCGGACAGGCACATTGTACCGCCCCACGTAGTGCCCCCATCCCTGGGGGCATCTCCTCCGGCAGGGTGCAATTAGCCGGCAAATGGGAAGCGCTATGCTTAATGCCAATGATCCTGAAGCGGCTCTACAACGACAACTTGGCTCATGCGAGCTACCTCATCGGGTGTCCCGAGTGCGGGGAAGCTATCGTCATCGATCCGAACCGGGACATCGAGCTTTACGTTGAAGCCGCCGCGAAAGAGAAGCTGAAGATCAGCGCGGTAACGGAGACCCACATTCATGCCGACTATCTTTCCGGGAGCCGAGAGCTTGCCCAGCGAACGGGTGCGAAGCTCTACCTCTCCGGAGAAGGCCCCAAAGATTGGCAGTACGCATTCGAAGGTGAACGCATCAAGGAAGGCGACAGCATAGCGATCGGCCGCATCCGCTTCGACGTCCTTCACACCCCCGGCCACACGCCGGAGCACATCAGCTTCCTCATAACGGACGAAGCCGCGTCTCCCGAGCCGCAAGCGCTCTTCTCCGGCGACTTCCTCTTCGTTGGCGATGTGGGCCGCCCTGACCTTCTGGAGGTCGCCGCCGGGGAGGAAAACTCGGCGATCCCTGCCGCCGAAGATCTCTTCCGCTCCCTCCAGCGCATTAAGGGCCTGCCCGAGCACATCCTCGTATGGCCCGCTCACGGAGCCGGCTCGGCATGCGGAAAGAGCCTCGGCGGCGTACCTGTATCGTCCATCGGCTACGAGAAGCAAACCAACTGGGCTCTCCGACATGAGAACGAGGCCGCGTTTGTCGATGAAGTTTTAACAGGGCAACCGGAGCCACCCAAGTATTTTGCGGAGATGAAACGAGAGAACAGAGATGGCCCGGCAATTCTTGGGGGCCAGAGAAACCCACCCCGACAAACACATGCGAGTGGCGCCTTGATCATTGATGTCAGGGACTCCGACTCGTATATTGCCGCTCACCTGCCAAACGTGCTCCACGTTCCTTTAGGCGGCTCATTCATTAAATGGTCTGGCTCGCTCGTGCCTTATCGCACGGACCTGTTGCTCATAGCCGAAACCGAAGAAAGAGCTCAACTGGCCACTTGGCAGTTGGGCCTCATCGGGCTGGACCAAGTGATCGGCTGGTGCGGCCCCGATGTTCTCGATAGCAAGGCTGCAGCCTCACACGAGCAAATATTTGCGCGAGACATTCCGTCACGTCCCGAAGCTCAGATTGTCGACGTCCGCGGTAAAGATGAATGGGAGGAAGGGCACATCCCCGGCTCGGTCAATATCCCACTGAGTCAGCTCGATAGCCGCGCGAGTGAGCTGCCAAAGGACAAACCGCTTCTTGTCCATTGCGGCGGGGGCACCCGCTCGTCGATTGCATTGAGCATTTTGGAGAATAAAGGATTCTCTCAGCTAGTGAATGTCGAGGACGGCTACGCGGGCTACGAAGCTAGTAGGGAAGCTTAGCGACGGCCTTCGAAATCAGCGCCACCGAGATCGACATCAACGACATCAAACCGGTTCCGCAGCTAAACCCTGCCAACAGTACCGGCGCATAGCGCGCCCAATTCTCCGCCCCATACCGCTTCGCCATGTATTTCCGCCCAAACCAGGCGCCGGCAAACTGTGGAATCGTATTGGCGGGAAACAGCCCGATTCCCCCGGCAAACCCATAAAACACCAACAGCGGCACCTTGAGCACCGAAAAGGCCCCATAAAGCAGCAGCCCACCGACCGTGCCGCCCGCGATGTAGGCAGGCTTGATCGCCTGCGCAAACCATCCCACTTCCCCATTCGGACGCGGGACGTTGATCTGCTGCAAGACCGAAGCCATCTGAGCCTGAATCGGCCAGAACCGCTGCGCATACGGAAACTGTCCCGACGGCAAAGGATTCGAGTTCCAGAAAAAGCTCCAGAAGAGGAAGCTGGCAACCATCACCAGCGGGAACATCATCATCTCCGCCTTCAGAATGCTCGTGAATTTCGTGCCCGTCAGCTCGACCTCGCGGAACCGCTGCGCCACCGCGCCGTGATCCGCGAACGGGATGGGCGCATACCAAGCGTCCACGCGCTGATAGCCCGACCCGACGATGCTCGCTTCCTTGATGTACGGAAACGCCACCCCGCGCCCCGTAATGCCATACATCCGCGCGGAGATGTACGAGTTGAACGGGCTCCAAAGGTAGCCGAAGAACAGCAGAATCCAAACCGGGAAGTTCGGTACCAGCCACCGGCAAAGCATCACCAGGACGGTGGTTGCAAAGAGCCATGAGCCGATCGCGACATAAATTGGAACGTCTCCCCGGCCGGGAGGAGGGGGAGCGAGGCTAAATGTCTTCTCCCGGTTCTCGCGCCGGAAATCCTTCACCGCTTTGACCACGAGCATGATGCCAATGATCGCGACCGCGATGTTAACCCCGATGCCCACCGAGAGCCAGAAGTCCATATCCACGGAAAGCTTCGTCAGCAACGCATCGGAACCATGCTTATAGTTCGGCAGCTTGCCCATGTGATACAGCACCGGGTTCAAAACGATCATGCAGAGCACGCTCGAAATCATCGCTCCCGCAACAATCTCGAACGGCAACACAAACCCGACGAGAACATTCCCCAAGCTAAAACTGAGCCCAATAATCGCTGCCGGCAGGAAGTTGGCAACGTTCTGCGTGTAGTCCGCAAACGGGATCGGGAAGATTTCAAACGAATCGCCGAGGATCGTGCCCGTCAGGACCGGCACAGAGATGTAGAAGAACCCGAACAGCAGCCCAACCACCGTTCCGGAGGAGAAAATGCCCCACCGCCAACTCTCCGTCCCCGCCTCGCTGAGCGCCGTCGCACCGGAAGCAGCCACCGGAGCATAAGGGAACGGAAGCTTCTCGACGTCGCTAGTCAGCCGGAACAGCGCATACCCCATGCCCATCCAGCTCAGCCTGCCGCACAAGTCGGTGATGACTAGCAACAGGATCGGCATGAACCAGTTGGGATGCCAAAGCTCGCGGTTCTGAATCGCCGCGCTCCCTGCACGAGGCACCGCCCAGATCGGTATCTGATCCCGTATCGGCTCTGCGGACGAGGAAGAGATGAAATACGCGTTCCAGATCAAATGCGAAAACGGGCCGCCCGCCAACCCCCGTTCCGCGTTTGCGACGACCGTTAACGAGGCCGCGATGTAGAAGAGGATGTACACCTCTTGCTTGCGAAGCGGCGCATACGATCGACGGGCGACCTCCGCGAAGAGCACGATGGTGACCCACTCCGCCGCCTCTCCCACTCCCTGCCCGGCGACGAGTCCCAGGTACATGCCGCCTGGCAGCATGAAGAGCGCGATGAAGATGGCGCCGATAGCGGTTTTGAGAGTGAACCCCTCTTCGAAGTGCTGAGCGGGCTCGGCGGCTAGGGTCTGCTCCGCAGCCGTCTCCTTCCCATCGCTCCGCGCCATTCGCTAATTGTAGCCGCCACCCGGGCGGCGGCACTGTTTTCAATATCCGACAATAAGAACGTCTTTGTGCAAGAGATATGAGCTAGGAGGCTCAATCCACACCCCTATTCTTACTAGCTTTTTGGCGAACCTAGCACAATTCCCTGCACGATAACGACTGCAAAGCCACTACCATAACCACTAGTCGGTAGCTGGGCCCTTATGAACACAGTCGGTGAAGATCGGGTCAAGGTACCTGTGGAGTGCAAATCTAGGCGCAATCGTGCGCCGGCAAGGAAGCGAGTTTCAAAGCGGATTCGGCTGATTCAAGCCGATGCAGCCCTCAGTAGCGGCGACGTCAAGCAAGCCGCCACTCTGGCGCAACAGGTGCTGGACGAGGACTCAAAACACCTCGGCGCATTGGAAACCCTTGCGAAGTCACTCTGGCGATCAAGCCGATTTAATGAGGTAGTCGCCGCAGCCGACAAGCTCCTCGCCCTCAACCCCTACGAGCCCGGTTACTATGCCCTGCGCGGAGCCGCCATGCAAGCCCTTGGCCGCTACGGCGAAGCGATCGAGTGCTTCGACCGCAGCCGAGAGCTCCCCGGCAGCCTCGACTCCCTACGCGAGCTCCAGGATTGGCAAGGAGGCTTGCTGAGCGAGATGCTCGCAAGCGATCCGGTCTTTCGAGCTAGCTATGCCCAGAATGCGAGAAGCGCATGCGAAGCAAAGGGATTCAAATTCATCCAGGAGAAGTCGCAAGACCAGTGGCACCCCACTCAGTTCGACCGAACCTGGAGCTACACGCGGCCTAGTTGATACCCGCGAGCTGGTAATAAATCGCGATTACCTTGCGAACGTAGTTCTGAGTCTCTCTATACGGAGGCACGCCGCCATGACGCTTCACCGCGCCAACCCCGGCGTTGTACGCAGCGAGTGATAACGGCAAAGACTCGTTGTACTGATTCAGATGCGTCCGCATCAGCTTGACCGCGCCATAAATGTTCTCCACGCTGTCGAACGGATTCTGAACCCCCATCCACCTCGCGGTTCCTGGCATCAACTGCCCAAGACCCATCGCGCCCGTCCGGCTCACCGCACCCGGGTCAAACCCGCTCTCGCAAAGGAACATCGCGATAATCAAGCGCGGATCGACCTTGTAATGCAGGCTAAAACCAACGATCCCCTCCGCCATA
>JBGGMI010000158.1:0-12550 GCA_041288075.1 Fimbriimonas sp.
CAGCGATGCGCTCCGGCGTCTGCCAGATCGGGTTGCTGTTGACGGCGTTTGCCGGAACCGGCGTGAGAAGTCCTGAACCCCAAGCGCCGTTTGGCTCAGGTCGCTTCATTTGCGCCATGGGAAGCACATCGTCGCTGTCCGTCATATAGATGGACATGCCGATGCCGATTTGCTTAGCGTTGCTGATCGCGCCCGTCTTCTTGGCAGCCTGCTTGGCCTGCGCGAAAACTGGGAACAAGATCGCAGCGAGAATCGCGATGATTGCGATTACGACGAGGAGCTCGATGAGCGTAAATCCTCTTTTCATGATTGTTTATTTATCTCCGATGATGATGAATTCAAGGCTTCTTCACTATACAGCGAAAACATCAAATCCGTTAGTGTTTTCTACACCTCGATTTGTGCAATCAAAATAGTCGCAATTTACGCATCCAGAAGCGGCGCTTGGGCACTTTCGGCGTCTCGATGGCGTATAGGGAGACCCAGGTGCTTGTAAGCCAGGTCGGTCGCCACGCGGCCACGCGGTGTACGTTGCAACATACCCGCTTGTAACAAAAATGGCTCATACACATCTTCGATCGTAGTGGAATCTTCGCCCGTGCTGGCTGCGAGCGTCTCCAGTCCGACGGGTCCGCCGCGGTACCGCTCGATCATCATCCGCAATAGTGTACGGTCCACCCTGTCAAGACCCAATTCGTCGATCTCAAGGGCAGTACACGCGGTGTCCGTAATACGGCGGTCGATGCTCGAGAGTTCCTCCACTTGTGCAAAGTCGCGCACCCGCCGCAAAAGCCGGTTCGCAATCCGAGGCGTCCCCCGCGATCGCTTCGCAATCTCCTCCGCCCCCGACCGCTCGATGCTATAGCCGAGTATCCGCGCCGACCGAACCACGATCTCAAACAAAGCCGCCTCGTCGTAATAGCGGAAGTGGCTGATAATCCCAAACCGGTCCCGAAGCGGCCCCGTCAGCAGCCCCTGCCGCGTAGTGGCCCCCACGACCGTAAATCGGGGCACATCCAGCCGGATCGACCGCGCCGCCGGCCCCTTCCCGATCAGGATGTCCACCTTCGAATCCTCCATCGCCGGATAAAGGATCTCCTCCACCGTCCGGCTCAACCGATGGATCTCATCGATAAACAGCACCGCGTCATGATCCAAATTGGTAAGAATCCCCACCAAATCCCCCGGCCGCTCAATCGCCGGCCCCGAAGTCACATGGATCGTCGCATCCATCTCGTTGGCAATGATATGCGCCAAAGTCGTCTTCCCCAACCCCGGCGGGCCATAGAGAAGGACATGATCAATAGGCTCCCCCCGCTGCCTCGCCGCCTTAAGAAAAATAGCACGGTTCCCTTTGAGTTGCTCCTGCCCAATAAACTCCGCCAGCCGCCGAGGCCGCAACGACAACTCAAACAGCTCCTCCACGGGTGCAGGTTCAGGATCGAGCTCGTTGTCGCGCATGGCCAGGAGTTTACTGGCACAGCCATATCCGGCCCCCTCCCCAACCTCGAAGAGGTTCCGTCCGCAAAGCCCAGGGTTGCGACTCCGGGAGCTACCCTGGGTGCGTGGTCGCGTCCCCTCAACCTCGAAGAGGTTGCGTCCTCACCCAACCCGATGCCTAAGTAGTGCCGCCCCCGAAAACCCGGAACCGCCGAAACTTAACACGGCGGCTCTGCTGAGGCTTTGAAACAGAGGACTAGAAACGCCCGAAGCCCCTAACCCAACTCGATGCCTCAGTAGTGCCGCCCCAAAGATCCCCGCAAGCCCATAACCACCTTGGCTGCTCTGCTGAGGCTATCCAGGCGGAAACCTACGAACGACGGAAGCCTTCCCCTACCCCAACGGGGTCGCGTCCTACAACTTGCCGCTAACTCTGACGCCTGGGTTAAAAAACCCATTCGTCCCGGCAAACCCCAACTTCCGCTTCCCATCCCGAAACGCGCAACTCAGCGTCCTCCCCTGCATGATCTCCGGATGTAACTTCCGATTAAAAATCCCCCGATGCACGAACGGCGGAACGCTCGCCTCGGTCGTGAGCTGCAGAATCTTCCCATCCGCTACCTGCGCGATGTAATTGCCCCCAAGCCCCGCCACCGTGATCGGCGCCCAAGCCACCCGCTCCGGCTTACCCCAATCCGCCAACGCGGCAACGATGAAATCCCGCGCCGTCTCCCGAACCGCTACCGTCGGCCCGTCGTAATACAGCCGAACCCACCCGCTCGGCCCCGCCGCAAACGCAACCTTCCCGCCAGCCAAACTCCGCCCCCCAAAGCTCCCCGCGCGAAAAACATAAAACCCCGCCCCCTGACACCCCGGAATCTTCCCCGTGATCTCAAAGGAACAAGCATCCTTACAACTACACCCCTCAACAAAATCGGCATCAAACCGAAAAGCAGAACCGGCGGCAAGCACAAAAAGCGTGGTCAACATAAGAAGCATTCTAAAGCATTTCCCCTCCGGCCCCCTCCCCGGACTAGCGATGTATGTGTGGAGCGCCAGCGACATCCCGGATGAGACGCGCCAGCGGCGACATCGGGACCGTGTCTGGGGAGGGTCGGGGTGGGGACGTCGACAGAAGCCTCTGCCAGAAGCCCGCACCCCCTCCCCCAACCTCGAAGAGGTTCCGTCCGCAAAGCCCAGGGTTGCGACTCCCGGAGCTGCCCTGGGTGAGACCGCCTCCGGCTCCCTCCCCGGACTCGGATGTTTGTGCCGTGTCTGGGGAGGGTTGGGGAGGGGACGTCGACAGAAGCCTATGCCGGAAGGCGCATGGGCCCAACCTCGAAGAGGTTCCGTCCGCAAAGCCCAGGGTTGCGACTCCCGGAGCTACCCTGGGTGAGACCGCAAACTGCCCCTACCCCAACGGGGTAGCGTCCCTCCGGCCCTCCCCCTTTTTTCAAACATTTTTCCCGCCAACTGGTTGACAAAATCGTTGTTCAAAACCTACTAAGGTGTGCACCCGCAAAGACAACACCCTTCCCATCCTCCGTCATCCCATCCCAACCCCTGGGGGGGCTCGGGATGATGATGAGCCGCGAAGCGGAACAGGCTCCACCCTAACCCGGTCCGAAAAACCGCGAGTGTCCCTGTCATGAAGATTTCACAATCGGTTGGCGCAATAGCGCCCGGAACCACCCTGCCCGAGCCAACTATCGACCGGTACGAAGACGCCGAGCTCCCCATCCACCCCCCGGCCGTAGCCCGAACCCTCGCCTACTGCGTCGCCGTCCTCGTCCTCGCCAGCCTCGCCGGCCAGGCATTCAAGCTCACCACCGGCCACGACTACGCCGGAGGCTTTATTCCCAAATTCAATCTAGACGCCGAAGACAACGTCCCCACCTTCTTCTCCGCCCTCCTATTAGTAGGAGCAGCCGGCCTTCTCACCATCATCGGAACCCTAAAGAAGAAAGCCAAAGACACCTTCGCCCTCCACTGGTTCACCCTCGCCGCCCTCTTCCTCTTCCTAGGCACCGACGAGGCTTCCAGCATCCACGAAACCCTCATCATGCCCCTCCGAACCGCCTTCAAAGCCGAGGGGATCTTCCACTACGCCTGGGTCATCGCCGCCATCCCCCTGGTAATCCTCTTCATGGTCGGCTTCGCCAAGTTCTTCTTCCACCTCCCCCGCCGCTTCCGCCTCCTCCTCGGCCTCGCCGTCGGCACCTACATAACCGGCGCCCTCGGCCTAGAGCTCATCGGCGGCTGGTACGCCGCCCGCAACGGCCTCGACAACTGGGGCTACGTCCTCCTCACCACCATCGAAGAAACCCTCGAGATGGCCGGAGTCGTCGTTCTGATCTACGGATTGCTCGAATACCTTAAGCAATATGCCGGCCAAATCCGCTGGTCTCTACACTCCACTTCCTGATCTGCAAAGGCACTATTTGACGCGCAACGCCCGTTATGGTTAGAATCTTAGCGAAGTTCGCATTAGAACCGGTTTTGCGAGCGATTTAGCTTGCGTTCTGCCTCTTTCGGTGTTAGAGTAGAGGACGATGCGCAGATTAGCTTTTATTTTTATGCTCCTAAGCCTGCTCGTGGGGGCGGTCAACGCGCAAGTCACGCGCGAATGGACGAAACGCTCGTCCATGCCAGACTCGGGCAACAACATCTTAATCAAGACGCTTCTGTTCCGGCCCACAAAGTTTGGCCAAGCTCAAGCGATCTACTCGCTCGCTTCCGTAACGATGCTCGATGGCCGAGTCGTCTTTCAGGTCCTGAAACGACGCAGCGACGGCAGCGTGCTTTGGAACCGAGTCGGAACCATTGCCACCGGCAACCAGAAAGTCATCGCCAAAGACATGGATCTTGACGAAGATGGCAACGTCGTCGTCCTCGCCGAAATCAAGCAGCGAGTCGACTACGACCTGATGGTTTATCGCTACAACTGGCAAGACGGTTCGCCAGGCCCCAAGACGCTCCTCCGAAACAAGTGGCAGGACGGCAACTGGAACATCTTCGACGCGGACAGCCACGCCGTTAAGGTTCTCGTCACCAAGTCCGGAGACGAGCAGACCCAGGGCGACGCCTTCGTCCTGTCCAGCGAGCAGGGTGACCCCGCAAACGGGCCTTACACTCGACTCGACAAGATCAATCCAGATGGATCCGTCGAATTCTCCACCCGGTTCCAGAAGGGGCCGAGCCAAGATCCGGTTTACACCGGCCGACTGCTGAGCGACCCCAAGGCTCTCGTTCTGGACGCCTCCGGAACCTCCGCCTTCGCGCTCGTGCAGACAGTCGCCGACGAAAGATTCGACGATATGACGGTTGTGTCGTTCAACCCGAGCGGCCAAGTCGCTTGGAGTTCCTCCTTCGGCCTCTCGACCCCTAACGGGAACAATGACCCGATTCAGTACGAGGACATCCCCATCGCAATGTCGGGAGATGCGAACGGCCTCCACGTCGTTGGCAACCTGATCCAGTATGTTCAGCGTGCCGATGGCCCTTACGCCTACCGATCAGAGACTGTTTTCAACATGTCCTTCGGTGGGGCAGTGACGGGCTTCAACGTTCAAACGCAGGTAGACCAGTTCGGTCGCCCAGGCCAGTACAACCCGAAGACGATTACCTCCAGCAATGGATCAGTTGTCGTCGGCGGTAACGTCGAGCCATTCGGCCTGCGATCCAATGCCTACGTCCGTGGATTCGACGGCTTTTCGGCTGCACTGCAGCTCAATTTCGTCGGTGCTCTGGGCTCCATCAACGATGTCGAAATCGATCAGAACGGCAATAAATACGCCGTGGGCGCCGAGTACATCAAGAAGACCTCCACGACCTACGAAAACAAGGGCGTGCTCTATATGCTCTCGTCTGCCACTGGAGCAGGCAACCTGATCTTTAAGACGAACTTGGCATTGAACACCAAGAACCCTGGAACGCAGGCAGTGTCCGTCGATGTCAACGGCGGCGGAGACATCTTCGTAGGTTCGAAAGAATATGCTCTCCAGGACGACGGAACAACGACCTACGCAGTCGTGTCGGTGTCGCGGTTCGTTCAGGAGCCCGTCGTGGTTCTGCTCGAAACGAGCCCCGCAGGCGTGCCCGGAGGCGAGAACTTCCAGATCCATGTCGAGCTGAACAAGCGAGCCCTCAGCGGAGGATTCAAGTTCAAGCTCACGGCAAACAGGACCGGCGTCGTCCTTCCGGAGAGCTTCACGGTTCCGGCCGGCGAAGATGAGTGGGATTTCACCGTCGGAACCACTGCGGTTAACGAAACCAAAGAAATCACCCTGACGGCTACCCCCGGCGGAGCCACCGCAACGATCACGGTCTTCTCTGGTTGGATCAAGTCGCTCACGCTGACCAAGACCGATGTTCTTGGAGGCGAGTCGCTGCAAGCGACCGTTCTCCTGAACGCTCCGGCTCCCGCAGGCGGCGCATTCATCGAGCTCAGCAGCACCGCTCCTGACACGACGATCCTGCCTAAGGATAACTTCATCGTTATCCCGCAGGGTGCATCGCAGCGAACGTTCAACGTGGGGACTCGCCCGGTTGGAGAGATCGTGCAAGCGTTCATCGCTGCCACGTACAACTCCACCGCGCGCGTACAGCTCAACGTCCACCCAGCTCAGGTCATCGGCTTCACGGCTCCGACCTCGATCAACGGTGGTACCTACGGAAACGCAACCGTGACCATCAGCGGACGAGCTCCAGAGGCTGGCCTGCCGGTAACGATCGTTTCCGATTCCGACGCCCTGGCCGGCATGACCGTCCTGGTGCCGAAGGATGCCACGTCCCTCACGTTCCGGTTGAACACGATGCCTGTAAGTGCAGACACCGTCGTTCACCTCACGGCTAAGACCAGCACCGCAAGCATTAATGCCAACGTGACGGTCCTCGCCGCAGTCCTCAAGAACGTTTGGATGGATCCGGCAACGATCGTTGGTGGTGGAACTGCTTACGTGGTCGTCGACCTGACCGCTCTAACGCCTTCGGGCGGAGAGCCGATCCAGTTGAGGTCGAACTCGACCGCAGCGACGGTCCAGGCAAACGCCACCGTGGCCGCCGGCAAGAGCCGGGTCAAGGTGCCTGTGAAGACCTCTGTGGTCAACAGCACGACAACCGCCGAAATCTCGGTCACCCACAAGGGTGTCACGATGACGACGACCTTGACCATTACTGCTGGACAGTAAGGTCAATAGCTAACCCAGAAAGGGCCGCTCATTCGAGCGGCCCTTTTTTCGTGCCTGCTATGATTGGCAAATGCTCTCGCTGATTACCGCCTTCTGGCTAAACGCCGCCTTCGAGCCCATTCAATTGACAGAAGGCATGTCGATCACGCGAGTGACCGAAGGTGGTCGCATCCCCGCCCCCAAAGATCCCGTCGTAGCCGAGCTGATCGCTACTACCTCCTACAACCCAGCCAACTCCAAGCTCGCGTGGAAGCCGGCAAAGGCCAATGTCTCCGGCCTGTTTGAGGGACTAACCGGCGGCTACCTCTGGACCACCTTCAACGCTCCCGCCGAGCGAGTGTACGTGCTCGAAGCCGAGGGGCACGGCATGGTGTACATCAACAACGAGCCGCGAGCGGGGGACTTGTACCGAACCAACTGGCTTAAGCAGCCCTTCAAAGCTGTTGCCGGGCTCAACACACTCCTATTTGCCGGCGGCCGAGGCCAGATGACCGCGAAACTGGTCGAGCCCCGTGCCCCACAGCAACTTGATACGGGTGATCTCACCCTGCCAGACATGCTCAAGACCGACCGCGGCAGCCTCTTCGGCGGCATCGTTGTGCTGAACAACACGGAGCAAACGATCGCCGATCTCAAAGTGACCGCCGTGGCAGGTGGCAAGACCCTCTCGATAAGCGCCCCCACCCTGCCCCCCTTGTCCTCGCGAAAAGTACGCTTCGACTTCCCCGTCACCGAAGACACCACGGTTGACGTCAAGCTCATGCGAGGCTCCCAAACGATCGACACAACCACCGTCACCGTGGCGATCAAAGAGCCGGGCCAGCACTACAAGCGCACCTTCATCAGCGCCATCGACGGCAGCGTTCAATACTTCGGAGTCGCACCCGCCTTAAAGCCTTCAAAAGACAATGCCCTGGTCCTGACCCTTCACGGAGCCAGCGTCGAAGGCATCGGGCAGGCACAAGCATATGCACCGAAGGACTGGGCAACCATCGTTTCTGCCACCAACCGCCGCCCGTATGGATTCGATTGGGAAGACTGGGGCCGGCTCGACGCGCTCGAAGTGCTCGGAATCGCTGAGAGCATGTTCCCGCACGACCCCCAACGCGTCTTCCTCACCGGTCACTCGATGGGGGGGCACGGCACGTGGCACGTTGGCACGATGTTCCCCGACCGATTCGGAGCAATCGCACCGAGCGCGGGCTGGATCTCCTTCTGGTCATACGCCGGCGGATGGCAGCCAAGAGAACCGAACGAGGTCGAGAAGCTGCTGCGTACCGCCATGAATCCCAGTGACACACTCCAGCGCATCCGAAACCTTAAGGATCGCGGCGTCTACATCCTCCACGGCGACCAGGACGACAACGTGCCAGTGGGCCAGGCAAGGACCGGCCGCGCCGCGCTGCGACCTTGGCATCGAGACCTGCAATATCACGAGCAGCCGGGCGCAGGCCACTGGTGGGGCAACGAATGCGTCGACTGGCCGGGCATCTTCGACATGTTCAACACCCGCAAGCGCGACCTCGACCCGGACAACATCGAATTCATCACCCAAAACCCTGGAATCTCGGGCCGCAACGCCTGGGCAACGATTGAGCAAGCAATGAATCAAGGAGCACCAAGCTCCATCAAACTCATGCGCAGCTCGCCTGCCTGGACCCGGGTCAACGTCGCCGGCACCACCGAAAATGTCGAGTGCCTCACGCTTCGCATCCTCCCCAACACGACCATCGTGCTGGACGGCCAGCGGCTTGGTCCGTTCGAAGCATCCACCGTGACGTTGAAGAAGCATCCGGGAAGCTGGCGGCTTATGAATTCCGATGAGCTCAAAAAGCAGAAGAACGCCGGCCGAGCAGGTCCCTTCAAGCAAGCGTTCCAGAACCGAATGATCTTCGTCTACGGAACCGCCGGCACTCCGGAAGAAGACGCGTGGGCATACGCAAAGGCCCGATTCGATGCCGAGAGCTTCTACTATCGGGGCAACGGCTCAATCGATATCGTGCCCGACACCGTCGCCGCCAACATGCCGCTGAACGACCGCAACGTCATCGTCTACGGCAACAAGGAGACCAACGGAATGTGGTCGCGCCTCCTCGGCAACTCGCCCATCCAGGTCGACCGTCGCGGCATCAACGTCGGATCGAAGAGATTCGATGGCCCTGAGCTCGGGACGATGTTTCTGAGGCCGCGAGGCAAGGGAACTCAGCTCATCGGTGTCGTCGCCGGCACCGGTCTCGTCGGCAGCCGGGTGCTCGATCGTCTGCCGGTCTTCGTCAGCGGCGTGGCCTATTCGGACTGGATCGTCGTCAGCCCGGCGGCGATTACGGAAGGCACGAAGGGAATTCTCGGCGCCGGTAACTTTGCCAACGACTGGCGTTTGGGTACCGAGGCCTGGCGGTAAACGTGGACTGGCTGACGAATCTCGCCGATTGGCCCCAGGTGGGATCGATCCTCTTGCGCCTCGGCCTCGGAGTCATCCTCGCGGGCGCGATCGGATACGAACGTGAAGTGAATGGTCGTCCGGCTGGGATTCGCACGCACATGCTGGTCGCGCTCGGAGCGATGCTGTTCTCCGAGGTGGGCCGCGCCTTCGGCGGCGATCCGTCACGCGTAGCCGCTCAAGTGGTGACGGGTGTCGGCTTCCTTGGCGCAGGCACGATCATGCGCATGGGCGGGGAAGTGAGGGGCCTGACGACCGCCGCCAGCGTCTGGGGAACCGCCGCGATTGCCATGTGCGTTGCCGCCGGAGGAACATTCGCCGTGGTTGCCGTAGCGGCCACCGTCCTCGCCCTCATCACCCTCGCCCTCGTCGACGATCTCCAGCGCAAGATCGTCCGCGAGCCGCGTCAGGAGTTGCTGCGTGTTCGCACCACCAGCAAGACCTGCCTGCCCGCCATCATCGATCATCTCCACTCGGCGGGGATGAACGTGCGATCCAGCCAGATCCAGGCGGATGAAGGCGAGTACGAGATGGTGTTCGAAGTCGAGCCCAAGAAGGCACAAGCGCTCAGCGTTTGCTCGGCCGTAGAGGAAGTTAAGACCGCCCGTTGGTCTGACTAGCCGGCTTGACCAAGGGAAGGCGGAACAGGAGGTCGTAAGTAGGGCTCGCCTTTGGTCCAAACTCCCGTTCCTTTGCGTTGTGATCTACGCCGTCTCGTCCCACGCTGTACAGGATCACGCTTCTGGCTGTTTGCTTGGTGAGCAATGGCTTGGCGCTATGGGGATCCTCTGGCAAATCGTCAAGCGCGCCGGTCTTGAGGTACTTTGCGGCGGCTGAAGCCAAACGTCTGCGGGCAAGCTGGTCGCGAAGAGCAGGGATGACCCCGTCATAGCCATCGACATAGCGGCCATAGAAATCAGTATCTCTCGCTTCGGTGTCCATTGCGATGAGGACGGTCTCGGCACCGTTCAGGTCCTCTGGATCTTCAGGCAGTTTTCGGAAGTAGCGGTTCCAGATTTCAAGGGCTCCTGATTTTCCCACCTGCGCGAAGAAGTCGCCGGCAGGGACATTCTCCAGACCCGTGCGCTTGGGATCGCTGAGAGCCTCGAGCATGAGTGGCGGCTCGCCTCTCATCATATCTGCCGCAGAGGGCATAGCACCAAACAGCTCTTGAAACCGCTCGATGAACGAAGCCATTTCCACCGGCTTCTCCTGGTTCGCATAGACAACGCGTTCGATGCAGCGCTGAAGCTCGATCTCTGCGCTGCTGCGGCGGGCCATCTGAAGATAGCTCGGCTGCGCGACAAAGTGACTGGCGAGGTTGACGCTTTCGCGAAAAACGGCTTCCGAGCCCTTCAGGTCGTGATCTTGGCCAAGGGCGACGCCTTTTGCGTTCAGGAGTCTTATGCCTTCTCGTATCGTGGTCCAGAACTGGGAAAGACGTCGATGTCGCCAGGTTTCGACTTCCGGAACGCTGCATGCGGTCTTTTGCGAGGCGGATTTAAGAGCTGCGAATAGCTTTGGATGGTTTTCGATGACGTTGTAGAGCAATTGGCGGTCCGTTTTCGAGGCTCTACCTCGCATCCCCTTGCGACTCAGCATCTGCAGCTCCGCTCGCTCCTCTGTGGGAATTGCGGTGAGGAGCGCGTAGACCTTTTCTAGGTCAGGGAGCGCATCTTCGGCAGGATCCTTGATGTGAACCTGCAGCTCGGCGAGGGTCGTGGGCATTCCAAGTCGATGAGCTTCTTCCAGATGGAAGTGCAGGCTTCTGGCCTTTGAATCCAGATTGTTGCCGGCCCAAAAAACGGCTCCACCCAAGATGCCGCAGCTCGTGAGCACGAGAATGACGGCCATGAGAAGGACACGGTTCTTTGAAGATCGCTTTGCTGCCGCCACTAGTAACTCCAACGCCTCAACGAGGCACCACGTTACTTGAAGCTAGGCAGTGCCCGTCTTCTTTTGACGCACATACATCGCGCTGCGCTCAACCCAATACAAGAATGTGTCGTAATTGTCGAGCACGTCTCGGGGCATTTTGACGTATTCACGCATCGGCTCCGCGTCTTTGTCAGGCTTCATGGGACCGGCGCCAGGAAGCGTCATGGCTTTTGCCGCATCATCTGGCGCAAGCTTGAGCCCTATCTCCTCGCCAACGAGGAAGGCGAACATCTTTTCGCCGGTATAGATTCCCATGCCGCCGAACATTCGGCGTGCGCGAACATCATAGGCCTCCGCGGCCCGCATCATTTGCTCGTAACGAAGTGGGCGATACACCATTTCGGATCTACGTTTCCCTCGGGTCTCTTCTTTGAGAATGAGCCCACCGCGACTCTGAATGTCTACGGCTTCCCTCTTATTTTAGCACTTCCGGCCCAGATTCGGTAATCAGGAATATCGCAAGAAGAATGGGGTTGATTTGGAAGAAGCAGTGTATGGAGAAGAAGGCTTGCGGAACTGCCACGAATGATCTACAATAAGTAGACACAGGTCTACATGATCATCTGCGTCCGAATCAACCACTTCTACACCGCCGATCTCCTCCAGGAGCCGGCAATTGTCGTGCGCGAGAAAGCAGTCCTCGACGCCACGCCACAAGCAATCGCTCTCGGCGTCACCCTCGGCATGCCCTTCGGACTGGCTAAAACGCTGCTCTCCAAAGGAGCTCCCGAAGGAAAGCGGATCGTTCAGTGGAAGCCTGAAGATTACGAGGAGGCGCAAGAGCGATGGCTGGATGCTTGCCTGCCGTACACAGACGTCATCGAGCCGATCGACCAGCACGAGGCGTTCCTAGACTTCAGCGCGCACCCATCGCCTGAAGCCGTACTCGACTCTCTCAAGCTCCCGGAGAACGCGAGCATCGGGGTCGCCAAAGTCAAATGGCTGGCCAAAGCTGCCCTGGACAAGGATGACAAAAACCAATTCGCCTACTACGCGCCGAATCTCTTTCTGGACTCGCTGCCCACAAATATGCTGGCACCTGTACTGCCGGAAAGCCGCGCAAGGCTGAAGTTCCTGGGCTATCAAACCGCTGGCGAAATCCAGTCGATCTCTTTGGAGACTCTGCGAGAGCAATTCGGAAAGGAAGCACTAACTATCTGGCAAGCCGCACGCGGACGAGCGGGGAAACCTGTCCAACCCCTCTATCCCCATGCCGCGCTAGGGGCACGAATCTATTTCGAATCGCCAGTGGAGGCTCTGGAAACGATAGAGACGGCAATCGAAGAGATAGCCGTGGAGCTCGCGAAGAAGCTAGAAGCAAGAGACCTCCAAGGCTCGAACATGCGTCTCTGGATTGGCTATGAGGAGGAGCCGGAAGAACTGTTAGAGAGAGAGTTCACAAAGCCCATGCACAGCGCCACGTCTCTGCGTTTCGCAGCCTCAACGCTTTTCAAAACGGAGAAGCCAGTCACGAGTCTGCGGATTCAGCTTCCGAATCTTCGGAAAGCCAATCGGAAACAACAGAAGCTATACGTAGCCAGAA
>JBGGMI010000159.1:0-17445 GCA_041288075.1 Fimbriimonas sp.
ACGGCTCGATCTCTGGATCATGGATTATCCGAGCGGCAACCGCCGCTCCATTGTCGAAGCCAAGTCGATCACGGACCTGCCTCGCCAGGAAGACACCCGCACCGATCTCGAGAAGACTGAAGCGGAGCTCTATGACGGCGGAATCGGCGGAGCAACCTGGTCTCCAGATGGCAAGGAACTGTTGTTCAACTACAAGGGCCGCTCATGGCTCGTGCAGCCCGATGGCCGAAATCTACGGCCGATCTTTGATGCGGGCATGTCGATGTCGGGAGCCCAGTTTTCGCCGAACGGACGCTTCATCACCTACAACAGCGGCGCGAACCTGTTCCGCTATGACCGTCAAAGCGGCTACATCAAGCAGCTCACGTTCATTTCCAAACCTAAGCAGTCCATCGCCAGCCACGTCTGGTCGCCGGATTCGAAGAATATCGCCGTGACATGGTCGGACGAGAGCAAGCTGGGGAACCACGTGATGATGGACTTCAGCAAGGACAAGGCCACGGTCGTAAACATTCAGCGCATGTGGAATGGGGAGCTGTCGAATGACAACCAGGTTGGCTCGATTCCAGCGGATGGCGGCGTGGTTCGCTTCGTTCCCGGCGTGCCTCATGACATCTGGCTGACCGACGTGGATTGGGCGCCGGACTCGTCGAAGTTCTCGGTCGGTTGGATCAACGAGAATTTTAAGGAATTCACGATTTCTGTCGTCGACCCGGTGAAGAACGAGAAGACGGATATCTACAAGGAGACCGCCCCGAAGAACTACATCCCGGACTTCCGGCCCCACCTGTGGACGCGCGACTCCAAGCACATCCTCTTTGCCACCGACATTATCGACAAGCAATTCACCTTTCGCTCCGTAATGAAAATGGACGCAGACGGCAAGAACCTCACGAAGTTCTATGCCGAGCTGCACGATGTGGCTGCTTTGGGACGGCCTAAGCACAGCGACCGGATCTTCCTCACGACGCTTGCACGGAGCTCGCTGGAGAGCGAGATCACAATCGTGGAGCCGGATGGCCGTCGCACGCAGCACGTCGTGGTCGAGGACGGGATGGCCACGCCCAAGAACTTCGACGACGCGGCGCTCCCGCTGTACAGCGAGAACGGCAAGATGGTGGCGACGATGGCCAGCACGCGCAAGCTGAATCCTGAGCTTTATGCGGTGGAGCCGAAGATGGAGCGGCTGACGAAGAGCCAGTTGCCGGATTTCCAGAAGGTGCAGTGGGCGGATTATCGCGAAGTTAGGTTCAAGGCTCCCGAAGGGAAGGAGATTCACGGACTGCTGATCACCCGGCCCGGGCTCGATCTGACCAAGAAGCATCCCGCGTTCCTCTCGAACATGTACGCCAACTCGGCCAAGATGGCTTGGGGCGGGTTCTTTGAGAACTATGCGGCGATGGAGTTGGACATGGTCGTGCTCTGCGTCGACTTCCGCGCGAGCTGGGGCTATGGAGGCGAGTTCAACAGCGGCTATTACCGGTCGATGGGCGTCGTGGACGTCGACGAGGCGGTCGCGGCCAAGAACTACCTGGCTTCCCTGCCCTATGTGAACGGCGACAAGGTTGGGCTCTGGGGATGGAGCTATGGTGGCTACCTCACGGCCCAGACTCTGCTTACTAAGCCCGACGTCTTCGCTGCCGGCGTAGCGGTTGCTCCGGTAACGGACTGGAAGAGCTACAACGAGTGGTACACGCGTCGGCGGCTGGGGCTGGTGAAGGATGACAAGGAAATCTTCGAGAAGACCTCGCCGATTACTTATGCGGCGGGTCTGAACGACGATCTGCTGCTGGTGCATGGGTTGATGGACGACAATGTGCTCTTCCAGGACACAGCGCGGCTCACTCAAAGGCTGATCGACAACGGCAAGTACTTCGAGGAACTCGGCTATCCGAGAGACGACCACAGCATCGGCCGCGACACCTCGCGCCCCCACGTGTTCGCCTCGATCATGCGGTACCTGTACAACCACCTGGCGCGCTAGGGCCGCATCGCCCGGGCCTCTTCCATGGCCCGGGCGGCGCTGCTTGAGAGTGCATCCACGTCCGGCACGTTCTCGAAAGCGATGCCGCGCTGATAGGTCTGCACCTGATTTGTGCGGTACGTGTTCATCTGCATCTGGCCGTCCCACGAGAAGGCGCCTTCGACCTGGAACGTCAACGTTCCACTCCCATCCGGCCGCGTCTCCCGCTGCGTGCCGACGACTCGGCTCACGTCGAACGCATAAAACTTACGCGGATTGCCGTCGATAACCTTGATGATTCGTTTGTTTGTCAGAGCGTAAACCGTCCGTCCCGCCCGCGAGCCCTCCACGATACGGCGTCCGAATGCGATGTAAATGCCGACGATGAAGAACGGCAATCCAAAGAGCGGAAAGATGTAACCCACCGCACCTGCGTTGGTAGGTTTCACCGCAAACAGAATCCCCGCAGCCGCGAGCATCCAGAACAGTGCGAAACCCGCAAAGAAGAGACCGAAGCATCCGGTAAACACATCGGCCGCTCCAAAACGAGGTGCACCGAGAGGTCGCGCCGACCACAAAACCCGCTCATCAGCCTGCAAATCACTACTGGGCAACGTCTCCAACAGCATCTAATGAGAATACGCAGGAGAGCCTGATTAGCACTCAAATAAAAGATTTGCTAAAAAAGTTGAACAAACCGTGCGCGACGTACCTCTAACGAGTTACAATCGAGTTTCATTCGATCTAGTCCTTCCCCCGAGGCCTAGCTGGGTCCCGCATGAAAATGTGTGGACCCTCTAATTCTTTTTGGCTCGTCTCTAAGCCGGATTATGCCAAGCCCGTCCGTCCCGAGCGAGTAGCTGGTCCGCAGCCGCATGGCCCCAACTCCCGGCCGCATAATTCGGAAAACTCGTCGCCTTCCGCCCCTCCCATGCCAGGAGAACGGGCATCACGATCTTCCACGCTTCATGCTCCTGGTCGGCGCGCATAAACAGCGAGGTGTCTCCGATCAGCACCTCCTGCAACAGCGTCTCGTAAGCCTCCCGCGAGGTCATGCGAAACGCTTCGCAGTAGTTGAAATCCATCGCGACCGTCCGGAGCCGCATTCCCGCGCCTGGCTCCTTAGCCTGAAAGCACAGCGAAATCCCCTCGTCTGGCTGAATGTTGATCATCAACCGGTTCGGCTCAAAGCTATCCGCAGAAGTGGGAGGAAACGCCAGGTGGGGGACCGGCCGAAATTGGATCACGATCTCGGAGAGCTTTTTGGGCAGCCGCTTGCCGGTTCGCAGATAGAACGGCACGCCATGCCAGCGCCAGTTGTCGATGTGCAAGCGCAGAGCCGCGTAAGTCTCGGTCGAAGACTCCGGCTCGACCCCCTCCTCCTGCCGGTACCCGGCCATCCCTGCCCCCGGGCCATATTGCCCGCGGATCGCCTGGTGCTGCAAATCCGCCTCCGCTAGTGGTCGCACCGCCTTCAAGACGTCCACCTTCTTGTTTCGCACCTCGTCGCTATCGAACGAGGTCGGCGGCTCCATCCCCACGAGGCACACGAGTTGCAGGAGGTGGTTCTGGATCATGTCTCGCAGCGCGCCCGACGACTCGTAGTAGCCTCCGCGCTTTTCCACACCACCTTCCTCAGAGACGGTGATCTGAACGTGGTCTACGTAGCGTCGATTCCAAATCGGCTCATAGAGCGCGTTGGCGAAGCGGAAAGCGAGGATGTTCTGGACCGTCTCCTTGCCCAGGTAGTGGTCGATCCGGTACACCTGCCGCTCGCGAAAGCTGGCCATCAGCCGCTTGTTCAGGTCCTCCGCCGAGTCCAGGTCGCGGCCAAACGGCTTCTCGATGACGATCCGGTCCAGCTCACGATTCTTACTCAGCTCGGCCGATCCCAAGTGGTCCGCAATGACCGGAAAGACCTCGGGCGGAACCGAGAGGTAGTAAACATGCGCCGCCTCCTGCCCCCACGTCGCCTCGTCGTCCTGGATGCGTTTGCCCAGCCGCTCGTAAACGGACGCGTCGGCATAGTCGCCGTTGATGTAGTCGATGCGCTTGGAGAACTCGTCCCACTTCTCCAAGCCCTCGTCGCCGCGCCGCGAATGCTCGGAGATCGCCTCCCGCATCTGGGTCCGGAAGGTCTCCGCGTCCCCTTTCCGGCTGACGCCAAGAATCGTGAATTCGGCGGGCATCTGCTTGTCGAGGTACAGGTTGAACAGAGCGGGAATGAGCTTCCGCTTCGTCAGGTCCCCGCTGGCACCGAAAATCGCGATGAGCGCCGGCTGGGAGCTCACTTGAAGTCCCACTCCGTGTGGAACTCCCCATCGCGATCAGTCCGCTCATAGGTGTGCGCCCCAAACAGGTCTCGTTGAGCTTGGGTCAGGTTTGCAGGTAGATGCGCCGAGCGGTAGGCGTCCAGGTAGGCGAGCGCGGAGGACAGCGCGGCACACGGAATTCCATTTGTCACAAAGGCCACCACAGTGTTCCGAAGCCCTTCGTCTCGAGCTCTTATCATCTCAGCGATACTTTCGTCCAACAGCAAGTTCGCCAAGGAAGGGGAGCGCCCAAACGCCTCGCGAATCACTTCGAGCAACTCCGATCGAATGATGCACCCGGCCCTCCAAACCCGCGCCACCGCCTCCATGTTCAGCGAGTAGCCAAACTCAGCGGAAGCGAATCGGAGCTGCGCCAACCCCTGAGCGTAAGCGATGATCGTAGCCGCCTCCATCGCTGCCTGTAAATCCGTCAGAGCTGAAGGGGACAAGGAAGAGCCAGGAGCGCAAGGAGAAACCAACAGGTCCGCCGCCAACACCCGCTCCTCCTTCAAAGCCGACATCTCGCGGGCGCAAACGGCTTCGTCGATAATCGGCACCGGAACCCCGAGGTCCATCGCGTTCTGCGAGGTCCACTTGCCTGTTCCTTTGGCTTTTGCTTTGTCGAGAACCTGATCAACGAGCCAGCCCTCGGTGAGGTCATCCCGCTGCTTCAGAACGTGCGCGGTGATTTCGAGCAGGTACGACTTGAATGTCCCCGAATCCCACCCATCCACAACCGCAGCCATCTCCGGAGGAGCCATCCCCAGCCCGCGGCGCATGAGGTCGTAGCACTCCGCCAGGATCTGCATGATCCCGTACTCGATGCCGTTGTGAACCATCTTCACGTAGTGCCCGGCACTCGATGGGCCAAGCAACGCCACGCATGGCTCGCCGTTGTACTTGGCAGCCGCCGCCTCGAGCATCGATCGCACCCGCTCGTAGTTCTCCGGCGTACCGCCCGCCATCATGCTGGGGCCGTAGCGGGCACCTGTCTCCCCGCCCGACACGCCAAGCCCTAGAAAGCCAAATCCCTGTTCGGCGAGAGCTTTGGAGCGTCGATCTGTGTCTTTGAAGTAGGCGTTGCTCCCGTCGATAATGAAATCCCCGGGTGCAAGCAGAGGCAGTACCCGCTGAATCATCTCATCCGTCGCCTCGCCCGCCGGCACTAGGAGCATGACGACCCGAGGACTGCGAATCGACTCCACAAACGCCGCCAGGTCTGTAAAGCCCTGGATATCCTTCCCCGCCGCCTCCTGCAGCATCAAGTCCAGCCGCTCCTGGTTCCTGTTCCAGCCCGAGACGCAGAACCCCTTGTCCGCGATGTTCTGCAGCAAAGCCCGGCCCATCGTGCCGAGCCCGATCATTCCAAATTCAGATTTCATTTGCCTCCGCAATACTGGCGCTCCGCGGCGAGCACCTTTTCGAGGCGGCGACAGTGCCGTTCCTCACCGCTAAATTTCGCTCTCAGAAACGAACTAAGAATCTCCTCCGCAATCGCAACCCCGGTGATGCGACCCGCCAAGACCAGCACGTTCATATCGTCATGCTCCACGCCCTGGTGCGCTGAATAGGAGTCGGTGCAAAGGCCGGCTCGAACGCCAGGCACCTTGTTGGCCGCAATGGAAGCCCCAATCCCGCTCCCGCAGACGATGACCCCCCGGTCCGCCGCTCCCTCAGAAACGGCTCGCGCCACCGCCAAGGCGAAGTCCGGATAGTCGTCCGTCGCCACGTACTCATACGCGCCCTTGTCCAGAACCTCATGCCCCGCTTTCCCCAGCTCCCGGGCCACCAGCTCCTTCAAATCCAACCCAGCATGATCTCCACCAAGGGCAACGCGCATGAGAAGGAAGGTACCCGTAGCCGATGAGATCGGTTGTGCTCAGGTTTGGCCCGTGGCCTGCGGCCCGAGCCCCCTAGGGATTGGGCCGGACGGGCCGGTCGTTTTGAACATGGGGTTGATCATCATACTGCTCCCCCCTATGGGTTGTGATGTTATGAAAAAGCGGCTTTGGAGCTTCGAGTTTCGAGTTTTGAGTTCCGAGTTTTTGAGCTGAAACTGGCAAGTCGCCGGTCCGCCCACTCCAAACTCTTAACTCGAAGCTGGCTTCCCCTCATGAGGCTGCCAAAACGACGAAACACGATCAAGAAAATTGGTCATCTACAGAAATAGGAGCCAAAACCCCATTTCGTCAACCAACTCAAAAGAAAAAACTCCGAAAAACTCCGTTCCAGCATCGGAGAAATGCTCACAATAAGCGCCAGAGCCTAACCCCACGCTACATCCGAGCTTTCCGGAATGGATCTGAGTAGCATCCAGCTTCTTATTGAAACAACTTGTTGACTTTATGCCCGGAGCCCTCTATAATCGGCAACAGGCTGGGCAAGCATCAAGGCAATTTGTTCACCACCAGATTCTCGGCAAACACTAACATGGAACCACCGCCAATACACAACGAAGTCAATGCCCCAGCTCATGAACCCACCCGATCGGGCAAATTCTTGGGTCAGCTTGGGATAGCAGTGGGTGCTTTAGTTGCCCTGCTGGGCGTGGTCTTGTATATTTCGATTACCCAGAAGATAAATTCGCCTGGCTACCAACTCGGACAAGCAATGAGCGGATTCTCTAGCTCTCTGGGGGGGAGCAGCAATCGGGCCAATGACTTAGCTCCTATGTTAAAATTGACTGGAGTGCTTTGGCTATTGGGCGGCTGTTTTTGCGGCGCAACAGGGGCCTGGATTATGAACCTGAACCCTGGTAGCATTGAGGACGCTTCCAAAAAGTTCCGGATTGGATCGCTTGCCTTAGCTATACCGTCGTGTGTCCTAAGCCCTTTAACGGCACCAACGGCCGTCCTCTTGGGGATAGCAGGCACATTCCTGCCGGTAAACAAGGATGGCTATTCTATGGGGTTGGTTGGCCTGATAATCGGTGGACTCTTCTTCTTGTGGTCTTTCTTCGGCAGCATTTACTTTCTGATCACCTGATTCCGCGAAATCGATAGCAAACATCAAAGTCGTCGTGAGCCAGGGCCTCCCCCTTCGCGCATGGCCGCGATGGGTCCACAAAAACTGCTAGGAGCGGACTGCACCCCTGCTTAGTGGGGGCTATTTGAGGGAAGCCAAGACTCCGCCGCCGTAGTTACACGCGCGAAAGCTCTTCCTTGAGCACGTTGATCGAGTCGATGGTCTCTGGATCGACATTGTTAAGGCGTGCCAGGTAGATCGAGACGAAGTCGCCGAAGTAGGCGAGGGAAAGCAGGCGTTCGAGGAGGGATTCGCCTCGGGCGGTGACGTGGTGGAATTCGCAGACGTCTTTTAGCAGCCGCTCGGTCACTTCGGCTCGCTTCTTCATCTTCGCGGATTCGGTGCCATCCTGCAAGACTACGCCCACGTACTTCGAAACGCCCAGCTGGTCGGCATTGACCCACCCGAGGATTTCGTTGTGGTTGAGCTCGGGATAGGAGTTGAAGAATGCGAGCTGCTTGGCGTTTTCGTTGATCTGGCTGCGCCAACGATTCGCGATTAAGCCTTGCCAGGTTCCGAGGCCGTAGAGGATGGGCAGGTTCCCGTGCAGCGCCTCGGCCAGCTTTTTCGCTGGGTTTCCGATTGCTTCGACCGTCAGCTCCTTCGCCATCGTGTCGAGCAGCGCGAATGCGTGATCGAACGGCTGTTCGTGCAAAACTTTGAGCTTCGTGCAGATGTAGAGCACGGGGACCATCATGAGGCCGAGAGCGCTGCGTGGGGGCTGGCCGCCTGGGACGATGCACAGGGGATAGTCATCCTCTCGCGCCATCTCCGCGAGCTTGCCCCCGCTGGTGACAGCCATGATCTTCGAGCCCGCCTTCTTTGCCTGCTCATAGACCGCAAGTGTCTCCTCGGTGTTGCCGCTGTAGCTCGCGCAGAAAACCACGTCGCCTACTCCGATGTAGTTGGGCAGATGGTAGTCGCGAACCACCACAAAGGGTGCCCCGCCATGGTCGTCCATCAGAGCGCGGACGAAGTCGCCACCCGCCGCGGAACCACCCATGCCGGCCAGTGCGACGACCCCGGGAACGGCCTCGATTTTGGGCAATTCGGCTTGCTGGGCAATCTGGAGAGCCTTCCGGCACTGGTCGCCAAACTCCTCCGTCAGACGAAGCATCTCTTTGGGATCCAGTTCGGTAACAACGGCACGATCATCGAGGTTGAGTGGCATGGCTTGTGGCTTAAAAGCATACTCTGGCGTGCCGAACCAGTAAACTCAGTTCGATGCAGGCCCACGTGATGTCTCCGATGGAGCTCCTCGTTCTTATCCTCGGAGTCTCCGCAATCGTCGTGATCTTCTGCACGATCATGTTTCTGTTCTTCCGAAGGTTCCTCAACCGCGAGCAAGAGCTCGGAGAAACGTTTCGCACCGACAACAAGCCGCAGCCATAGCCATGCGAGTTCCGATCCTGATGTATCACCGGATCGCGCCGCTGAACCCGCAATCGGTGGTCAAGGGCCACTACGTCCACCCCAAAATGTTCGCACGCCAGATGGGCGTACTCGCGCGTCTTGGCTACCAAGCCGTGCCTCTCCGAGACCTCTATGACAGCGACAAAACCCTACCGTCCAAAGCGGTGGTTGTCACCTTCGACGACGGCTACAAAAACTTCTCCGACAACGCCCTGCCAGCACTCATCAGTCATAGCTTTGCGTCCACCGTTTTTCTCGTCGCGAACCTGATTGGCAAGTCAAACGAGTGGGATCAGGGCCGTGGCGACGTCAAAGAACCATTGATGGGCCTTCAAGAGATCGAAATGGCCGCTGACAATGGCACCGAAATCGGATCCCACACCCTCGACCATGCTGACCTGACAGCGGTCGATACCGCCGAAGCATGGCGTCAGATTGCGGAATCCAAGGCCGTTTTAGAGAAGGTCCTTGGCACCGAGGTAGGTTCATTCTGCTACCCTTACGGACGTAAAACCCCCGAAGTGCAAGCGATGGTGCGCAAGGCCGGCTACCGGCTCGCATGCTCGACCGAGAAAGGCCTCAACCACAGCAACACCGATCGCACCGCTTTACGGAGGATAAACGTCCGAAGCGATACGCTCATGCCCGTCTTCCTATACAAGCTGATCCGAGGAGCGAGAGTTGCGAGATAACTTCCGCATCCTTCAAATCTGCAGCGCCAGCCAAATGGTCTACGGCGCGGCTCACGGCTTGATGACCCTGGCGAAGGCGCAGCGAGCTGCTGGCAAACACGTCGAGTTCGTCACCTTCGCCGGCAAACGCTTCGGTGAGCAGGTTCGCAGAGATGGCTTCAAGGTCCACGAGGTCCGCGTAAGAGCCAAGATCGACCCCGTCGCGATCTCGAAGATGAAGCAGATCATCAAACAGGGCCAGTTCGACCTCGTGCACACCCACCTGTCGACGTCCAGCGTGAACGGGTGCATCGCCGCTCGCTTGGCCAAGATCCCGTCGATCGCCACCGTGCATGGCCTCAGCGGAAAGCTCTCCTTCAGCGCAGCGCAGCATTTAATCGGAGTTTCCGAGCAGGTAAAGATCCACCTCGTGAATCAGGGCGTCCCTGAATCGAAGATTTCCGTCGTCTACAACGGCTTCGAACCACAGCCCGCCACTCCGAAAGAGACTGCGCGCCGAATGATCGAGCTTCCGCTCGACAAAACCGTAATCGGCACCGTCGCCAGAGTCACCGCCCTAAAGGGAATCGACGATGCGCTACGTGCCTTCGCCAGCCTCTGCGAAACGTTTCCCAACCTGCTCTACCTGGTGGTCGGAGACGGTGACGCCCTTGAGAGCTGCAAGTCCTTGGCGAGCGAATTGAAGATCGCGGACAAGGTGGTTTTCGCCGGTTACAAGGCCGACGTCAGCCTCTACTTGTCCGCCATGGACCTCTTCCTCTTCCCATCTCACAAGGAAGCGATGGGAATCGCGCTCGCCGAAGCGATGGCCGCCGGACTCCCGATCATCTCCACCAACGTCGGCGGCATCCCTGAAGTCCTGAGCACCGACTGCGGCCTAATGGTCGAGCCCCGCTCCCCCGCCTCGCTGTCGGCCGCAACCGCCAGACTGCTCTCTGACGCCTCCTTGAGAAACGAGCTGGCCACGGCCGCCAAAAAGCGCGCCAACGAAGTCTTCAGCGCCACCGCCATGGAGCGCAGCACCGACTGGGTCTACCGCGAAGTCCTAGGCCTCGCCCTCCGCGTCCCCGCTGAAGACGCCAACCAAGTCCGCCAACACGCATAAACGTGGCGGGACCGTCCCGGTCCCGGTCTTCCCGACCGTCCCGGGCGGGATAAATCAGGGCCTAGAACTACCAGACCACAAACATGGGACCGTCCCGGTCCCGGTCTTCCCGACCGTCCCGGTCGGGATAAATGCGTGCCGGGAACTCCGTCGCCACAGAACTTGCCTCTATAAAGGTGTGGAGATACACCCCCGTCCTAATCCTGCTGATTCTAGTCGGCTGCTCCACGCCTGAAGCAAAGGAAGAACAGCCCGCCCAAGTCTTCACGAACGACCCGCCGACAAGATGGGACGGCGCCGAAAGGAAAGACGTTCCCAAGCGGCCTGCCAACGAACCCCCATCCGGCAAAGCCCCCGAAATGTCCACGGCCGGCAACGAAAACCTCCCCTCCACCTTAGGCGGAGGAGCGGGAACTACTGGTCGCTAGGACTTAGCCGACATCGGAACCGAGTGATTGCACACCCACTCCACGAATGACTCGTCAGTGTCCTCTGACGCGGCGATCCTTCTAACGCGAGTTACGACGTCGACCTCCTCTGCCTCGAATGAGTAGCCATTCAAGCCGAGGAAGACATACATCGCCATGAAACCCGTTCGCTTGTTGCCATCCACAAAAGGGTGGTTCTTCACGATTCCCAGGCAGTAGTACGCCCCTAGCTCCGGAATGCTGGGTTCCTTATACGCATACAAGTTAATGGGGCGATTAAGCGCGGAGTCAAGAAGGCCGTGATCGCGCACACCCGTTCCTCCGCCGTGCTGTTCAAGCTGGCGCAAGTGGAGCGCGTAAACCACCTGCTGATCCAGCCACTCAGGCTCGGTCACCTCGAGAGTTCTCGCAGAGCGTTGCGATACTTCTTCTCCCCCTCTTCCGAGATCGCAAGCGCACGTGCCATCTTGGGGTCGAAAGCCGACAGAACCAGCCCTTCAGCAGACTCACTAAGATAAACCGTGTCCCCTTTGGCCAGTCCAAGCCTGTTCAAGGTTTCCTTTGGAAGGACCACACCAGTCGAGTTTCCGATTTGCGTGAGTTTGATGGCGACCATGTTCTTACATTCATTATAACATCGGAAATAGTGTTGGGTTCCACTCAATGGGCACGCTCCGACCCAACGCCTAGCGCCCAACGCCTCACGCCTTCCCCTCCCACCACTTCACAATCGCCTCCTCCCAACTCCCCTCATAAAAGGCATCCACATACCCCTGCAAAGCATCGAACCGCCCACCATAACCCTCCCGCACCTCCTCCGTCGAAGCCCCGAGCCAACGCACCCACTCATCCAAGGCCTCACTCAAAAGCCGGGCTCCCTCCTCAGCCGACCCCAATCGAGGATCCTCCCCAAGCACAGCATCCCGACGAACCACCAACTCCGATGGCAACGAGGACAACCGCACCAAATCCAGACGAACAACAAGGAGTTGCGAAGCCTCATACCGCCCCGCATGATCCAAAAGCTCGTCCCGCCCGAGCACCTCCAAAGGCGTCCCCACAAACACCCGCAATCCCTCAAAGTCATCCATCGCCCGCAGAGCCGCCTCATAAAGCTCCACCATATGCCCCTGCGCATAATGCCCCGTCACCACCGCCACGCTCCGACAACCAGACCCATAAAGCCCCGCCACCATCTCATCGATGAGCCTGCGAAACGTTTCGGTAGAGACCTGCAAAGAATGCCGATGCGGCAACGTAGTAATGGGCGCATACAATGCAGGCAACAAAACCCCAGAAACCCGAGAAGCCAACGAAGAAGCAAACCACGAAGCAATCAACCCATCCGTCCCAAAAGGCAAATGCGACCCATGCCACTCCAAAGCCCCAATCGGCAAAACAGCACAAGCCCCCCGCTCCCAAGCCGCATCCAATTCCTCCGGAAAAGCGTCCACATACCGCATAGCCCAGCTTACTAAGCTAAGCTTTTAGCGATGCAGAAGGTGCTGGCAAGACAGGGTGCGGGCCTCGTGCTCGTCATCATCGCCCTCGCCATCGTCATGGCATCCTTCGCCGGCTCCCACCAAGATCGCCTCACCGGCCAAACCGTCAACAACTTCCTAAACGCCGGCACCCTCATCCAGGTCGCCACCGACACCAGCTTCTTCGCCATCATGGCCGTCGGAATGACCGTCGTCATCATCTCCGGAGGAATCGACCTCTCCGTAGGTTCCATCTACGCCCTCAGCGGAGTAACCAGCGCCCTCGCGATGAGAGCAACGGGAAGCACGTCCCCACTATTGGCAGCAGCCGTCTGCATCGGCACCGGGGCCCTCGCCGGACTCTTCAACGGCACCCTCATCTCCCGCCTCGGAGTCCACCCCTTCATCATCACCCTTGGCACCATGTGGGTCTGCCGCGGCCTCGCCTTCGTCACCACCAAAGCCCAAAGCATCCTCGTCCCCGAGCAGCTCACCCAGTTCACAAAGTCCAACCTCGGCCTCCGCCAAGACCTCTACCCCGTCCCCATGCTCGTCATGCTCCTCATGACCCTCATTGGAGCGACTCTACTAATAAAAACCGTCTGGGGCCGAAGAGTCTTCGCCATCGGCGGAAACGTCGAAGCCAGCCGCTACGCGGGAGTCCCCATCGGCCGAGTCATCGTCGGCGTCTACGTCTTCAGCGGCCTCACCGCCGGAGTCGCCGCCTTCCTCGGCAGCAGCTTCTACGGCTCCGCATCATCCGGAGACGCCCAGGGCTATGAGCTTTTCGTCATCGCCAGCGCCGTCGTCGGCGGCGCATCCCTCACCGGCGGAAAAGGTGCCGCCATGGGAGCCCTCCTCGGCGCCCTCCTCATCGTCATGATCCGCCAATCCATCCGAACCCTCGGCCTGGACCAAAACTACGAGTGGATCATCATCGGAGTCGCCATCATCCTCGCCGTCGTCCTCGACCGACTCAACACCCTCCTGTCTGAGAAGAGAATGAGGCAAGCATGAGCGCGGAATTTGACCTAATCCCAAATGCTCTGGAGGTCTTTGCACCCATCATAGCGAAGCATAACCTCAAGATCGTTCAAGTTGAGGAGGAAAGAAACTTTGAACGGGTTATCCTCGCCAACGACACGCGTGTCTTGACAATAGCGCTTGATGTACAAGATGGGTACGTATACGTGAGGTATGGAAGGAAAGAAGCCCTGTCCTGGATTCGTGGTGAGGCAGCTCTCGACCACACACTACTAAGCGGCTTGGAAATGCTCATGCACCAGGACGGAGTCGAGGTGCCAAGCGGAACGCAGGAACTCTATTTCGAGAAACGATTCCGAGAAGCTTTAGAGTTGCTCGCTGAAGGCGCACTGAACCACGAGGCGTACGTCTTTGGAGCGCCAGATTGGGAATGATGAGCTTCACCGACCCCCTAAAGCTCGCCACCGAAGCCATCGAAACCTACCGAAACCAGGTCGACCAAAACCCCGTCATGCCCCCCCAAGACCTGACCCCGCTCAGGCAAAAGCTCCAAACCTTCACCTTCGAATACCCGATCGAAGCCAAAGACCTCATCGAAGAAGTCGCAAACACCCTCACCAACTACGCCGTCCACACAACAAACAAAAACTACTTCGGCCTCTTCAACCCCGACGTCGTCCCCATCTCCGTCGCCGCCGACGCCATCGTAGCCGGCTTCAATCCCCAGCTCGCCGCCTACAGCCACAACCCCGCCGCCAACGAAATCGAGCGCCACACCTTGGCCTTCTTCCTCAAGCTCGCCGGCCTCGAAGGCGGCACCGGCGCGTTCACCAGCGGCGGCTCCGAAGCCAACCAATCCGCCGTCATCGTAGCCCTAACCCACCAGTTCAAAGACTTCTCCGATAAAGGCAAGCAGGGCCAGCCGACCCTCTACGTATCCGCCGAAGCCCACCACTCCTTCGTCAAAATCGCCCACGCCTGCGGCATCGGCCGCGAAGCCGTCCGCGAAGTGGAAGTCAACGAAGATCTAAGAATGTCCCTCCCCGCCCTCGCCCAGCAAATCGCCAGAGACAAGGAGCAGGGCAAAACCCCCTTCATGGTCGTAGGCACCGCCGGCACTACCTCCGCCGGAGCCATCGACCCCCTCCCCTTCATCGCCAAATACTGCCGCCAGAACAACCTCTGGTTCCACGTCGACGCCGCCTGGGGAGGCGCCGCGCTCCTTTCCCCCGCCCTCTCCCTCCACCTCGCCGGCATCGAGCTCGCCGACTCCATCACCATCGACGCCCACAAATGGCTCTCCGTCCCCATGGGCGCCGGCATGTTCCTCTGCGCCCACCCCAAAGCCGTCCAGACCGCCTTCGGCATCCAAACCTCCTACATGCCCGCCCCCCTCGACACCCCCGACCCCTACCTAAGCAGCATCCAATGGTCCCGCCGCTTCACCGGCCTAAAAGTCTTCATGGCCCTCGCAAATCTCGGCCAAGACGGCTACCGAGACCAGATCGAGCACCAATCCGCCATGTCCCACCTCCTCGCCACCCGCCTCAAAGAGGAAGGCTGCCAAATCACTACCAACTCCCCCTTCGCCACCACCACCTTCAAACCCCCAACCGGCACCGCCAAAGAATGCGTCCAAAGGATCCACCAGCAAAGAAGAGCCTGGGTCAGTGAAGCCAAACTAAGCCACCACGGCAGCGTCGTAAGAGCCTGCGTCACCAACTATCGAACGAGCGAAGAGGAGATAGAAGCATTGGTCAAAGAAGTAGTGCCTTCATCCCTGAAGGCATCTCCTCAGGAAAGATCTGGCATGGATTAGCCTCTTGGCCCGAAGTCCTGGGCCCGAGCCCCTCTATGGGTCGGGCCGGGCGGGCCGGGCGTTTTGAACCTGCGACCACTACTACTACCGAGCCCCTCTATGGGTTGGGATGGGAGTAGCGGGCAGGTTAATGGGTGATATTTTTGATTAGTGATTGGTGAGCGTTTGGTCGGTGCACACTCATTAGCGCTCAAAAACGGTTTTTGTCAACCAATTGGCGGAAAAGTTGTTGATCTTTTGGGGCAATCCGGGTTGTAGAGGGCCTTTCGAATCAAAGCTGTTCTCTGCGTACGCTTTGGCGTACAATAAATATGTGAAGCGGCACTGGTCGAGCTTCGACGCTTCGATAACGAACCGAGAATTCGCCGCTCTACCCCTTGATGACCGAATAACCCTCTTCGAAGCAATGAAGCTGTACCGAATGGACGCCGGTATTGGCTACGTCGTCAACAGCTACGGCAAAGGCATCCTCATGATCAAGCCAAAGGACGGGCAAGGCAGATGCCTCTTCTTCAGCGTCATCGAGACCGATGGTGCGCAAGAACTGGTCGCGCTCCTCGCTTACAAGAAGGAGAGCCAGAAGATCCCGAAGCACCTCATCGACCTCGCTGCCGATCGCATGCGTCAATACAAGGAACGAACCAAATGAAAGACTATCTGGACGAGCTTGTCGAAGAAAACCTCAAAGATCCCGCCTTCGCGGCCAAATGGAAAGAGGTCGAAGCGCGAACGGCCCTCAGCGCCATCCGCAAACAAGCCAACCTAACCCAAGAGCAAGTCGCCCAGAAAATGGGAGTCGCCCGCCCGCGAGTAGCCGAACTGGAAAGACGCCCCCTAAGCGTCTCCTTCGGCCGAATGCTCGCCTACGCCAAAGCCCTGGATATCCCGCTAGAACAAATCATAAGAGACCTCCAGCCTACAGGCTGACCAAGCGTAGTGCCCTCATCCCTAAAGGCATCTCCTCCGTACTCCGCCCCTCACCCCTTCACCCCACCCTCGACTCCTCGATTTCTCGAGCCCTCCTCCCAAGCGAGTTCGTTGCCGTCCAATGCAAACGCTGGAAAAATGGCAAGAAGGAGCCCCCGGCTCCGGCCCTCCGATCCTCCGGCCCTCCGGTCCTCCGATCTTCCGGTCCTCCGACCCGTAGCCCTAATCGACGGCCCCGCCCTCATCAACATGATCGGCTCCCAGGCACCGACAAGAAGCGACCCGATCTAGCGGATGACTCGTGTGGAGCGTCAGCGACATCCCGGAAGATACGCGTCAGCGGCGACATTGGGACCGCCATCAATTTCGCCGCCGCTTCGGCCGATAGAGCGCAACCACACTTGGGCCACGCCAGAATTAGGTTAAGCTAAAATTTGTGCATCGGCCGATGATGCGTCTCTTCCGAGGGCTACATATTGCGGTGGCGGAATATGATGCTACGTGCGCCGTTCTCCGTACAGCGGGGCAACCCCTTAACGGCCCCTGGGGCCAGTCCCAGTTTGTTCGCTTACCTCAAGAACGCGATAAGCTACTTGCCGACCCGCAATTGGCTAGAGCGAGAATCACAGACTCTTCAGATATGGCGGGCATTTGCGCATGCGGTGATGAAGCAGGTAGTGCCCTTTATGCTTGGCCCGACAAGCCCAAGCTCAGTCATCTGCCCGTAGTGGCTGAGATTCAGGTTGATCCCCACCGCGTAATTGTGGACGGTCGCGATTTCCTCTACACAGCCTTCGGACAGTGGGACCAAGAAAACAATCGCAACTCTGACAAACTAACTGCCTTTCTGGAAAGAATATATGGACGAGCAGTGCTGAAGTATTGGCAGAAGGCTGCGGATTCATCATCCTTGGATTACCGCTACGCATTGTCTGACCTCGCGGTTACAGATCCTGAGGTGGTGGCCAGCCACTATGCAAATAATTTGCCTTTTAGAGGTCGATATGCAACGCGCTTTTGTTCGGCATTCATAATCGAAGGCCCCATTCTGCCATCAGAGGTTCTCGATGTGAGGTTGGCGGAACCATCAAGGAGACATGATAAATGGAGCACATTCGACGCAATGAAACTTATAAACCGCAGGGAAGAAGCCGATCCACTTCCGTGAGATGCTTTTCCTAAATTGCCGCTTAAGTGTAGTGGGGAGTAGTGTTTTGAACTCAGCAATAGTTATGCGCGCCCGTTTCCCGATACAAATCGGAATAGATTCTTGTGACTTACGACTGGTATAAGGAAA
>JBGGMI010000160.1:0-35423 GCA_041288075.1 Fimbriimonas sp.
AAAGCGTTCATCGCGGAGGCTTCGATCGATCCTGCGGTTCGCGCACAGCGGTTGTTTGGGATGTTGGTCCCGCTGGATGCAAGTCTTCAGGCTTCCCTGGAACTGATCACCTCTGTTTGGGCGTTTTCTGGAATAGATAGCCTAAACGGATCGCATGATTTCGATTCCGTGCAGGTGACGAGGACTCTTCCGCCCAATCCGTAACCGTGGCGATAGAGTCTTCGTCCATTAGGCAAGTCCTTTGAAGAGAAGACACATATGAGCCAAAAGGTTAAAACGCCCAAGGGCGTAATCATCACATTAGCAGCCGGATTCGGTCTCGGCGCCATCACGATGGCCGGGATCGGTTCCGGCATCGCCATTCCGAAAGCATTCGCTCAGGCACCCGAGGTCAGCGTTCGGAATATCGCCGGAACGACCACCGAGAGCTTGACCGAGCTTCACAACCTAGACGCGTCGTTCGCGAACCTTGCCGAGTTTGTCGCGCCGAGCGTTGTTGACATCCGCGCAACTACGGACCGCGCCGCTGGGCCCGATGGAGCCCGACAAGCCATCCGGCAGGGCGAAGGATCGGGGTTCATCATCCGCTCTGACGGATACATCATGACCAACGACCACGTCGTGGGCGATGCTAACAAGGTTAAGGTGATCACGAAGGAAGGGCGCGAATACGACGGCACGGTTATCCGTGCACAAGATAGCGACCTCGCGATCGTCAAGATCGACGCGAAAGATTTGCCCGCGCTGGCATTTGGCGACAGCTCGAAGCTGAAGGCAGGTCAGATGTGCATGGCGGTTGGCGCCCCGTTCGGACTGGAGAACAGCGTCACGTTCGGCCACATCTCGGCTTTGGGCCGCGTCAACGATATCCCCGACATGTCGATGGTCCAGCAGGGCCGCCGATACGCGGACATGATCCAGACGGATGCGTCCATCAACATGGGCAACTCGGGCGGTCCCTTGCTGAACGTCGACGGACAGGTCATCGGTGTGAACACCGCGATCTACAGCCCGACGGGAGTCAGTGCGGGAATTGGCTTTGCCATTCCGAGCAACCAAGCGAAGTTTATCGGCGACATGCTGATCGAGAAGGGCAAGATCGTTCGATCCGTGATCGGCGTGTATCCGGAGAACCTGAAGGAGTACGAGAAGAAGGACATGGGCATCACGGGTGGCGCCCGGGTCAAGGGCTTCCCACCGTCTGAGCAGAGCGCCAGCCCTGCCAAGAAGGCCGGCATTCTCGAGAACGATATCGTGACGAAGATCGGATCGACCCCGATCAACTCAGAGCTCGATCTTCGCAACGCCATGCTGATCTACGCTCCCGGCACGAAGGTGCCCGTGGAAGTTCGCCGCAACGGAAAGACGCTCACGCTCGACGTGACGCTCGAAGAGTACAAGGCTCCGAAGGTGCAGGCGGCGCCGAACCTCCAGCAAATGCCTGGCATGGATCGAGACGAGTTCCTGAAGCGATTCCCGAAGGGCTTCGATCCAGGGCAGGAGGATCTCTTTAAGGAGTTCCGCAAGCAGTTCGAGGACGAATCGACGGGCGACGAGCCTCGGGCGGGCAAGCCTCAGCTCGGAATCAGTGTCGGCAACGTGACGGAGCAACTCCGCAAGGATCGCTTCATCCCGTCCTCGGTGGAGGGAGCTTACGTATCGGACGTTCAGCCGGGTTCGGCCGCGGCAAAGGCTGGTCTGACCGCAGGCGACGTGATCACTGAGTTCGCGGGCAAGAAGATCGGCACGTCTGACGAGCTGATCAAGCAGATGGATACCGTGAAGATGGGCGATACGAAGACGATCAAGTTCTCGCGCTATTCGAAGGGCGTTAGCCAAACGTTCGAGAATCCCGTCTCCTTTAAGTAAAGAGAAGTGGCCCGCTACCGGGCCACTTTAACTTTTTGAGAGCCGCCTCACGGGCGGCTTTTCCATTTAGAAGGCTCAGCCAAATGCCATGTCGGCGGGAGCACCGGTGAAGTCGATCTTGGCTACTGGCACTTCTCCTACTTTTGCCATGGCGGCGTTGATCTCTTTAAGGGCGGGTGCGGAATAGCCGGGCCAAGCCTTTGCCACCTTGCCATTCTTGCCCACTTGAACCATCCACGGAGAAGCGTTGGCTTTGTAGCTGCGAATGATCCTGAGATCGGGATCAAAGACGACGACGAAGGGGGCCTTGAATTTCGCCTGCCAAGCCTTGTATCCCTTGTCCGTTGTATTGATGACGCCCAAGATCGTGGCCTTGCCCTCGTAAGCCTTGCTTAGCCGGTTGTAAAACTTCTCGGCTTCTGCGTTTACGGGGCAGGTATCGCTGATGAAGTAGAGGAAGAGGTCGCCTTTGGCGGTGTAATCTTTCAGCTCGTGCTGCTTTCCGTCACTGCCAGTGGACGTGAACGCGGGCGCGACGGTTCCCGCCTTGATAGGGGCCTGAGCACCTCCGGCAGCTAACGTCGCGAACAGCATCGTTGTGATCATAGTGCTAGTTTGACGCATGAGGCAAGGCCCACCTTCCCCGATATACTGGAATGCCTATGCGAACGGCAATTACTGCACTCTTGGCGTGCATTGTGTTGGGGCTGGTTGGATGCGGCGGCGGCGGGGACAAGAACAATAACGGCGCTTCCACTACGTCGATGGTTCCTGAGCAATACATGGCTGCGCTGGAGGCAGCGATCGAGACGCGCGACCGGGACTTCATCGCCAATCAAATCTCGGACGACTATTTCGAAGATTGCGAGACGAAGGAAGGGCTGCTCAACCGAATCATGAGCGTGCTGGGAAGCGGAGGGACGATCGACTTTACGTTCGTTGCGCCCACGAACAAGCGGGTGAACGAACTGCGGAATTCGGCTGAGTTCGACGGTGGGTTCACCTTGACGGTTACGGAGGGCGCAGATACCCGGACGTTGACGGAGTCTGGGCGGTTGTTCTTGCATCGCGACAACTCGCCGTGGCAGCTTTACGGCGATCAGACCTGTGTCCACTAGCGACTGATGCGCGGCACGATTCTGAATACCGCGACCGTCGCGGTGGGTGCCGCGCTTGGGCTGGCGGTGGGGCAAGCGATTCCGGACTCTTACAAAGAGGTAGCTCTGCATGGTCTTGGGCTAGTGACGTGCGGCATCGGGATCAAGATGTTCTTGCAGGCTCGAAATCCTCTCATCGCAGCAGTGGCGATCGCAGCGGGTGGAGTGATCGGGATGGCGCTGGGGCTGCACTCGGGAATCGAGTCTTTGGCGGAGTGGTCGAAGCACAGGTTGGGGCAGGGGGAGTCAGGCTCGTTTGCGCAAGGTGTGATAACGTCGTTCGTGCTCTTTTGCGTGGGGCCGATGACGCTGTTGGGGTGCATGCAGGACGCTTTGGAGAAGAAGGTCGAGCTGCTGTCGCTGAAGTCGACGATGGATGGGATCGCGGCGATCTTTTTGGGGGCTGCGCTGGGGGCGGGCGTTTTGCTGACGGCGGCTTTGATCCTGGTGTTTCAGGGGGCGCTGACGCTAGCTGCCCGGTACCTGCAGCCGGTGTCGGACGATGCGGAAGCGCTGGCCGAGTTGAGCGCGACGGGCGGAGCAATTTTGCTTGGTACGGGGCTTGGGCTTCTGGAAATCAAGGATCTGCACACGGCCAACTACCTGCCCGCGATCTTTTTGGCTCCCGCGATCGTGTTGGTGGGGCGGCGGTTCAAGTTACTTTCCCAGAAGCCAGGCAGTCCCGCCAACTAGCAGGCACCCGATCGCCACGGCTCCCGCTATCAGGGCAGCGAAGGTGGTCGCAAGAGTGACGGCGTCCTGACCACTTGCGTTATTCACCATCGAGCTTGAACGCAGGATGAGCAGGGCTAAGGCGATAAGCAGCAAGCCCAGGAAGACCAGTGAGCGTCCCCAGTGGCCTTCTTGCGGCCAGAGAGCGTAGGCGACCACTGCGGCCCCCAGCACACCGATAACCGCCGACAAGGGGATCGAGGATGGCGAACGATGCCACCCGAGCAACAGAAGCCATGCCAGAAAAAGGATCGCTAGACCGACTCCCGACAGCGCTGATCGCACCATGCATCTAGGACGGAGCGGTGCCGAGGCGGATGGGTCTCAAATAGCTAAGCCCCGGCTGGTGGGCTGGGGCTCGGAGCTAAGGTCAGAGAAGGTTTACTTCTTTTTCGGAGCCGGCTTGGGGACGGGCAGGCTGGCGTTCTTGGCGTACTTGGCCGGATTCTTCTTGAATGCCTCCGGGCAGCCGGCGCAGCAGAAGTAGTAGCGGCGACCCTTGTAATCCGAATACATCTTGTTCTTGGTGGCATCGGCGATGGTCACCGGATCCTTGGGCATCACCGCGCAAGTGATCATGGTCTGCGGCTTGGCAGGCTTCTTGGTCTGAGCGACGCCGATGCCGACGACGGCGACTGAGAGAATGGAAACGAGTGCGATTTTGTTCATAGCTGCAATTGACTCTACGTTTAGGTTGGCTGAGCCGTTACGGGAAGTGTACCGGCGGTAACCTTCAGACGCCGTGGCGCTGCGGATTCTTCACACAAACGATATGCACGGCACATTAAGTTCCGCGGTGATGTCGCGGCTGCTGCCTTTGCGGTCGGAAGCGGACGTCTATTTTGATAGCGGGGACTGCATTAAGACGGGCAATTTGGGCGTTCCACTGAAGCGGGAGCCGGTGTGGTCCATGCTGGACGAGCTTAGATGCACGGCTTCGGTCCTGGGCAACCGGGAGACCCATGTGATCGCCGGGGCCTTCGAGCGGAAGATCGAGGGGTCGGCGCATCCGGTGTTGTGCGCGAATTTGAGGCGCAAAGATGGGAGCTATCCCTTGCCCCGGACTCTGGAGATCGAGTGCGCCGGCGTTCGGATCGGCGTGGTGGGGGTGATGGTGCCGATGGTGACCGAGAAGATGCGGACCCAGGCGGCGAGTGCTTATTTGTGGGATCAGCCGATTCAGGTCGCTCGCGAATTGGCTGCGGAGCTACGACCGCGTGTGGACGTGCTCATCGCATTGACACATATGGGGCACAAGCAGGATTTGCGCCTAGCTGAGGAGTGTTCTTTGTTCGACGCCATCCTCGGTGGGCACTCGCATACCGTGCTGGAGGGGCCCTTTATGGTGGGACGGACCGCCGTTTGTCAGGGCGGATCGCATAACCATTTCGCGGGTGCTTATGAATGGGACAACAAGGGATGGCACGGCAAGCTGGTTCCCCTCGACTCCTAGACTCCTAGACTCCTAGACTCCTCGACCCCTAAACACCCGAAAGCCCCGATTCCACTTCGCAGTCCATGCTGGGCAGAATCGGGGCTTCGGATCAACGCTATTCAGTTTTGGCAACCAATATTCAGTTTTGTAACGCTATTCAGTTTTGCTCTCTATTCAGTTGTTCTCCAAATTGAGCGCAGGCGTCCTTGACTGGCTCAGTGCTTTCCTTTGCTATTCCGCTCCTCGCATCCTTGCTCAGAGTTCTGATTGTCGGTTGTAATTCTTAGGCGGCCATCGCAAACATCTCGTGCTGAGGCTCGAGAAGCTGGCGGAGGCTGAGGCGGGCTCGGTTGAGCCGGCTCTTGACGGTGCCGATTGGCAGGTTGAGCGACTCGGCGATCTCCTCGTAGGACATCGATTCCGCGTGGTACATGATGATCATCGCTTTCTGATATTCAGGAAGCTTCTGCACGGCCTCTTCGACGGCGCTCATGCGCTGTGATCGCTCGGCTTCGTCCTGAGCCGTGGGGCCATGATCTTCGACCTGCAGCTCGACTTCGCCGTCTCCGAGGTTCAGGGCGCTGTCAAGGCTGGTCGTTGGGCGGGAATTCTTCTTCTTTCGCATGTCGAGGAAGCAGTTCGTCTCGATGCGATACAGCCAGGTTGTGAAGGCGCTGTCACCTTTGAATGTCTGCAGGGCTCGATAGACTCGAACAAACGCGTCGGCAACCACGTCTGCTGCGTCATCGGGGTTTCGTGTGAGACGAAACGCGTATTGGTAGGCTCGGGCCTGGTGCTTCTGGACTAGGGCATCGAATGCGCCCTTGTCGCCGCGCTGAAATCGTTCGATCAGGATGCTGTCTTCCGACTGTACTTTCTGCATTTTGCTCTCCACTGCTCTTTCCTTCGGGATAGCTACGGTGACCGCTCTTTGCCTTCCTGGCTCTGAGTGGTCTCCAGATCCGCACGCTCTCCCAAGATGCGGGTCTGGTCTGGTTCTGTTTTCTTTGTTCCGCGTCCGTGCTATCTATTATTGCGCGATCCATAGCAATTTTGGCAACTATTTATGGATCGTTGATAGGTTGACGACGATTATTTCGAAATGTTTCCGCCTTTTTTGGCCCACGGAAGCGCAAACGGCTTCACCGTGACCATAAAGAGCGGGACCATCGAGAAATAAATGACCTCAGCAAACCGAGGCTGGATCATAGAAGCCACCATTGCGATGGCCGCGATGGCGGGAGCAGTGAGGATGCGGCGCGTGGAGAAGTGCCGCGCCTCCTCTGAAATTTCTTTGTAGACGTATCCTCTCGCGCGCGCATGTGCCCACATCGCGTAGTTCAAAAGCCCCATCAGAATGAGGTTCGCGCCGAAGACCGTGTTGACGATCGTGTTGTCCACATCGCCGGCATAGAGACCCGTAGTGAAGGGCACGATAGAAACCATGAGCAGAAAGCTCATGTTGAGCCAGACGATAACCCGGTCGGTACGCGTGAGGTAGCGGAACGCCGCGTGATGGGTCGCCCAGAACATGCCGAGGGTGAAGAAGCTGGCCACGAATGCGATGAAGTTGGGCACCATCTTCGCCAGGGTGTCCATGACTTGCTGATTTGTGGCTGAGTCCGGCAGGTCGGGCGGCTTGAGCGTGAGGACGAGGACGGTCATTGCGATGGCGAAGATGCCGTCGGTGAGCGTTTCAAGCCTTGTGCGCCCGAAATCAAACGCGTCCTCAGTCACTTCGCTCATTCGTCCTCCACACGGTGCACCGTAGCCCAGACGTTGCGAGCGGCATCCAGGTCGCGAGTTTGTTTCCTGCCTTCTACGATGTCAAGGTAGATGGTGGCGATTTCGTACGGGCGCATCGGCACTGTGAGAGACGTCTCTGGACCTTCTCGAAGCAGGGCAAGTGGAAGCCCATCTTCACCAAGCAGGTTCGTCTTACAGGCTGCCGCGACGGTCGCAGCAATCCTGATCTCTGCGTCGCCTGCGATGCCATCAAACTCGACAAGGCGTATCACATACGGGTAATCGGCCTCGAACGCGCTAGCACTGTAGTGGACCAAGTTCGGCGATGACTCGCGAGTTTCTCGATAGAGTGCCGTCATCACGACGTTATCCTGCTTGCAGCTTGCAAAGCTGTAGGAGTGGGGCTCCTGGGCCCGATTGAATTCGTTTCCTTCGGGAGAGATTGCATACCGACGAAACTCTTGCGCTAGCTTGTAGCGCTGGCTGTTTCGCAAACGCCCGTGGGGCAACAGGCGGAACTTGGACCTGGAGGTCTCATCGAAATAGTCTCCATCCCAGGGATCGACCATATTAAGAATGCATCGAACCTCTCCGTCGCGCCTGAACCATTGCTGGTGCCCATCGTGCAGAATGAGCAGCCCATCGCCCGTAATCGGATGGACGAGATCGACGAAGCTGAACGATGTGAATGAATCCTCAACCGTCTCGAACCATTGGGGGGAGGTCATCCAGTCGCCAGTGGGATACTTCTTTTGATTAGAGTTGCGAGCTTGAACTTCTGAAACTGCATAAGGCGTGTCCGCGAAGATCAGCGGGTTCTCACAGGGGAAGCCAAACCTCGCTTGTGCGGACGCATTCATGCCTGGATCAGGCTTTGTCCAAAGGGCTAAAACAAATTCTAAATCCACCCCTTCATGCTCGTGGCTGACGTCATAAAGGACACAAAGCTCATTGCTTAGGCTGTCCTTCTTTGATAGAGGCACCTCGCCATTGTCGGCTTCACTCAGTTGGGCCGGCACGTGTTCAAAAGAGTGCCTGGTTCCGCCCTGGACGTACTCCACCTCGCCGTATATGCCGTTTGGTGAAGTCAGGTAGGAGCTTTCAATTCTCAACTTCGACGTGCTTAGGTCTAACTCGAAGCGATTGAGGCCCCTGACCGCGCTCGCCGTCTCCTCGCCCACTTTGAACCAGACACCGCCGCCCAGCCGGCATTGGCCGAATCCAAAGGCCGGCAGTACATCGCCGAATTGATCCACCCTTTCCCAGCCCAGCGAGTTGATCATGATGTCAGTTGAGAGCGACGACTGTAGTCGCTTTCCAACTTCCTGGACCACATGGTAGCTAAGAGCATGGCTTCGCTCATAGCTCGTCTTTCCCACGTGACCGCAGAGCCCCTCACACTCGTCATTGTCGTGGTGCTGAGCTTGCAGCAGCTCGCGCCAAGCCTCCTCGAGTTCCCAGGTGGGATAGACATCCCATTGAGCGTATGGCCTGCCAAAGACTCCCGCTATTGCGGCAAGAACTTCCGCGTCCAGCAGCATGCCCTCGCACCTGGCACTTTCCTTCCGCATGAAGTCGCCGTTCTTGCCAAGCGACATCCCATGCCAGACCTCATCCATTGAATAGCAGCGAACCGGCGTGGCACGGCCATCCTGGCCGTGGTCTCCTCGGGCTTCCAGCCCGAGTACTGCCGCCTCTCGGTCACCATCAACCTCCGGCGCCCGCCAGTCAACCCCTTCGACTCGCCCGACCCAGACCCAGTCCCTCAAACCCGCTTTCACGGGATTCTCGAGAACATACTGAATCTGATTTTCATAGTCGGCTCTCCCTCGAACCAGGTGGTCATAGGATTCGACTTGCCAAAATGCGCCCTTGCTGCCAACAAGAGCGTTCACCTTGTTAGCCGTGTAAGACTTCCATGAGTGAAGGATTTCCTTCAGCGGGACGCCGCCCAGAGGCTCGACTACGGCATGAACGTGGTTGGGCATGATGCACCACGCGTGGAGTCTGTACCGTTCTCCATGGAAACAGTACAGAGCATCCCTGACGATCTGCGCTGCGCTTGGATGGGCCAAAACGCACCTTCCATGTCCGGCGGCTAATGCGTCTTCAATCTTCTCGGCAAAGAGCCGACGGTATTCCTGCTTCGTTGCCTCGGTTCGAATGAGTCCTCGCTCATTCAGGTCTTGGAGACGCTCCCGCTCAAGCGCGATCTCCTTCTGGATCGACTGCGGCAATGCATCGGCCAATCGGAATGAGATGGCGTAGGTGCCTCCTTGCTTGGTGAGGTGGGGAAGGTATGCACCCTTTCTGATTTCGGGCTCTTCGGGGGAAGGCTTGCTTGCACAAACGGGGGACTCGGGCTGGAAGCCCGAGGAGACCACGTCCTCGAAGGACGTGCCACGGATGCAGTCGCTTAGGGTCCCGAATTTGAAATCAAATCTTCGGTCGCTTAGGAGCTCCTTAGTTTTAGGCAAGAGCACTTCGCTTCGGCACATCCAGTCGGGGGAGGGCATGAGCTCTAGCCATTGCTGGATGATCTGCTCGCCTTCGGGTGGGCTTTCGGCGAGCTGGTTCATCAGGATGTCGATGTCCTCGGGCCATTGGTGGAGGTTCAGTCGGTTCCTCGTTGCAGTCAACAGTTTCGATCCGTCGATACCTTCCCACCAAATCACGGGGGCTTCTTCCTTGGGAATCTCGGGCGTGTGCCAGGTCCATTGAAAAAAGAGGGACGCATACTCGAAACCGACGCCGCGAAGCATCTGCGGGAGTTGGGGGAAGAAGTCGAATTCTTCTTCCCAGAAGGCTTTCGGTCTCACTCCGAGCAAGCGCATGACGGCTCGGGTGCCGTAGATCCTTTGTCGGATATTCGGTTCGCCGCCGTGGAAGAGGCCGTAGGGTTGGCCGTAGCTGGCACCGACTACCTCTATCGTGCCGGCTTGGACAGCTTCGCGGAGTTCCCAAAGGGCTTCCGGGTTCTCGCTGGCCAGTTTCTCGTAGCCGATCCCGTCGAAGTTCACATTTCCCTTCGCACCGGTTTCGCGGCAGAAGTCCAGCATGTCGCGGATGGAGCCGGGGAGGACGTGATAGCCCCAGAGCCACTGCATGTCGACCCAATGCATGTGGTTGCCGAACGTGTACCAGATGGGGATGGGCACGGCTGTATTTTAGAAGGCCGATGTATGAATGTGTGAATGTATGAAGGGGGGCTCATACTACATCTTGTTGGGAGGTAGGTGGAGGCTGTAGAAAGTTGGTTCTACATATAAGCCGTCAAACAGCCGATTCGTCAACCACTTTCGAAAAAAATCCTTGAAGATAGGTAATTTCCCAGGCGTGGATCCCCTCGCACTGTTGCAAGAACTCGTTTCGATTCCTGGCCCCCCGGGGCAGGAGGGGCTTGTTCGGGAAGCGGTGGCGGGACATGTCTCTCGCCTGGGTTATGCGCACCAGTCGGATGTTCGAGGGAATCTCGTGGTGCGGCTGGGCTCTGGGAAGCCGCGCATTTTGGTGACCGCGCATATGGACGAGATCGCGATGATCGTCCGCCAGGTGGAGCCGGACGGGCACTTGGTCGTGGGTGCACTCGGGGGAATGTTTCCCTGGAAGCTTGGCGAGGGGCCTGTGCTTGTGATGGCTTCGGGGGGAGCCGTCACCGGGGTTCTGTCCTTCGGCTCGATCCACACGGAAGACCCTTCATCAAACGTGCGCCGCGCGGATGGAGCTTCGATCGACTGGAGCATGACACGAGTGATCACCGGTTTGTCGGCGGAGGAATTGGCGATGCGCGGTGTGCGGCCAGGCACCCGAGTCGTCGTTCACCCTTCTCGACGGGAGCTCGTTCGGATGGGAGAGCTAGTTGGTGGGTACTTCCTCGATGACCGGGCCGATGTGGTTTCCTGGCTCTTGGCGCTTGAGCAGTTGAAGGGATTTGAGGGCGAGGTGATCTTTGCGGCGACGGCAGCGGAGGAAGTAGGCGGACTAGGCGCTCTCTGGCTGATGCTTCAAGAGCCGCCGGAGATTTGTATCGCACTGGAGCTCGGACCAGCTGTACCGGACGCTCCGATTGAGATCTCGGCGAATCCTACGGTTTGGGTCAATGACAGTTATTCGGCGATGCAAGCTGCGGACATCGATCTCGTCGCCGATGCGGGCAAGCGGCTGGGGATGGATCTGCAATTCCAGGCACTATCACGCGGGGGCAGCGACGCTTCTTGTGCGGCCAGTCGAGGCTTTTGTGCGCGACCGATAACCCTGGGCCTAGCCATGGAGAACAGCCACGGGTTCGAGATCATGCATGTGGATGCGATGGATCGGCTGGCGACGCTGACGGCTGAACTTGTCAGGAGCCTTTGATGGAGCCTTGGCAGGTGAAGGACACTCCGGAGGGTCGGGAGAAGCTTCTTGCGCTCGTGGCTGAATACGAGGCGGCGGGGCAACGGCGTGAACTCGGGCTCACGTTGACTCGACTTGCGAGGCTTGCGAAGCAGATCGGTGTGGGGGACGATCAGAACGGCTTCGTCATGTCCGCTACCTACGGGCAGCGAGCCGTTGAGGTGCTGCGCCAGACGGATGACCGGAAGGCCTTGGCCGCGGCCCTCCGGGTTGCGGCTGTACCTTTTATAACGGGCACGCAGCCAACCACTCTCCTTCTCGAAGCGCTCGATATCTCGCGGTCTATTGGTGATTTGGAAGGCGAGGGTTGGGCCATCTATACCTTGGCCAATTCATTTCGGGGACAAGGGCATGGGTTTACCTTGCAGGACGCGCAATCGCGATTTGAACAGTGCGGATGCAAGTCCGGCGTTGGGTTGTGTTTGCAATCGCTTTCACTGGCCACTGACAAGGGTAGATGGGACTTGCTACACCGTGCGGCTGACCTGTTCGAAGCGGATGGCGAGTTCAAGTTAGCCGCCCGAGCGTTGCACATGGCATGCTCCATCGACTTTGAAGATAAGCCTCCCGAAGACCATGAGGCCTCCCTCCTGCACGCCTTGGAGCTTTGCCGCAAATACGATTCTCCCCGCGATGAAGCCTTTAGTTTTAGGTTACTCAGGAACACCTTTCTGAGCGTTGACCCGGCGAAGGCGGCACAATATGCGGCTCAGGAGGATGAGCTGGATGTGCCCGCCTATGGGTCTCGGGAGGGTCGCTTGCGCTACGAGCTCGAGGGCCAACGGGAGATGCTGGAGTTTGCGGAGCGGGGCGAGAAGAAGGCGATCAAGGCTGAGATCAAGCGACTTGAGGCAGAGCTAGCCCAGTAGCTCGTGCATCGTGTGCGCATGCCACTGGCCCGCTGGAGGCTCCTTTGTGACGCCGGTGAGCACCAGGAATGTGGGGCAGCCGGCTCGACGGCCGCTTTCGATGTCGGTGTCGTCCCGATCACCCACTACGAGGGCTTCCTCGGCTCTTAAGCCGGCTTCTTCCAGCACCAACTCCACCAAGAAGGGATTGGGCTTGCCTACCACGAATGGCGCCGTCTCACTGCACGCCTGAACGGCGGCCACGATGCTTCCAGAGCCGGGGATCAGTTTGTGGTTCTCGACCGGATAGGTCGTGTCGGGATTGGTCGCCACGAAGCGGGCACCGCCGCGAATGAGCTGCATGGCCTGGTTCATGAGATCGTAGGTGAAGTCCCGGCAGAGGCCCACGACCACGGCCTCGACGTCGGTTTCGCAAATAGTGATGCCGTGCTCTTCAAGCGTGTCATTGAGACCTTGCTCGGCGAGTACGAAAACCCGGCGCACATTCTCGTGCTGCAGGTACTTCGCCGTCCCGAGGGAGGAGGTGTAAACCTCGTCGCTTTCGGCGGGATAGCCCATGTTTCGCAGCTTCTCGACAAAGAACTCGCGGGTTCTCGAGGAGTTGTTGGTTAGGTAGCGAATGATGGCTCCCCGCCGATGCAGCTCCGCGACCGTAGCGACCGCCTCGGGAATAACTTCTTCGCCTCGAAAGAGGGTTCCGTCGAGGTCGAAGATGTAGGCTTTGTATTGCACGGCAAGTCAGCTTGGCACGACTTTCCTGGGACCTTGCAACCTAATCAGCCAAATCTCCGATAATGTGAGGGTAACTCCATGAAGACGCTTGCACTACTCACCATCCTCGGACTCGGCTTCGCCGGTCAGGGCACAATCGATTTCAAGCCGAAAGTCGGCGACAAGAACACCTACGCAGTCCTGGCGACGCTCGACATCGGGGGGCAAGAGGCGCAGATCGTTGCTAATCTCGAACTCAGCACGAAGAAAGCTGACGACAAGATGACTGAGGTCGGCGGCAAGTGGTCCGACCTCAAAATAGAGGTCGGAGGCAGTGAGATTCCGGTCGATGTATCGGACAGCACCTTCGAGCTCACCTCAACATGGCAGCCGACCAAGGTGACCGGCGGTATCGATGGGAGCGACCCCGTTCAGTTCTTCCTGGTCACGCGTTTCATTCCGCCTACCGAGAAGGAGCTGACCGCAGGCATGAAGTACAAGGTGGACGTAAAGGAAGTGAAGGATCAGATGCCCGAGTTCACTTACGAGGGTGAGTACGTGGGCAAGGAAACGCTGAATGGAAAGACCGTTCACCGATTCAAAGCGGAGCTTAAGGGCAAGAAGGAAGATTCCCTGTCTGCCAAGCAAACCATTCTCGTTCGAGAGGATGGCGTTGTTCAGAAGGTGGAATCCGAGTTCAAGAATATGGACGTTCCGGCTGCAAACAACGGTAAGGCCAATGGCAAGAGCTCACTGACCCTGAAGTAACCGCTCCGTTGTTGTAAGCTTCTGCCACCATGGCCGACGCCGCGATCGACAAGTCGACAGAAGAATTGATTGGCCGCATCCGCTTGACGGGCGGCCTTTTTGCTAAAGACCTCAGCGCTTCAACGCACGAGATGCTGGCGAACCTGCCAGGTGGGAAGGCTCGCTCGGGATACGACATCGCGTATGAGGTGACCGGGCTGAATCGGCTGGTGGCGGCGAAGGCGCTTGGGCAGAGCTTTGATGGGCCCTCAGGGAAAGGTTGGGTTCGGGCTCCAGAAGATGCGCGGGACAAGGAGGTTGCTTTGCGGTCCTTCGAGGAATCTGTGGACGCGGTATGTTCGGCGCTGGCTCAGATGCCGGTGGAGCGGCAGAGTGAATCTTGCGATACGCCTCTTGGGCCATTGCCGCTGATCCGGCTGGCGGGGATCATTCCGAACCATCAGATGTATCACTCGGGGCAGTTGAATTACATTCAGACGCTGCATGGCGATGAGGAATCGCACTGGTAGCTCTCCGGAATTTAACACGGAGAGCACGAAGAGCACGGAGTCTCACAAAGGGCTAGTCGGCTGAGACGCCAAGCATGGCTCCAAGGACGGCGGGCGCTGTGGCGAGGGCTTCGTCTACTTTGCTTGCGTCCTTGCCTCCGGCGGTCGCGAAGTCGGGTTTGCCTCCTCCACCTCCACCGGCGATCTTCGCGACCTCTTTAACGAGATTGCCGCTGTGGGCTCCCTTCGTCACGGCTTCTTTGCCGGATTTGGAGAGGAACGTGATTCGGCCGTCACTGACGACCGCGACGATGCCGACGAAGTTCGGATCTTGGGCGGCGGCGTTGTCGAGGGCTTGGGCGGCGATTTTTTGGTCGACCTCGCCGAAATTTCGCACCCACAGCTTGACTCCGGCGGCGAGCTCGACGTTTTGTTCGCCTTCCGCCTTGGTGCCGCCTTTCAGGGAGGACACTTCTGCTTTCTCGCGCCTTCTGCGTTCTTCCTTCAGCTGCTCCTGGAGCTTTTCGAGCGATTGGACGAGGTCCTTTGGAGTCGACTTGATCGCGTTTGCGGCTTCTTTCAGGGTGTTTGCCTGTTCGAGCGCCCACTCGTAGGCGGCTTCACCGGTGATGGCTTCGATTCTTCGGACGCCGCTGGCGGCGCTGGCTTCGCTGATGATCTTGAAGAGGCCGATTTCGCCGGTGGTTCGCACGTGGGTGCCGCCGCAGAGTTCCTTGCTGAAGTCGCCGACCTCCACCATGCGCACCTTGTTGCCGTACTTTTCGCCGAAGAGGGCCATTGCCCCTCTTGCCTTGGCTTCCGAGATCGGGATGTCGACGTGGGTCTGGACGGGCGTGCTTTCGAGGACCTGCTCGTTTACGATGCGCTCTACTTTGGCGATTTCTTCCGGCGTCATTGCTTTGCCGTGGGTGAAGTCGAAGCGGAGGTTGTCGGGGCCGACGTAGGAGCCAGCCTGGGTGACGTGGGTTCCGAGTGTGCTTCGCAGGGCCGCGTGCAGTAGGTGGGTGGCAGTGTGATTGCGCTGGATGCGGGCTCGGCGGGAGCCAATTACGCGGGCGGTGACTTGGCGGCCTAGGAGTGATTGGGGTGAGGGGGGTGAATGGGGTGAGACTTGGTGCCAGAAGGTGCCGGCACTTTTCGTGGTGTTGGTGACTTCGAGGGTGGTGCCGTCTTCGAGGATTAGGTGGCCGTGGTCGCCGGTTTGTCCGCCGGATTCGGCGTAGAAGGGCGTGCGGTCGAGGGCGATCTGGAGGGCGTTGGGCGTTTGGCGTTCGGCGTTGGGGATGCGGACTCGGACAATTCTTGCGGCCTCCTCCGTGCAGCCGTAGCCGGTGAAGTGGGTGGTTTCGGGGGCGTCTTCCGTGGCGAGCTCGTTGCTGCCGCTGACGCCGCCGTAGACGCTTTCGCGCTCTTGTCCGGCGCGGGAGCGTTCTTGGGCTTCCTTCAGAGCTTGCTCGTAACCGTCAATATCGATCCAAACGCCCGCTTCAGAGGCGATTTCCTGGGTTACTTCCAAGGGAAAGCCGAAGGTGTCGTAAAGCCTAAACGCGTCCCCGCCTGGTAGCACTGGCTTGGGGCCTGGGGGAGATAGCATCTCGCAAATCTCGGATGCCTCCTTGAGGACAGAGGTCGTCTTAGACCAGTCGAATCGCTCGAGCCAGCCGCTAAAGTAGTCGTCATCCAGTTCGCCCTGATCATTGAGAGCTTCAGCTTCTCTCCAACCGCGTAGCTCGGGGCTGAGTGGCAGCTCGAAAGATCTGTCTTGGATCAGCGCCTGCGCTAAGTCGCGAGAGATGTTTACGAGGATCTGCTCGAATTCCTTATCCAACTCCTCAATTCCGCGCGACAACGTTCGCCTAAACAGCGCTTCCTCGTTCCTCAATGTCTCAACGATGACGTCTCGACGTTCGGTGAGCTCGGGGTAGAAGTCGCCTAGGGCCTCTACGACTCCTTCGTAGACGAGGTGGAAGAAGGGGTCGGTGAAGCCGAGGGTTCGCTGGCCTTTTAGGACGGCGCGGCGGATGAGTCTTCGGAGGACGTAGCCTCGGCCGGTGTTGGAGGGCAAGACGCCGTCCATGATGCAGAAGACGGAAGTTCGAATATGGTCGGCGATGATTCGGACGGCTCGGTCGAGGGTTTCGTCGGAACCGTAGGTCGCATAGGACGGATTGGACCTATTTGCGAGCGCGACAATTCTCTTGAGGATCGGCTCGAAGATGTCGGTGTCGTAGATCGACTTTTGGCCGCCGATCGCGACGGCGGTTCGCTCCAGGCCCATGCCGGTGTCGACGGATTGGAAGGGCAGGGGGGGCATGCCGTCTTTTTCGTATCCGTCCGAGGCTCGTTCGGGATTGCGGAGGTGGCCTTCCCACTCGTACTGGATGAAGACGTCGTTCCAAATCTCCAGCCACTTGTGCTCGTCGCGCAGAAAGTCTTCGCGGGTGTAGGGGCCGGTGGGTGGGGGCTCGTCGGCTACCCAGTAGAACATCTCGGAGTTCGGTCCGCAGGGGCCGGGAGGGCCCTTGGAGAAGGAGCCGGCGGGCCAGTAGTTGGTGTCCTCGCCTAGCCTAAAGATGCGCGTCGAGGGGTCGATGCCGGCGGGGATGAGCCAGGATTCCCATTCCGCGTACGCATCGTTGTCCTCTTCAAAAACGGTGAAGGAGAGGCGCTTGGGATCGAGGCCGAGCCATTCAGGGGAGGTCATAAACTCCCAGGAGTAGGCGACGGCTTGCGCCTTGAAATAGTCGCCGATCGAGAAGTTGCCGAGCATCTCGAAGAAGGTGAGGTGGGTGGGGTCGCCTACTTCGTCGATGTCGCCGGTTCTGACGCAGCGCTGGCAGGTGACGAGTCTCGGATGGTCGGGCCGCGCCACGCCTCGGAAGAACGGCTTGAACTGCACCATGCCGGCACCGGTGAACATCAGCGATTCATCCAGCCGCCCGGTGGCATCGTAGGGGATCAGCGATGCGGCGGGGTAGAGCTGGTGGCCTTTGGAGAGGAAGAACGCCAGATATTTTTCGCGCAGTTCACGGACGGTCATGGGAAGCTAACAGGGTACCAGCCGTGTTCAGGCGTGAGGCGGGGGGCGTGAAGCGTGAGGGGGCCCTGTCGCTTCGTTACTTCCGATTGCCATTCAGCTCGGCCGATCGTTCGTGCGCTTTCGCGGCGAGGTCAGGGCGGCCAGCCCTCACATAGAACTCCGCCGCCAGTCGCATCTCTCTCGCGCCGAGGCGCTTGATAAAGCCTTCGTAGCCCTTTGCCGCCAGCTCGTATGATCGTGCTGCGTCCATGTATTTGCCTTGCTTGCCTAGGAAGTCGCCCCGAACACTGTTCACCTGCGGCCAAAGTTGGAAGCATAAATGGTCGAGATCGAGAGTCACGAAGTAGTCGGGGAAGCGACTGGACTCTCTTCGGGAAATGAAGCTGTAGATTGGCCCTGATCTTGCGGTCGTGCCGATGGACCCCGAGAACCCCGGCGTCAGGGAGGAGCGATCGGCGAACTTCACCATCACCTTCTTGGGCAATTCGGCTTCCGGATCGGAGGCGATGAATCCCACAACCAGCACTTCTTGTCCGCCAATCCTGGCTCTCTTCTTGCCCCAGACGGCAGAGACATCGATATCTCTGCCAAAGCGGACGTAATCGGATTTGGCATCTGTCGTGATGGACATGGGCATCATAGGCCGGGGACCGAAAGAGTCGGCAGAGACGGCCACCCACACCGTTCCGTCGGGAGTAACAGAGACGTCGCGCACTTTCGTGGTTCCGACCTCAGCTAACGGCCTCGCCCATTGCTGCCCCAGCTTCTCCTGCTCTTTCGTGAGGTCGACCACTGGTTTGCCGATGTCCAGTGAAAACAGTTCGTTGGGGAGGTCTTCGTCGAACGTGTAGGTTTGCTTGGACTGCTCGGATTGCGCTCCATCGACAAAGCTGTACTCGGAGCTGATGGGAAGCTGAGTGATTCCGTCGACGAGAATCTCCGCCCGGTAATTTGTGTTGGAGCGCGTCATCACGATTTTATAGGTTGGGTTGCCGTGGTAAGGCGGGCTCTCCTTGAGGCTTATCTCTCGTTCTTCGCTGACGTTTCCATAGTTCGTCGCATACTCCATCGCATATTCGAGCACACCCATGTCTTCGGGCACCTCCCACCCTTCATCGAATACGGCGATATCTTGGAGCGTCGCGTGGGGCAAGGCTTTGTAGTTGGTGAGGATTTGATTGCCGTGCTTCAGAAAGTAGCACTCCAGAGGTGTGTTGTAGAAGGACTCCTGACGCCACATCGCTCCTTGGTAGTAAGCGCGGCTTAGGGTCGTCCACTTGCCGTTGCGGAAGTGGTTGTTGGTCATCTGCATGCTTCTCATGCTCTTCACCGCTTGCCCCACACGTTTCAGAGCACGGGCGGCGGCGTCCTCGGGGAGCAGGAAGACGAAGGCACCGACCAGCACGGCGCTCGCGGCCAGTGCTACGGTTCCGCGCTGCCACGTCAGGAAAGGCCGCTTCCTTGCCGCGGGCACCTTCGAGCAAGAACCGAGCTGCTCGCGATATTGATCCATTAACCTGCTGATTTCGTTTTCGTTCATCGAACCACCTCGTTGCCCTGTTGCTCCCACTGCCTCACAAACGCCGCACGCGCACGTTGGAGCGTGCTGTCGACGGCGGCTGAATTCTTGCCGGTGAGAGCGCCTATCTCGGTGCTCGAGAGACCGATGACGTACTTCATGATCAGAGCCTCGCGGTGCTCGTCGCTCAACTCGCCCAGCACAATCGAAACGATTGCCGCGTCGTCCGCGAAGCCGTCGAAGCGAACCTCGTGCTCGCGAACTGTTAACTCGGGCCGCGACTTACGTAAGCGGTCGGCGACTTTTCGCCGGGCCATGCCGATCATGTAAATGCGAAGGTCGCGGCGGTTGCACGGGTTCGGCAGCGCCTGGACGACCTCGATCGCGATGTCTTCCGCGTCTTCCCGCTGGCGGAGCCGGGCATAGGCGTATCGGAACGTGTCGTCCAGATACACCATCGGATTCTCTCCCCGGCCGGCGCGCAGCCAATCTATCGCCAAACTCATCTATCTCCTCGAAGCATAGAGCCTTCGCGTTAGAGGGTGCAAATCCATCGCGATGCTTGCGGTCTTCGGACCCATTCGCCGCAACCCTTCTTCTGCAACAGGCGTAAGGCGCGTAAACTTGACCCAAGTGTGAGGAGAATCCTGAAATGAACCCTACTATTTCTGCCGGAGCGAGAGCCCGGCGTGTTGGCTATAAGATCGCTTTTGGCGTGACGCTGTTTGCCTCTCTGGGTGTGGCGTACGCCTTCAAAACCATTTTTGCCCGCCCAGGCGAGGCAGCGCTTCGCTTTGTTCCTGCCGACGCTATGATGGTCGGCACGCTCGATCTGAGTCCATCGCCGGCGCAGGCGCTGGCATTTAAGCACATCGATGACGCGATGGATCGGAACGGGATGAACCGATTTGTGGAGACCTCCGTGCTGGACATCTTCTCCAAGAAGTCGGCGGCAACCGACCTGCTTCGCCCGCTGGTTCAAAGGAGCGGGGCAATCGCGCTGCTGCCTTACAAGACGGCGAACGGGGAAACCGGCGGGACATCGGGGCTTGCGCTGATCGCGCTTAGCTCCGGAACCGAGGCGGAGGCGATTTTGAAGAAGTACGGCAAGCCGACGTTCTTCCGCGGAACCAAGGGCTATACGCTTCCCGGCGACAAGTCGACGATGATGGTGATGGATGACGTGCTGGTGCTTGGTGAGAAGCCTTATTCCCTGCACGCAGCGCGAATGGTGCGGGATGGCCAGACGCCCGGCATCCTGAGCTCGGAGGAGTTTCAGACGGCGCGGCAGCACGTATCTTCCGACGCGAACGTGATGATGTTCTGCAGTCCGAAGCTGCTCGGCGACACGGGAGTGGCAGCGCTTAAGGATGCAAAGGCGAGCTGGCTGGGCGCGGGCCTGGCAATTCGCGACGGCGGAGTTGGGCTGAGCGTTTGGAATCGCTTTGATCCGAATTCAGTGAAGGGGTTGGCGGAGTTTGGGCAGACTCAGGCGATCCGGCGCGACCTGTTCGGAGTGCTCCCGACCGGTGCCTATGGCATGTTCGCTATCTCGCAGCCTGGCAACTATTTCGAGATGTTCGAGAGGAGCATGGGGCAGGAGAAGGACGGTCAGCAGATGATCGCCGACATGTCGAAGGGCATGCACGAGGCGATTGGCGTGGACCTTCACAAGGACCTGGTTGCGGGCCTCAAGGGCAATGCGGTTATTGCTGCCTATCCGGCGGCAGACGGCGCTCCTGAGGGCGCGGAGGCTCTGCTGGTTATCGACGACTTGAACGGCTCCGATCCGGCGGCGGTCGTGGATCGATTCCAGGCTTACGTGGACGAGCAGATGGCGAAGGAAGGCGGCACGGAGAAGATCTGGGTCGAGACGAAGTCCGGCGACAACCGCATGTTCCGCATCGCCGACAAGATGCAGGACGAGATGCGCAAGGGCATTGGCGAAGGCATGGACGAGCGCTCGGTGAAGAAGGAAGTGCTTGTCGGCAAGAAGACGATCGCCTGGGCGATGGTCGGCAAGGCTGTGATTGCTTCGACGAACGAAGCGCTGCTGGCCCGAGCTGTGGACTCGTTTAAGAATCGAACGAGCACGCTTTCAAGTGATGCGCGATTCATCAAGTCCGACTCGGAGGTCATGGACGGCTCGCAAGTGTTGGCGGTCTTCAACCTGGGGCGCATCGCCGAGGGTGTGAAGAACACGATCAGCACGGAGAAGATGGACAAGGATGGCGCGGAGATGTTCAACACCGTTCTGTCAGCGTTCGCGAATCTGACCGACCCGTTCTATCTGAAGGCCAAGGTTGGTGCCGACGGAGAAGTCGCAAGCGGTGCGTTTATTCCGCTGGACTACGACAAGGTGTTCGACTTCATTGGGAAGGAGATGAAGGGGAAGGGATAAGGGAGTCGAGGGGTCAAGGAGTCGAAAAAAAGGGAGTCGCGTTAGCGGCTCCCTTATTGCATTGCAGGAAACATGAAGAAGATCCTGTATCCGCTGGCAGACCGTGGCTTCGGTGCCGCCGTTCCGCCCACGAGGCGAGAAGGGTCTAAGGTCCCACGCACATTTACGATCAATTGAGGACAGCGAAGGCACCGAAAGACCCAATCAATCGCAAGTTTTTGCACTATCGAGCGAATCCCTGTATAGTGGCCTTGTTATGTCTTCGGACACCGATCGCAACCAATTCTCAAGAAGAGACGTCCTCGCGGGCGTCGTTGCAATAGGAGCCGCGGCGGCTTTGCCGACGCTTGCTTCTGCTCGCCACTCTGAATCCAAGGAAAAGGCTTTCGAGCGTGACTCGATGCTTCTGCATCAGGGCATGCCCAGCCGAACCTGCCATTCATCAACACCTTTACAAAACGGCCTTGTTCTAGTCGTGGGCGGCTTCATCGCCGATCGGGCCACGACAAGCGCTGTTCTGCTCGACCCGTCCACCGGTGCGTACGAAAACGTCGCGCCGATGCGCACTGCTCGTGCGCGGCATGCTGCCGTCGCATTGAACGACGGACGTGTCGTCGTCTTGGGTGGATTCAATCGGAGCTTTTCGGCGGCAGTCGAAATATACGATCCATTCAGCAACCGGTGGACTTCACTCGAACGCCTGCCAAGCCAGCGCGCCGACTTTACGGCCGTGCTCTCGTCCAATGGAATCCTCCTAATCGGAGGAACAGGCCCCATCAATTCGCCGGGAATCGCGATGTACTCGATTTTCTCGCAAGTCTAGGAAGGAAACTATGCCAATTTATATGTCGTTATCCGGTTTGCCCGGAGAATCAACCCACGAGCAGTACCCTCAGTGGATCGAAATCGAATCTTTCTCTTGGGGCGTGAACAATTCTGCCACTGGACGAGCATGGGACACCATGAACGTCTCTGGCAACATCAGCTTCCCTGCACCCAAGCTCATGCTGGCGTGCGCCGCGGGCACACACATCAAGCAGGGCATCATCGCCTGTAGTCGATCTAGCTCTGATAAGCCGCTCGAGTATCTTCGCATCACACTCCAGGATGTGATGGTGAGCAGCTTCCATGAAGGCGACTCCAGCGGTGAAGGCGGCCCGCCGAGCATCATGATGTCGCTTAATTTCACGAAGATCACCTATAAGGCGACCACGCAAAGGCCCGATGGCAGCTTGATCTCCCAGACAGCCTGGTGGGACCTCAAGTCGAACACGGGCGGTTAGCCCCTTTTACCTGCCCTGCCCGAGAGCCTACTCTTGGTCAGGGCTTTTCTACGCTAAGTTCGAGAGTTCTTCGGGTCCAGGGCAGCGCGCAGGCCGTCTCCGACGAAGTTCAGCGAAAAGATCGTGAGCGATAGGATGAGGCAGGGCCAGAGGAGCGTAATGGGGTGGCTGGACATATTGAGCCGCGCTGCGTTGATCATGCTGCCCCAACTCGGATCAGGCGCCTGAATACCGATACCCAGAAAGCTGAGCGTGCTCTCAGCAAGGATCGTGCCAGCGACTTCGATCATGCTCACCGCCATGAGGATGCCCATGAGCTGCGGCAAGACGTGCCGCGTGGCCAGGTAGAAGGTCGAAGCTCCGCTGGCCTTGGCGGCTACTACGAATTCTCGATCTTTCAGCGATGCCACCTGGGTGCGCACCAGTCGCGTTATTGACGGCCAAGCGGTGAACGAGAGGGCAACGATGACCGGCAGCATCTTCCCAAGCGGCCCGAGAACCCCCTCGAACATGTCCGTTCGCACGACACTGACGATGAGGATCGCGAGCAGGATGTCCGGGAACGCGAACATCGCATCGGTGAGTCGCATGAGGGGGGAGGCGACCCACTTGGGCGCGTAAACTCCCAACACTCCGATCGTGACGCCAACGAGCAAGGCGAGGATTTGGACGATAAAGCCGACCATCAGCGAGATGCGCGCGCCCTGAGCGAGCCGTGCGACGACGTCTCGGCCAATCTCGTCGGTGCCCAGTAGAACCTTCCCAAACGGAGGCTGAAAGGGCTTTAGCGCTCTCCCGGAATCGTCCACCACCGGATCGTAGACGCTCGAAAAGCTCGCAACGCCGGGCGGCTTGAGTTGGGCGTCCCGAATGATGGGCGCGAAGATTGCGAAGAGGATGAGGAACAGCAGGAACGCGGCTCCGAAAATCAGCAGCGGATCGCGCTTGCCGTTGCTCTTGCGATGGGGGATGCGGACGATCAAATCTGGGACTCCCTGATGCGAGGATCGAGAATCGGCAGGATGAAGTCGACCACCAGATTGAGCAAGATAAAGAGAGCGCCCGTGACAAAGACGCCCGCCTGCACCACCGGCATGTTCCCGTTCTGAATCGCCTCAATTGTCGTGCTGCCCAAGCCCGGAATGGCGAAGTAGCGCTCGATGACAAACGAGCCCGTGAGAAGAAATCCGAACGAAGTGCCAATCGCGGTGATCACCGGCAGAATGGCGTTACGCAAGGCATGCTTGAGGATTAGCCTCATTCTCGGCACGCCCTTGGCAGTGGCAGTCCGAATGAACTCCTGCTGCATCGTGTCGATCATGCTAGCGCGGGTGAGCCGTGTTAGAAGCGCCATCGGACGCGCGGCAAGGATGCACACCGGAAGGATGAGATAGTAGATTTCCGGTGCCACGAGCACAACGTCCCAAGTCTGCGGAAGCTGGTCGAGTTGGATGGCGAAGATGTACACGAGGAGCGGCGCGAGCACGAAATTGGGCACAGTGACGCCCAGCGTCGAGACCGTGAGCACGCCCCGGTCGGCAAATCGGTTTTGGTACACAGCCGCGAGCGTGCCAAGGAAAATGCCGATTGCGGCAGCGAGAGCGATCGCCATGAACGCGATCTTGGCGGTCATCGGGAAGGTGCGCTTCAGGATGCTGCTGACCGGCTCGGTGGTTCCGTAGTAGCTGCGGCCAAAGTCACCCTTCGCCATGTTGGCGACATATTCGACGTAGCGGACCGGCCAGGGGCGGTCGAGTCCCATCTCGTGGCGGAGTTGGGTCACGCGCTCAAGCGAGGCCTTCTCACCCGCAATGACCGTCGCCGCATCGCCAGGCGCAAGCTCATCGGCGACAAAGGTGACGAGCGAGATAAAGAGAAGGCTTAGCGCCCCAAAAAGGAGACGCAGAAGTATCGCCTTTCCAAGCCGCACGGCGCGGGAGTGTACCGCTTACGGAGGAGTCAAGGAGTCGGAGGAGTCGAGGAGTCTGCCTCTCGGAACTTCATAGACAACTTATTTCTGCATCAGTAGGCGGCGCGCCGCTTTGAACTTGGGTGTGTCCGTTTTGGTGATGTCGTCAGTAAGGCCCCACATGCCGTATCGGCTCACCGGGCTCGACAGCGTGAAGTACATAAAGAGGCCGCCACCGATATCGAACCAATTGTTCGTGATGTCCCGGTAAACGAGCTCCTCCATTCGTGGGTCTCGCATGGCTCGAATGCGATTGGCGATGTTCTGCGGATTACCGCCTCCGGAATCGGGTCCGCCTTCGTAGCACATTGGCTCGACGCCATATTTGTTGGCTACCGCGATCATTTCCTTCCGCATCTTAACCGAGTCATTTGACGCTTGAAGCATGGCGTCGATCAACTGATCGACACTTGCACTGGGACCCGCATGCTCGGTGTTGAAATAGGGGGCCATAGCGATGCCGTGGATGAGGGTTCTGGGCTCACCGTAGGTTGCCTTGACCCATTCGAGCATGTCGGCGTATTCGGCTGGCTGTATGGCCCACCAGCTCATCACGGGTTTGGCGCGTTTGCCGAATTCAGCGGTGAATGCCTTTCCGATCTCGACCGTTTTGGCAGCGTGTCTTCGGCGACGCCAGACGAATTTGTCGGTGTTGCCGTCGTTGTTCAGGTTGCTCTTGCCGGACTTGACCTCTGCTTCGGCAGCCATCTGGTTGTAGGTAGCTTGGAGAAAGCCCCAGTTCCAAACTTCATTGCTGTACTCCACGTACACGTTGGTTTTGGCTGGGATATTGGCCTTCAGAAACTTGGCGAGGGCCCTCGTATACGCCGCGGAAGCAGGTGCAGGCACGTTGACCCAGATGTCCTTGCCGGTGGCTCTGGCGAGCTCCGCGACGTATTCCCACGCGACGCCTCGCTTGTACCTATCGGTGCTCGTCTGAGTGGCGTCGGTCGGAAGGCGTCGTTGGTTCCACTCGATGGTGTTGACAGGATCTCCGAAGAAGATGTTGTTCCCGTTGGTATCCAGCCAGTCCATAAAGCGCATCACCGGGAAGAGCTTCACGGCGTCCAAGAACGGCTTGTGGAAGGTGGGTGTGTTCTTGAGCGGGTAGCCGGGGCGGAGGATTCTCAGGTTCTTGATGCCCCCGTTCGTGCCGCTGAAGTCCAGAATCATCAGGGCTTTGCCTTTGGCGAGCGTCAGCTCCCCTTCGCTGGTGTTTGTCGCAGCCTCGTATTTGAGATTGTCAACCTTGATGTCGTTTTGAACTTCGGGAGCGGGCTTGATTTGTGCTTTCCCGGTGAAGCTCAGCTTGTAGCTTCCACTGACGTCGATCTGATAAGCATCTGGGTCGTCCATGGGCGGAGCCCACGCCATCGTTGGGCGCATGTCGAAAACGACTACCCTGGCATCCTCGAGCGGCCAACCAGCGGTATCCATCTTTGCGGGCGAGCCATCTGCATGCATCCAGGGCCGACTCGTCTTCATGACGTCCACGAATTCGAGACCGCGGCCACCGATGCCCTCTAGGCCGATGCCAAGTTTCGGTGACTGGGCGGGTGTGAGGAGCAATGCGGCGGTGATGAGTGTGATCATGTCTTCTGTTAGTGAGTAGTGAGAAAGCTTGCGAGATCGTCCAGCCGATCCGTGCCAATTAAGTCTACGCACGCATCGGCAAGCTCTCTCCAGACCGTCGGATCCTCGGGAGTTGCCCAGAAGCGAAGCTTTTGACCTCTCCGGTGAGCCAACCTGACTATTTCGCTTAGCTTGTATCGCTCCTGCGGAGGCATTTGGCCCAGGCCTTTCCACTTGAATAAGGGAGCCCACGAGGTGCTGATCAGTGGCATCAGATTCGAGCTACCCTTCGCCGGGACCAGGTTTTCTGGTCGGCCGTCGATAAAGGCGTAGCGCTCCTTCTGGGTCGCCAGCAATTGGGTCGGGCGATCGCCCGAGAGAATCACGGTTAGCGCCCGCCGCTCCACTTTGCCGCTTTTGAAGTGCGTGAGATGCCGTCTGTATGGCTTTAGCAGTTGCTCAAGAACCTCGTACACCTCCGCGCCATCGGCTTTGATGTCCACGAGAAGTAGGAACTCCACTGGGGTGCGATAGACGCCTCCCCCATTCTTCTCCATTCGCTTTGAGAGAGGCTTCAGGTACATGGAGTCAAGGTCGCCTGAGCTGTCGAGGTCCTTTCGATCATGCGAGACCAGCAACTTGCCGTCAACGAGGAACACGTCTGCTTCTACGGAGCAGAAGCCGTGGTCGAGCGCCGCCTCAAGGGGTTGTGACTGCTCGTAATCGTTGTGCGAGTGCGCTCGTGTGAGTGGAACGACATCCGCTAGGGCCAACGCGGCAATCAGGCTCAGCACGGATAAAGCATACAGCCGGTTAGGCACTCGCCGCGACGTTTGCCGGGAGCGTGAAGTAAAAGGTTGCGCCCTTGCCTACCGCTCCCTTTGCCCAGATACGGCCTCCATGGCGTTCGATGGCACGGCGAACGTTGGCAAGGCCGATGCCGGTGCCTGCATATTCGGCGTCGCGATGAAGTCGCTCGAAGGGAATGAAGAGCTTGTGGACATAGGCCATATCAAAGCCAATGCCCTGATCTCGAATGAAGAATGCCCTTTCCCCGAACTGCGTCTCCATGCCTAGCTCAATCTTTGCCGGAGCTCCATCCTTTCGGTACTTGCAGGCGTTGTCGAACATGTTGTGGAGTGCGAGGCCGAGAATACGTGGGTCACAGTCAATCCATTCTTCATCTTTCAAGCTAACGATGAGTTCGCACCCTTCATGTACGGCGCTGATCTCTTCAGCTACTTTCTGGGCCAAGGCGCGAAGCTCGGTTTTCTCGCACACGAGCTCTCGAACACCCATGCGTGCGTACTGCAGGAGATCATCGACGAGTTGGGCCATCTTGATCGCGGCGGTGGAGAGGCGTTGAAGGCCCTCCTTACCCGCCTCTGTCAATTGATCGCCTTCCTCCCGAAGCACGATGTTCGCATTGCCCACAATAGCCCTTAGGGGCGTGCGCATGTCGTGGGAAACCGAGTAGGTGAAGCCTTCGAGCTCCTGGTTCTTCGCAACGAGAGCTGCCGTGCGTTCATCGACGCGCACTTCCAGTTCTCCAACGAGGAGTCGGGCGGCGACGATATCGGTAAGATCGGTCACCACCATGCAGAGGTCGGATGCCTCTCCACTGATTCTCTTAAGCGCGGCGAAGGCAGGGACTCCGCAGTTTCCGGGCTTGAAGAGGATGAGCTCGCCTCGGCTTGCGCCAAAGTGGGCTTCAGCGAGCAGGGGCTCGACATCAGCAGGGATGGCGGCGAAGTCGGCGAAGTTACAACCAATGACGCGCTCCATCGGGATGCCCACGATTTCTGCGAAGCGCTGATTGCAATAGAGAATGGTCCCGTCGAGGCACATGGAGACGGCGCCCTCCTGCATGTGTTCGACGAAGGAGCGGTAGGGCGTTTCGGCACCCTCGAGGGTGAAGATTTGCTCTTCCTCATGGCCAGACACAACGAGCGCGTCGACTCCGCCGGAACGAATCGCCTCAATAGCCTGCTCCGCTTCCTGGAGGCGGATTCTCAGCTCCAGATTTTCGGCGTAGAGCTCTTGCGACGTTGGAATGTTGGTCTTGATGGCCATCGCTTACTCGGGCTGAACGTCGAGGCCTAGCAATACCTGGTCTTCATCCGACATGTCTCCGATAACGCGGCGGATTGGGTCTGGAAGAGATTTGATGAGGGTGGGGGCAGCAATGAGGTTGTTCTGCTTGGCTAGCTCAGGCTGCTGGTACAAGTCGACGACCTCTAGCGTGTAGCGGCCGGCGAGATGCTCCTCGCAAATGGCTTTGAGGTTCGTAATCGCGCGCAAAGATCGTGGGGTAGAGCCCGTGACGAACAGTCGGAGAACGTGGCCCTCTGGGATCTGGTCCTCGGAGCCATTGTTTTCAATCAGTATTTGGATGTCATTCTCCTTGTCGGCGGGGCTCAAGGGAGCTCCGTCGCGGGGCCGTTCAGGTGGCCTCGACTTCTTGCCATCGCTTCTCGCGAGGCAGTCTGTTCTAGTACGACTCCACTTCTCTCGTCTTCGGACTGCTGCAATTCCAATTTTTCTGCTGCAAGTTCTGCGTGCAGGGCTGCGATCTGGGCTTCGATGGCAGTGGCTCGCCTTTCGGAGAGGATTCGATCCTTCTTCGATTGCTGTTCGCAGGCAAGTGCCTCCGAGCGCTCCTTCTCTTCCCGGGCCATGCGAGCCGAGCCGGTGAGAACTCCCTGCGGGCCTAGATAGACATCAGCCAGGCGGATTCCGCAACTTGTGATGAGGAACTCGCGAACCTGGTTTGAGTGGGCCATACCTCTGGACTTAAGGACGTAGAGGAGCCGGTTTCGCTCACCGTCGGTCTCCATCGCTCGGACGAAGAGCCAGGTGTCCATAAGGCTTGACATTCCTACCTCGGTGGCTTCGAGTTCTCGGTTGCCTTGCGTAAGGCTGGTGAAGTAGGCCGTGATTCCTCTTTCTTTGAGTAGATCGACGAGGCGGATGAGCATCGCTTGGGAATCGGAGGCGGAGCCTACGGCGATGAAGGTGGTGATCGGGTCGATGATGACGCTGTGAGGGGAGAACCGCTTGATCTCTTTGAGCATCGTGGCCAGATGCATTTCCAGGCCGTAGTGGCTTGGCCTTGCGGAGACGATGCGAAGATGGTCCGAGTCGAGGTGTTTCTTGAGATCCAGACCGATTGATGCCATGTTGCGAACGATCTGACTCGGCGACTCTTCGAAGGCAAAATACAGGCAACGCTCGCCTCGCGCGCAGGTGGCGTGGGCAAAATGAGCTGCCAGGGAGCTTTTGCCGGTTCCTGAGGTTCCTGAGAGCAGCACGCTCGAACCTCGGTACAGGCCCAAGCCGCTCAGCATCTGGTCGAGTTCCTCGACTCCGGTGGGGACGCGTTCGACGAGGGTGTCGTGGTCGAGGCTGGTGGATGTTAGAGGCATCACGGTGATGCCGTCTTCGTCTATGAGGAACGGATACTCGTTCGTGCCGTGCAGGGAGCCTCGGTATTTCACGATGCGCAGCCGTCGCGTGCTCACCTGATCGCTCACCCGGTGGTCGAGGAGGATGACGCAATCGGAGACGTACTCTTCAAGGCCCTGCCTGGTGAGAAGGCCGTCGCCTCTTTCGGCGGTAATGACTGCGGTGATGCCTTTCTCTTTAAGCCAGCGGAAGAGTCTTTGCAATTCGCTGCGAAGCATCGCATCGTTTTCGAGCCCGCCGAAGAGGGTTTCTAGCGTGTCCAGGACAATTCGCTTGGCACCAATTGAATCGATCGCGAAGCCAAGTCGAACGAACAGGCCTTCGAGATCGTATTCTCCGGCTTCTCCTTGCGAGCGGTCGACGGTGATGTGGTCGAGCGCGAGGAGTTTCTGGTCGACGAGGTCCTGGAGGTCGAAGCCAAGGGAGGCCACGTTCTCGACGAGGTCTTTCTCCGTTTCTTCGAACGCTACGAAGACGCCCGGCTCACCGAACTCGACCGCTCCCCGGACTAGGAACTCCATTGCGAAGAGGGTTTTGCCGCAGCCGGCGGAGCCGCAGACGAGGCTGGGGCGTCCCTGGGGTAGGCCCCCACTGGTTACTTCGTCGAAGCCTTCGATACCGGTGAGGGCTTTTTTGAGCGTGCGCCGAGGCAGCACGAGGTCTGGAGCCTGAATCATAGATGGGTCCCTAACGAGGTGTTCCCACTCTTTAGCTGGGCCAGGTCTAAGTTCAGTATAAGCCAGATGTACGCCGTTTAGGGGACATGTTTGACGAATTGTGTCCGGCCTGGAGGGAGAAAGGTCAAAACCCCGCTCTTGAGGGTAGAGGCGGGGTTTTTCGGGGGGAGGAAAGAAAATGTCTTTCTACTTAGTAGGAGGAACGGCGGGCTACCCGTGTTCCATTGAGGTACACGGTTTCTCGCGATATTTGGGCCAGCATCTCAAGCGGCACGTAGACGGTGCGGTCCCGCTCAGCCGCGGCTTGCGGCATGGTGACCTGACGTCCATTGAGACGAGCCTCTCGTGAACCTAGTTCCACTTGCAAATAGCCTTCAGATCCATCGATGAAGATGATTCGATCCGTACGATTGTCGTCTTTTGAGACTCTCATGTTCATCTGGCGGCTTGCGGCTTCCAGGGGAATCATGATCGTTCCCTGCTCTCGGTAGGGTCTATCCCTTCCGGTGAAGGTTACGCTTCGCACTCCATAGGTGATTTGGACATCTCTGTCGTCTCTACGATCGTCTCGTCGATCGTCCCATCGGTCGTCTCGCCTGTCGTCTCGCCTGTCGTTTTGGCCCCAGCGGTCGTCGCGTCGGTCGTCTTGGCGGCGGTCGTCGCGATTGTCCCATCGGTCGTCGTCGCGGCGATTGGTGTCGTCGTCTCGGCGGCCGTTGCTTCGCCACTCGAAGTTGACGTCGCGGTTGATGAGCGCGCCCATTCGCTGGTTCTTGGAGATGACGGTGTTGCCGTCGTTGCCACGATCATTGGTGGCGATGAGCACGCCGGCGAGGGCTCCGAGGGCGGTGCCTTCGAGCTGCTTTTGGAAGATGCTGCCGAGGATGAAACCGCCGATCATTCCGCCGAGGACGGTGCCTTCCTTTCGCTTGACATCGTTCTTGACGGTGAACCTTCCTTCACGGTCGCGGCTCACGTAGCGGTCGGTGAGGGGGACGGGGAGGGCGTTGATTCGCTCTCGGTGGCCGTCGGGCATGATGAGCTCGGTGAATTCGAGGTCCATGGCGCCCTGATCGCGGTCTCGGCCTTGGCGGATGGAAACGACTCTGCCTTCCATTCGGGTCCCGGTGGGCAGGTAGCGGGTGTCGTCGACTCTGGCGAAGAAGCGGTCGCCCTCGCGGGTGTTCCGCATAGTGAGGCCGTCTTCGAAGATGACCGGTACTACGGAGTCTCGACGGAGCGAGATGGGGCTGGCGGTGCTCAGGGCTGGGATGGCCAGCAGGGTGAGCATGCCGAGGGTTCCTAGGGGGAGGTTGTTGCGTGCCATTTTCTTCTTCTGTAAAGCTTACGGCGTTTTAACGGATGTTGGGGGTTTTGGTTACGTTGCCGTTGTCCCGCCGTCCTCCTCCCGAGCCCCTCTATGGGTTGGGACGGGGGGAACTGGCGTTTTGAACCTGAAGGCGCTACTACTACCGAGCCCCTCTATGGGTTGGGGTGGTAGTAGCGGGGATGAATGGGTGACGGGGGTGAGTGGGGTGAGAGGCTCATTTACTTTATTAGGTTTCAAAAGAGTTTTTTGTCAACCAGATCCGGTGAAAAAACTTGAAAGTTTAGGAGGCGGAGGACGAGAGGATCGGAGGATGGGGGCCGGAGCAGGGGAGGGGCGGAAGCTGGATTTCGTAATTCCATCTCTTGCCCAGCACTTCAACTTGGTCTCAGTGTATAGCTGGTTTCCGGAGGAGATGCCTTCAGGGATGAAGGCACTACGTGGGGGTTGCGGTTAGCCAGAGGTCTTGACCCAGTTGTTGCGTTTGGATGATTTGCCAGGTGGGGGCTTCTTTGAGGGAGGTTAGGGGGAAGCCTTCGGGCCAGGTGGGGCCGGTGCCTAGGATTTTGGGGGCGAGGAAGAGCTCTAGGCGGTCGTGGAGGTTGGCTTTTAGGAAACCCGAGATAGTCTGGGCTCCGCCTTCGACTAAGAGGCCGGTGATGTTTTGTTCGAAGAGGCTGGCGACCAGGTCTTGGAGGTCGATGGCGCCGGTGATGTGGACGGTGGGGGCGGCTTGGTTGAAGACCTTTTCCCTTCCCTTTAACTTTCCGCTTGGGTCGAGGACGATTCTTGTGGGTTGGTTGGTGACGCCTTCGATTCTTGCGGTTAGCTCGGGATCGTCTTGCTCGACGGTCTTTCTCCCGACCAGGACAGCGCCTAGCTCAGCTCTCAGGCGGTGGGCCTGGTGGCGGGCGGCTTCGCCGGTGATCCATTTGCTTTCACCGTTCGTGAGAGCGATTCGGCCGTCTAGGGAGCAGGCGGCTTTTAGGACGATTATTGGGCGCTTGTGCTCTAGCGCGAAGAAGAACTGTTCGTTGGCTTGTCTGGCTTCTTCTTCCAGGAGGCCGGATTGGACCTGGATGCCGGCTTGGCGAAGCCTTTCTCCTCCGCCTACGGCTTTCGGATTTGGGTCGCTGCATGCGTAGACGACCCGCTTTACTCCAGCTTCGATGAGAGCCACGCTGCAGGGGCCGGTGCGTCCTTGGTGGTTACAGGGTTCGAGGCTTACGTAGGCTTCGGCTCCGTTCGCACCGATGCCTTTGAGAGCGGCGACCTCGGCGTGTGCAGCACCCGCGTATTCGTGCCAGCCCTCGCCGATCACTTCCCCGCCTTTGACGATGACGCAGCCAACGTGGGGGTTGGGGGCTGGGAAGCCGTTTTTGGAGAGCTCGATGGCTCTTCGCATGAATCTGACGTCAGCTTCAGTCCACGTCATGCGACTTCTTTTGGTGATCGGCCATGGTGGCTTCGATCAGGTCCTTCATGTTCTCCATCTGCTGCGCCCTGTACTCGGCGGCGGTTCTGCGGAGCACTCCCATCGCGCCGATTGCGGCCAGAATGAGCGCCAGCACCATGAGGCTTACGTAGGTGACGAAGCGGTAGGCGTATTCCTTGTTCACGGCCTTCGGCGCTTGCGGGCCGGGGCGGTCGCCGAGGAAGACTGGCCAGGCGATGAGGAACATGACGCAGAGCAGCATCATGATGGTCGTGAAGACCTTGAGCTGCGTGGAGGTTAGGCGCATTGCCGCACCAGCTCGCGCACGGCCTCGCCGAGGTCGGGCGCTTTTACGAGGTGATTACCCACGACAAACACGTTTGCGCCCGCCTCTTTGGCCGTCTCCAGCGTTTTTGGGTTGATTCCGCCATCTACTTCGATAAGTAGGTCAGGGCGCCGCTGGCGCAAAAACCTGGCCTTTTCGAGGGCGCTCTCGATAAACGCCTGCGCGCCCCAGCCGGGATTGACGGTCATGACGAGCACCAGGTCGACCATGTCCAGCACCGGGAGGACGGCTTCGGCGGGGGTGCCGGGGTTGACGGCGATGCCCGGAGAGACGCCCATGGAGCGGAGGTTCTGGGCGAGGCGGTGGCTATGCTTGGTGGCCTCGGCGTGGAAGATAATCCGCTCGCAGCCGGCCTTGTGAAAGTCCTCGAAGTGGCGCTCGGGGGTCTCAGTCATGAGATGCGCTTCGAAGGTGGCGGTGGAGGCGCTTCTGAGCTTCGCTACGTAATCGGCACCGAACGTGATGGGCGGGACGAACTGGCCGTCCATGACGTCCAGGTGGATGATCTGGGCTCCTGCCTCCGTCATGGTTTTGACCGAGTCTCTGATATCGGTCAGATCGAACGAGAGGATGGAGGGGGCGAGGAGGCAGCTCATTCGACAGCGTCACCGGCGGTTGCGGGGACGCTCTTGATGAGCGAGCCGTTGTAGTAGATTCGGAAATTGGCGGATTTGCCCTTTCCGATCGCGGAGGCCTCGATTCGGTCGCCGGGGTTTCGCTCCTCTTTGAAGATTTCCCGCACGCCGTCTTCGTCTTCGAGATCGATCCTCACCATGGTGGGTTCCGTGAGATCGTCGAGGCCTAGTCGAATCGTGTAAAGGAATTGGCCGGCGACGGGAGGATCAGTTTCCGAGCCGTCTCTCGGGCCCGTGCTCACGACGAGCTTCACCTTCGATTCCCGCTCGATCTTCTTTTTTGCCGGGGGTGTAGATCGTATTACCGAGCCGTTTGCTACATTGGGGTTGCTCTCTTTGAGCATCTCGGGGTCGAGTTCCAGGCCGAGGTTTGCGAGGATCGTGCGGGCCTTGTCGACGGTGACTCCGCGAAGATCGGGCACAGCCACGAATTGGCTTCCGGAGCTGATAATGACGGCTACCCGCGTGCCTTCGATCAGCTTATCGCCGGCGTTTGGTTTGGTTTCGATGACATGGTCCATCTCGACCTTTTCGCTGGGCAGGCGGGCTTCCACCTTCATTTCGAGCTTGCTGTCTTTGAGGACTTCGCGCGCTTCCTGCGTGGTGAGGCCAACGATGTTGGGGACCGCGACTTGCTTTGGCCGCTGGAGGTTCAGGAGCATCCAGACGCCGATGAGGCTGAGCACGACCGCGCCGAGGAAAACGATACTGAGGGTCATCCACATCGGGATGTCGCGATCCTGCTTGCCTCTCCTGGTTTCCTTCTCATACTCCTCCTCGGTTCGGAGGGCCGACATTCGGGGAGCAACGGATTGCGTCTTGTTCGTTTTGGGAGCTTGTTTTGGATTAACTGGCACGGTGGTTTGGGCAGGGCCTCTCAGCGGCCAGGTTAGGGTTCTACCGAATCTGAGGGCGTCCTGAAGGAGGCGGAGGTCGGCCAGCAGCTCGCCGGCGTCGGGATATCGCTCCTTTGGATCCTTGGCCATTGCCTTCTTGACGATCTCATCGAGCACCGCTGGAACCGACGGGTTGACGGACCTCACGTTTGGGGTGGGCGTGGTTGCGTGCTGCAGGGCCATCGCCACCGGCGTTTCGGCATAGTAGGGGAGCCGGCCGGAAAGGAGCTCGTAGAGCATGATGCCGACGGCGTATACGTCGGACGAGGCGGAGGGCATCGCTCCGGAGCTGACTTCCGGGGCGAGGTAGGGCGCCATGCTGGGCAAAACCATCGCTCCCGCGCTGGGGCTCATGCTGTACGCCTCCCATATGCCGGTTAGCTGGAGCCTGGCGTCGCCGTTGGCGAGGGTAGCGATGTTGCTCGGCGTGAGATCGCCGTGGCTCATCTTGCTTCGGTGGAGGGTTTCCAGCGCCTGGCAGATGCTGATAGCGGTTACGACGGAAACCGGTATGGAGAACGGGGCAAGCTTTCGGATGCGGTCGGCGAGGCTTGGGCCCCTGGTGAGCTCGCTGACGATGAAGCCCTGGCCGTTGTCGTTGGCGACTTCCAGCACAGGCTCGATCTGCGGGCTTTTGATGAGGCTGTATTTGTCGGCGGTTTCTTTG
>JBGGMI010000161.1:0-8964 GCA_041288075.1 Fimbriimonas sp.
GGAATAGGCGCAACTGTAGCCGGAATCGCAGTCACCGGCCTGCGCGCTTCTCTCACAGCCGAGCTCGAGGCTGGGGAAGGGGGTGAGGTGGCCGATTCGGGCAGCGGCTACCTGGTCGGCGGAGATGCCGTTCTTGATGTCGGCGCCCGAGGTCTTTCTCGGGTGGACGCCGGTGAGCCAGGCGGCGGCGGATCGGGCGTGGTCGCCTGGACCGTCTCCGAGGGCGAAGGCGTTCTTCTGCGTGAGGCCGGTGAGGATGTTGATGTCGCCGCGCAGTTCGGCAAAAGGCTCGAGGATGTGGGGCAGTTCCTTGAGCGCTCCTTCGTAACCGGGGGTCCAGTCGCTCATCATCACGCCGTTCGGCACGAAGAGGAAGGCGAGGCGGTTGGGGCGCTGCTTGATGGATTGAGCCATCGCGGTGAGGGGCAGCATGCCTTCGAGGAGGGGCAGGGCCATGACGGTGCCGATGCCCTTCAGGAAAGTGCGTCTTTCGATTAGCTGGCTCATTTCTTCTTTACCTGTACGCCTCGCAGTCGGAAAGGCTCGCTTAAAACCACTCCCGCAACCAACGATGAGAACTTATCTCCGCCCTTTTCCACTCTTGCGGCGATCTCGTCGACGAAGCACTTATCTGCTGAGTCTATCCCTCTTCCGGTTGCGAAGGTAAGCAGCTTTTCGGAAAGTCCCTTCACAAACTGCGATTTCTTGGTGAGGAGGAGGCTTCTGAGCTCGCCCGCCCCATTGAAAGTGGTGCCATCGGGCAGCGTGCCCTGCGCGTCGATTGCGTGCAGGCCGTCACTCGATCGCCAGCGTCCAATGCCGTCGAAGTTCTCCAGGCTGAAGCCGATCGGGTCCATTCGGGTGTGGCAGGAGGCGCAGACGGGGTTCTTGAGGTGTTGCGCCAGCTTCTCGCGCATGGTGACGGGGACCGGCGCCTTCGGGTCGGGCTCGGGGAGGTCGGGAACTCCGGGCGGGGGTGGAGGGGGCGGGTCGTTGAGGATCTGTTCGAGGACCCACTTGCCTCGCTTTACTGGCGAGGTTCTCGTTGGATTAGATGTGAGGGTGAGGATGGAGGCTTGGGTCAGCAGACCTGCTCTCGGCGTGCCTTCCAGGGAGACCTTTCGGAAGTCTTTGCCGATAACGCCTTCCATGCCGTAAAGCTTCGCCAGCGTCTCGTTGAGAAAGGTGTATTTGCCGTCCAGGAAGTCGGTGACTTTCCGGTCTTCGGCGATCACGGAGTCGAAGAACATGCGGGTTTCGGTCATCATCGACTGGCGGAGGTATTCGTCGAAGCCTTTGTAAGTGGCGGGGTCGACGTTGACGGTGTTCAGCTTCCGCAAGTTCAGCCACTGAGCTGCAAAGGCTTCTCCGAGAGCGGCGATCTTCGGGTCCTTCAGCATCCGCTTTGCCTGGGCTTCTAGGACGGCGGGCTTTTGGATTTCTCCGTTTGCGGCGAGCCTGAAGAGCTGGTCATCGGGCATCGAGCTCCAGAGAAAGTAGGAGAGGCGGGTGGCGAGCTCGTAGGAGCCCACCTTGCCGGAGCCACTCTCGGCTTCGACCCGGAACAGGAAGTGCGGTGAGCTGAGGGCGGCCTGAACGCCGAGCTGGATGCCGCGCTCGAAAGGCTCGTTGTTCTTCCAGGCGAGGTCCGCTATTTGCATGAGGCGGTCGACTTCGACGGCGGATGCCGGGCGGCGGAAGGCTTTTGAGGCGAACGCGCTCAGGGCTTTTCTCGCTAGGGCATTACGATTGGCGGCCGTGGGTGCTTCGGCGATGATCCTCTTATGGGTGGCGGGCAGATCGGCATAGCTCGCTATGGGAGGGGTGAGGTCGATCGAGCGGATGATCAGGTTGCGATCTCGCATCGGCGGGCCGGCCTCGTAGAAATCGTTGGTGAAAGCGGCGCCAACCTTGTGCTTTCCGGCGGACATATTGAAGGTGAGCTCGTAGTCCTGCGGTTTATCCTGGGTGGCTTTGACTTCGAATTCTTTGAGGGCAACTCCGTCCAGGCGCAGTTCCATTTTGCAGGGGCCGGGACCGGCCTGCTGGCCATAGGCGCGGACGCGGAACTTGTATTCGCCGGGGATTCGGCAATCGAAATTGGCGTAGATTTCGCCCTGCGAAAAGAGGAGCAGGTCGTTTTCTGGACCGGGGCCGGCTCGATCGTCGGTTTTCAGAGTCGCCGCATCGAAGCGGACCGGCTTGCTGTCCGGCACGATGATGAGCTTCGTGGAAACGACCTCTGCGGCCTTGAGATACTTCTCCATTAGCAGCGGCGAGATGGAGAGGACGTCGCCGATGTTGTCGAAGCCGTGGCCGACGTCGTCGGAAGGGAAGTCGTCGGCGAGCTTCAGATTGAGGCCGGTGAGATCGCGGATGGTGTTGTTGTATTCGAGGCGGTTCAGGCGGCGCATGGTGACGCGGCCGGGGGTTTTGACGTCGCACTCGGTGGCGATGGTGGACTGGATGTAGGCGGCGATGGCGAGCTTTTCGGCTTTGGCGGGGGTGGCTTGGCCTTTGGGGGGCATGAGGCCGCTGTTGATCATGCGGATCGCGCGCTCGGCCAGCTCGCGGTGCTTGACGATGTCGGCTTTGGTTTTGAGAAGGCTGAGATCGGCTCCCGCCATGGCGCCCTCGCCGGAGTGGCAGGCGATGCAATGCTTGGCCAGGAATGGCTTGACCGCCTTCTCGAAAGAGGGCTGAGCGGCGGGCTTGGGCTTTTGGGCGGGGACTCCGATTGCTCCGATGGCGAAGAGTGCGCAGCCGGCGGCAAGGGTAATCGTTCGGGTTTTGAGGGGCAGGCTCTTCTTTGACATCAGTTCAGGAGGACACCTGTATTAAACACGACATTGAACGGCATCCTGTCGCTCTGGAACGTCTTTTCTGCCGGTGCCGCACTTTGTTAGGGAAATGACCGAGCAGCATGAGCTCGAATGGCTGTCTCCTTTTGCTGCGAAGGCGGCCGAGAGCGCGGGGCGTGCGGTGGATACTCCGCAGGATCCGGTGCGGACGGTTTACCAGCGGGATCGGGATCGGATTCTGCACTCGAAGCCGTTTCGGCGGTTGAAGCACAAAACCCAGGTCTTCATCGACCCTTTCGGCGATCACTACCGAACGCGCCTCACCCATTCTCTCGAAGTCGCTCAGGTGGCGCGAACGATTGGGCGGGCTTTGCGGCTGAACGAGGATCTGATCGAAGCCATCGCGCTGGGGCACGATGTGGGGCACACGCCATTTGGGCATGCGGGGGAATCGGCTCTGGACGAGGCTATTCGGGCGCATTCTTCGGAGCTTGGCGGGTTTCGGCACTACGATCAGTCGCTGCGCATCGTGGACGAGCTGGAGAAGTTGAACCTGACGCATGAGACTCGGCTGGGGATTGGTGGGCACAGCAAGGGGCGGAGCGATTTGACTTCTTTCGACGGAGAGCTGACTTCTACGTTGGAGGCGGCGGTGGTTCGGATCAGCGACCGGATCGCCTACCTGAACCATGATTTAGACGACGCGGTGCGATCGGGAATGATCGAGGGGATTCCTTCGCGGTTTGCTTCCCTGGGTGCGACTCATGCCAAGCGGGTGGGCTCGATGGTGCTGGACGTGGTGACGCATAGCCACAACAAACCCGCGGTGCTTATGTCGGCCGAGATGCTGTCGCAGATGAACGACCTGAAGGAGTGGCTGTTTGAGAACGTCTATCTCAGCTACCCCGTACGCTTCCCGGACGTGGTGAAGGCACAGACCCTCGTGAAGGAGCTCTTCAGCCACTTTACGGTCCCCGGCAATCTTCCATCGGAGTATGAGGGCGTTCAGGGAGCGGTGGACTATATTGCGGGGATGACGGATCGGTTTGCGATTGAGACTTATAAGCGCCTGAAGCTCCCAGATTCCTGGCCGCTGCCTTAGCCCGTTGGCTGAACGCTGACGTCGACGGATGGCCCCTTTGGCTCCGCTTTCAGGCGCTCGAAAACGCCTTTGCCGATGTTGGGGCCGATGACGAAGTAGCCGATCGCCGCTAGCGCGACGGGGATGAGGACCCACTTGATGAACACTCCCAAGGGAGTCAGTCGGCCCTGCACGCACTTATTCTATATGCCGCCGGTGCCCTTGCGCTCGCGCCACTTGCCTCGGGTGAAGTCAGGGAACTTTTGCGGCGCTCCGCCCTTGGCGTTGGAGATTTCGCTAAGCGGTCCCGGCGCGCTCCAGGCGGCGGCGTCGTACACGTCCATGTCGGGAGGGGTGCCGTTCTTGAAGCATTCGATCACGCGGAAGCACATCAGGAAGTCCATGCCGCCGTGGCCGCCCATTTTGCGAGCAAGGTCGCCCGATTTCCGCCACAGATCGTGCTCGAATTCGGCTTTGTAGGAGTCGATCGGCTCGAAGGCGTCGTTCTTGCTGCGGCCTTCGATGTAGATCTTCGCGGGGTAGTCGGTGAATACGCCTTCGGTTCCCTGAATCATGTTCAGGCGCGTGTAGGGGCGGGGGGAAGTGACCTCGTGTTGAAGCATGACAGTCAGGCCCGCGTCGGTGCGGAGGATGCTCGTGTTCATGTCGCCGCACCGGTACTTCTCCTTCCGCTTCGGATCGCCGGCTGGGAGGTGCTTGTCTCGATACTCCGTTAGGCCGGCTTCTCGCGAGCTCAGGGAAACGATTGTGTTGAATTTGTCGCCCCGATTCACGCCCATGTAGTTGGAGACGGGGCCGAGTCCGTGGGTCGGATAGAGATTGCCGTTGTGGTCGATGTGCGGGAATCGACGCCAGAGGCCCTCTCCCGCATCCTCTAAGAGGAGGCTGCGTAAGTCGTGGATGTATGCCGCCTCGCCGTGCGTGAGGGTTCCAAACAGCCCTTTCCGGACCATGTTCAGCACCATCAGCTCGTTGTAGCCGTAGCAGCAGTTCTCCATGATCATGCAGTGGCGGCGCGTCTTCTCACTCGTGTCGACGATCGCCCACGCGTCCTTGATGCTGGTCACCACTGGAACCTCGACGCCGCAGTGCTTACCCTCGTTCATGGAGTCGATGGCCATCGGGGCGTGCCATTTCCAGGGCGTGGCGATATAGATGAAATCGAGATCGTCGCGTGCGCAAAGCCGTTTGTAGTCGGTCTCGCTTGTGCCGTATTCGGCGGCGCGCGGCTTGCCCGCCTTTTGGAGCTGCGCCTGGGATTCTTTCAGCCGATCCGGCACGATGTCGCAGATCGCGCGCACCTCGACCCCTTCGACGCCCATAAAGTCGCTCATCACGCCCTGCCCACGCCCACCGACTCCGATAATTCCGAGCCGCACCTTGTCCCGCCTCTCAAAAGGCACGTTGATCATCGACTTGGCTTCGCTGGTCGGGTCTGCCTCGGAGGCTTCGGCAAGGCGGGAGAACTGGGTGGAGGCAACCGCAGCGGTCGCTCCTTTAATGAGATCACGGCGCGTCATGCTCGGATTATAGATTGACCCGCTATCCTTACGCAGGTGGCGGCTTCTTCACGAACGGATTGGGCTTGAGCCCGATCTTCTTGACCGACTGCAGGTACTCCACCATCTTGTCGGCGTCCTTGCCGGCAAGCTGCCCGTGAAAGTGCAGCGTGAATCCGTGAGGACCGCGTGAATCGATGAGCTTTGGTTGCAACGTCAAAAATGCCTTGACCGCTTCGAGCTGACCCATCATTGCGGCGGTAAAGATATCGATCCGAGCGCCACGCTCCAGCAGAAACTCGACGATATCACGGCGTCCCATATGCGAGGCTCCGCCCAGTCCGCTCTCCCAATCGCCGGCACCCCAGTCCATGAACCCGTTGATCAGCATCGGCTCCTTGTCGAGCATCTTGCGGGTCATCTCCAGGTCGGAGTGAGCGTAGATCACGAAGTCCTGCACCATCTCGCGATTGATCTGGGGCTTCTTCCAGGACGGCTTGAACTCCGGAGACGGATAATCCCGCACAAACACCGCCTCGACGGGCCCCGTAGGATTGGGTGCCTCTTGTGCGAATGCGAAGGTGGTGGCGGAGGCGAGCGTAATGCCGCCGGTCCATTTGCAAAAAGCACGCCGCGAGAGATCTTCAGCCATGTGGCGCAATGTACCCTAGCGCCCCTCCAGCATCGCGTGACGCCAACCTTTGACGCTGACATAGCACCCTTCCGCCTTCACGACGTGCAGAAACCGTTCCAGGATGAGCGCCCCAATATGGATCGTCCTTTCCCGCCCGTTCTCCATCCCCTTGATCGCCGCACGGTCAGCGTCCTTCAAAGGCATCAGCCAGCCCACCGCCCGGCTCACCTCCTCAAACGACAGGTACGACCCGTGCACCCTCTCCGGCTTCCACGTCTCCAGGGCTTCGCGGATGCTGATCAAGTTCGTTCCCGTCGCGCCAAGAACCACCACCACACCCGGATCGATCCCCGCCCACTTGTCGGAAATCAGATCGTCGATACGCCTGATCGCCTCGAGAATCTGATCAGGCCCAGGCGATTCATCTGTGAGCACGTCCGATTTCAATCCTAGGGTCCCGACCGGAAAGCTGTTCTTGAACGCAATCTCCCACTCCGCCCCCCGAGTCGCGGTGAGTAGCTCAGTGCTGTGCCCTCCCGGATCGACGATCGAAATCCGATCGAATCGCCCGAATAAAGGGTCCCGAGCGACGGACTCAAATCCAAGCCGGGCTTCCTCCTCTCCAGAGATCACCTCGACGGGTGTTCCTTGCTTGCGGCAGAGGTCGAGAAACTCTTCCGCATTGCTTGCGATTCGGACCGCCATCGTCGCCGCCGCCCGCACCTCCGCGCCTAAGGCTTTGGCCCGCGCAAACATCCGCTGCAAGGCTTCGAGCGTCTGTCCCATCCGCTCTGGATTGAGCCGCCCAGTCGAGCGCGTGCCTTCGCCTAGCGCCGTGACCGAAGTGTCTTCATCGATCAGAGTCCACCCCTCAGGGCCAAGCTCTTCCACGAGCAGCAGCACGGAGTTGGACCCCACATCGATCACTGCCTCTCGCACCTCAGGAATCTACCCCCGCCCAGACTCATCCCATTGGGCGATAGGGAACCTTTAATACGTGCCGATACACCAATGAGCGGCGCGTGTCCGTGGTGTAGAGTTTTCTTGCAATTAGCGCCGAATGGCGCACAGCCTTGTTAGACTAAAGCCCAGGCCCTGTATGAGAGCGTTCAAGATTTTTCTGGTGGAGGACAACCCGGATGATGAGCATCTGACCCTTCGCGCACTGAAGAAAATCCCTGCACGCCTAGAGACAGTGGTCGCGAGAGACGGACAAGAGGCACTCGACCTGCTTACCGACCCGAAGCACGCTTTGCCAGACCTCGTTCTGCTCGATCTCAAGTTGCCAAAGATCAACGGCCTGGAGGTGCTTCAAAGGCTGCGCCAGCACCCCCGAACCAAGCATCTCCTCGTGGTCGTGCTCACTTCGTCAGACGAGCCGTCCGATATCAAAGCGAGCTACCAACAATATGCGAATAGCTACATCCGTAAGCCGGTCGCCTTCGAGGAGTTTGGATCCGTTGTGAGTCAGCTCGGCCTTTACTGGCTGCATGCCAATCTCGTGCCGCCAAAGGAGTTGTAGTGCTAAATCAGCCCGACCACGGCAGAGACGAAATCCGTGCGTGGGACCGACCACTCGTTCTCAAACGGCCACCCGCCGGGCTTGAACACAAGCCGCACGTCATTGCCATTCGAAGTGATCGAGCAGGACGACCCGTCGACGCACATGCGGCTATAGCATCCCGCCACCGCCAAGTCGAGAAGATACGCGTCGAAATCGATCTGAAAAAACATTTGCTGGCTGCGCGGAAGCGCAAGGTCGTAGAACTCCAGCGTGCAGATTCCGTTAGGCGAACGCTCGATCCGCAGCCATCTGTCCGCATCTTGGATTCCCTCGTCCATTACTCGAACTACCCTTTCCATGGTTTGGCCTCTAATTCCGTGAGTCACGGACCTCTATAAATTGGAAGCCTGGAAGCGGGGCCTGTTCCCTTACATAGGGACTTGCGACAAAGATCGGACAAGGGTTTTCACCGGTTTCTGCACGAGTCCGGGAACAAACCGGTATTTACAACAGCTCATAGGAACCATTGAAGGGGAACTGCTATTTCAGTGCGAGTGCTGAGACGGCTCAGTCGCCCTAATTTTGGATTGGTAGATATGAAAGGGAGAGCATTTACACTAATCGAACTATTGGTGGCGATTGCCATCATCGCAATTCTCGCGTCCATTCTCTTTCCAGTGTTCGTCCAGGCCAAAGAGTCTGCCAAGCAAACGAGCTGCATGTCCAACATGAAGCAGATCGGACTTGCCGCCAAGATGTATCAGGGAGACAACGACGACTTCTGGTTTCCGGTCATGCGCTACGACGTCCGCCCCGGATTCGCTCCGGCCGTGACATGGATCGGTTTCGACAATAACAACGGCACCCTCGTCTCATCCATTCCAGGAAACGCGATGCAGCCCGCGAAAAACCCCGTTCGTGCCGGCCTGATCGACGCCTATCTCAAGAGCGAGGCGGTGAAGAAGTGCCCTAACCAGCCTGCGTCCTACCAATTGGCCCTCGCGCACAATGGCTTTCAGAACAACCTCTACACGAACTATTACAAGAAGAACCCGGCCGCCGAGGGCAACGAGTACGGCCCCGGCTCAAAGAACCCGCACTACATCAACGGCATCTACACCTACGATGGCGTCAGTGGCTCGGAAATTCAGGAGGACTCGAACACGCTCATGGCCTGGGAGCACGGATCATACGCCCCTTGGTGCAGCTTTCTAATGACGTACAACTGGTTCGCTACGCCGCCCAAGGACCAGGCCCTTCAGGATCACTTCAATTTCCTTCACCGGAAGGGCACGAACACTGTTTGGACGGACGGACATTCCCGTAGGATGGTGTACGCGCAACTACGCCGCCCGATGTTCTCGGTACGCAAAGACATCTATCCGCAGCAGTAGGCGAAAAGGGCACCCGCTCCGCATCTCTTG
>JBGGMI010000162.1:0-3202 GCA_041288075.1 Fimbriimonas sp.
TGGATGCATTCTATCCGGTTGCCGAAAGGATCTCGGAATTCGAACCGAGCGTAGCCGGGGATCGGCACCGACTCCAGAACCTGGCAACCAGCCTCCAGAATCCGGCTTCGCGCTTGTCTCAGATCCTCAACCTGATACGCAACGTGTGCCTTTGTCTTCTGGCGCTCAACGTCGTCTTCGGTGCCGATGTGCAACTCTTGATCGCCGATCCTGAGCCAGAATCCGCCTCTGCCGGCAAGCGAATCGGGCTTTTCGAATTCCTTTAACCCGAGGATGCCGCAGTAGAATAGGCGGGCTTGGTCCTCGGCTCCTGATGGGATCGAAATTTGAACGTGATGAATTCGCTCGACCATCAGCCCAGGCCCGCGAGCACCGTCTTTACCTTTTCGAGGTCCGGCAAGTCCAAAAGCGTCGGCGTCTGCTCTGTATGTCGCACGACTCCATCCTTGTCGATCACCACCACTGCACGCGCCGCGCTCGGGCCCATGCCGGAAAAGTTCGGCCAGACGACATCGTACGCCTTCGTCACCTCATGGGCGTAATCTGCCAGGAGAGGAATTGTGATACCTACCTGCTGCGCCCACGCTTCTAGCGAGTAGCGGCTGTCTGTGCTGATTCCATACACCACGGCGTTGAGGCCGGTGTATTGCGCGATTCCGCCGCTCACGTCGCAAAGTTCGGCTTGCAAACGGGGGTAAATGCGCCGGGGAAGAAGAGAAGGACGACATGCTCTTTGCCTCGATGCGCGCTGAGGGTCACGTCCCGGTTTTCTCCGTTGGAGCGGGTTTTTAGGGTGAAGTCTGGAGCGATTTCTCCGAGTCCGATTGCCATTGAGCCCAGGTTATCCCAGGTGCGCAAACTAAAACACGGCGGAAGTCGTCGGAACAACAAGTGATGCTGCACCGACGCTTTCTCGTGTTCTTCGCTGTCGCCATGGCGATGGCTCTGATCGGATGCGGCGGTGGGGGCGGAATCTTCGACACGATCACCACCACGGGTTCGACGTCGACGAACGGCTCCACTAACGGTGGCAGCGGCCTCGATCTCACCTATAACACGACCTGGACAGGTGGCGCTGCATCGCCATCGGGCGTTTCTCAGCGCGTTCGGCTGCTTGACATGAATGGCAACGTGATCGGCCAGCGCATCACAAACACTGCCGATGGGGAGCAAACGATTACGTTTACGGACGTCCCTCAGGGCAGCTACATCGTTAAGACCGAGCTGTTTTCGGGTGCAAACGCCACGGGCACCGTCACTGGAATTCTCGAAACGCAGGTGCAGGGGCAGGGCACGATCAGCACGTCCGTTGGGGCGGCGCTTGCGAATTTGCGCGTGACGCCGACGACCGCTAGCCTCAATATCGGCCAAACCGCGCATTTCAGCGTGTCGGGCGTAGATGCGAGTTCCCGACTGACCTTCCTTGCTCCGAATTCGGTGACCTGGTCAGAAACGGGCACGGCGATAACGACGGACCAGAATGGCAATGTCACCGCGGTAGCCGAGGGGAATGCGACTTTGACGGCGACGCATACGAGCGGCAAGACGGACAGCTCGGCCGTGGCCGTAACCGCCATCGATCCGAACCGCAGCAAGTGGACGGTACTTCTTTTCTTGAACGCGGCGAACGACCTTTATCCATTTGCGGCGCCGGATGTCAATGAGTTGGAGCGGGTTGCCAGCAATTCGCAGGTTCGCTACGTGGTGCAGTGGAAGCAGGTCCAGGGCATCGGCGGCAACTCGAATCCGCTTTTTAGTGGCACGCGAAGGTATTTGGTCAAGCCGGACACGACCAACACGATCAAGAGCCAGGTGGTTCAGGAGATGGGCGTCAACGTCGACATGGGCCGAGCTTCGACGCTCAACGAATTTATTACCTGGGGCATGGCGAATTATCCGGCGGAGCGGTATTGCGTGATCGTTTGGAACCACGGCAACGGCTGGCACCGCGGGCTCGACGCTCGGCCAATTGTGAAGGGCGTCAGCTACGACGATCACACAGGGAATGCGATTCAGACCTGGCAGCTCCCGCTTGCGATGCAGGGGCACCATGTGGACGTTTTCTCGTTCGACGCCTGCCTGATGCAGATGCTCGAGGTGCAGTCGGAGCTTCGCACGTCGACGGATTACATCGTTGCGAGTGAGGAGAACACCCCGGGTTATGGGTATCCGTATCACGTCATTTTCGCTCCGTGGATACAGAATCCTGGGTCTTCCACGCGGGACTTGACGAAGTCGTTTGTGGATGGCCACGTGGGCTATGAGCAGTATCAGAACGACGTGATCACTCAGAGCTCGGTTCAGTCGACGAAAGTGACGGCCGTGATGAATGCCGTGGACCAGCTTGCGGTGGCGCTGATTGCCAACCGGGCGGATATCGCGACGATTGTGCAGACGATCCGGACTAACTCGATGAAGTATGCGTTTCGCGGGGACGGGCGGTATTACTACGACCTCTGGGACATCGCGAACCGGCTTCAGAATGCTTCCACTCCGACGGCGGTCAAGACGGCGGCGCAGGGCGTGAAGACGGCGGTGGAGGCGGCGGTGATTTGGAACGGGTTTACGCCGCTTTCGGCCGGCAGCCATGGAATCTCCATCGACTTCTCGCCTCGGACGGCGTTCCAGGATTACGCCACCGATTACAGCCTGACCCAGCTTGCTAAGGACACCCGTTGGGACGAGTGGTTGGCGGTAGCACCCTAGTAAAGTCGCGTCGATAATGCTGCGTCCGATGGCCAAGAAGAAGCTTTGTAAATTGGGCGTATTGTTGACGGGCCACGTTGAGCTTTCAGATTCGAGTTGCTCCTTAAGACCGCTTGCACCAAGACGACAACAGTGCACCTATCTAGTCGGAGCCCTCTCTCGCAGCTTTAAGCTTTAAAAAGCCGCGTGCTACATCTCTGCCTTTTGGATTATTGCGGACCGCTCGGTCCAGCTCCGAGCACTAGAGAATCACGTGAACTCACCAGGACCTCTCAAAGCGCTCTGAAATCTTTGTATAACGGTCGGATCGCTTGGCTGAAGTATTTCCCTTTTGACTCGGCAGACAATAAATCGCGGAAAACTTGCTCTGGAACGTGCTCGTATACGTACCTCTTCCCTGATAAGAACGCAATATGAAGTTCCTGCTGGGGAGCATGATATCCCACTGCATTCATCATCGAAGACTCGACCACCATCATTTCAGGCATGTCTTTAT
>JBGGMI010000163.1:0-5982 GCA_041288075.1 Fimbriimonas sp.
TCGAATCCTGCTTGTTCTCGACTGCAACTCCGGTTTGAAAATGCGCCAACGTCGATCGCCCGGCAACGTAAGCTGCGTTCAGGGCGAAGGCGAGGCGGGGCGACATTCGGCGAGTTTACCGGGGAGGCCCCAAAGGTAAAAGGACCCATCTTTCGAGGAGCCCTTTCTCAACAGGAGGTGCTGACATGGGTGCGGTGTGCTCCAGTGCGCGGTTGGCGCTGCAACATTGCAGCCAGAGACCACGTCCCGACGCACACGTGCGCCCTTAGGCTACAAAGGCAAGTTGTCCGAGCGCGGCCTGATCAGGACAACATTGTCCCGCCTCTTCCTTCCCGCAGATGCGAGACTTTGTACGGCGCGCTGCCGACTCATGCACGTCTACGGGGTTAGCTGTCGGGTTCGGGTCAAGAGTTACCCTTGCGGCCATACATAGACCACTTTCACCCCTAAGTTACGGTTCCCCCGCTTCTCACCGAAGTGAGAACTCAACGGTTGGCTTTGCAGCCACGCATTTAGTGTAACACGAATTCGGGACTCCACGGAAACATTCGCAGCATTCGCATCGCCCGTGATACATCTATGAAGCGAATACTCTTTCTCCTCGGGATCGTTTGCGCGTTGGTGCTTGCCGGGTGCGGCGGCGGCGGCGACGATCCGTTTACGAACAACAATCAGTTCAGGGGCAGTTGGGCCGGCACCATCGTGGCCAACAGCCAACCCGCCGAGAACATTCGGATGACAATCGCGAACAACGGCTCGATCACGGGTTCGGAGACGGTCGATGCCGATACCGCCGCCCTTACCGGCAACGTGGACCAGAACGGCCGCTTCAATATTATTTCGCGTCTAGCAGGCACGGAAGACGTTCGGTACACGGGCGACATGAGCTTCGACAGTCAGGGGCGCATTCGCGGCACGGGTATCGGCACGCAGGGCAACACGCAGGTGAATATCACCTTTGTGATGAACGACCAGGGGTTCTGAGGGTGAAGGGATGAAGGGATGATGGAAGTGATGGAAGTGATACAACTTCAACTCCTTGCCGATCATTTCCATCATTTCCATCATCCCGTCACTTCCATCATCCTCTCCCTCCCCTCATCCCACCAACTCTCCGGTCAACCCCCAGCCGTGCGACTCGTGAATCTTCACCTTCGCTAACCGGCCGGCACGCGCAGCCGAACCTTTAAAGTTCACTAGCTTGAACTCCCTCGAGTACCCCTGAAGTCGATCTGGGTTCTTCGGCGAAACCCCCTCGATTAAGACCTCCACGGTCTTACCTACATATTCAGCATTCGCCTCGCAGGTGATCCGGTCCTGCATCTCCATGATCCGCGTTAGCCGTTGCTTCTTGGTAACGGCATCGATCTGGTCAGTTCGTTCCCCGGCGATCGTGTCCGGCCGGATCGAATAGGCAAACATGTACGCCGCATCGAACCGGATCTCTTCCATCGTACGCAGCGTGTTCTCAAACTCCTCGTCGGTCTCGCCAGGGAAGCCTACGATCACATCGGTGGTGATGGCAATACCCGGAATCGAGGATCGAAGCTCGCTCACCAGGCCTTTGAAAGACTCCACCGTGTAAACACGCTTCATGTCCTGCAGCACCTTGTTGTCTCCTGATTGAAGCGGCATGTGAACGTGCTCCATGACCTTCAGACAATCACGGATCGCATCGATCATGTCGCGCTTGAAGTCCCTGGGATAGGGCGACATGTACCGAATCCGCTCCAGCCCATCGATCTCCGACAGCCGCCAAAGCAGCTCGCTAAACGGCACCCGACCCTCCAGCAGATTCTTCCCGTACGAGTTGACCGTCTGCCCCAGCAGCGTGATCTCCTTCGTTCCTTGCTCCGCGAGCACTCTCACCTCGTCGAGGATGTCGATGGTCGGCCTGGAGCGCTCTCGTCCGCGCGTCGTTGGCACGATGCAGTAGGTGCAGAATTTGTCGCAGCCGTACTGGATCGGCACATAGGCCTTCAGCTTGGGAGGTCGTCCGAGATGCCGCTGGGGCACGTCTGTGACGACGCTTCCGCGCCTCTCTGGGAGCTCCGTGCGTGACCGGAACCGTCGGGTCTGAGCAGCTTCTTCCACCAAACCGGGCAGCTTGCCAAGGTCGCCCGTTCCTAGTACGAAGTCGACGTGAGGGGCTCGCCGTTTGATTTCGTCGGCTCTGGCCTGGGCCATGCAGCCGCACACTCCGATGATGAGGTCCTTGCGCTTGAGCTTCTGCAGGGCAAGCTCGCCGATCATCGAGAAGGCCTTGTCTTCTGGCTTCTTTCGCACGCTGCAGGTGTTGAGGATGATCACCTGGGCTTCCAAAATGCTGCCGGCCCTCTCGAAGCCGATATCCTGCAGGTAAAGCCCCATCTGCTCGCTATCCTCCTCATTCATCTGGCAGCCCCAGGTTTGGATGAAATACGTGCCGCGCCGAGCCCTCGGAGGCTCGGCGAGCAGCGTGTTTCGAGGCATCAGCACAGAGGACATCGGGGGCTTTAGTTTACTACGCCCCCTCGTGCTAGGCTCAGTTCGACCAGCGACCCTCGAGCTGGAGGGATTGGAAGTTTCGGAGGAAGGAAGGCTCTAGCGGAGTGCCGTCGGCTTTCTTCACATAGGACAGGAACTGGTCGGGGGCGATCCCTCCGTCAGTTGGGTCTTTGATGACAGGGCAGATGGCGTAGTACGCGTTGTCCGTCTGTGGCCGCTTCGTCTTGGTCACGTAGCCACCCTTGTACAGGTTGTCGATGTCGCCGACGGTCTTGATGAGCGGGGTGCCGTCGAGGGCGAGGCCGTTCTTTTGGGCGATGGAGCTGAGCATCTGCTTGCCGCCGTAGGTGTTGAACGCCTTGTCCGTATAGTTCACCCACACGTGCACCCAGAGGCCGAGGCGGTTGTTGCTGAAGTAGCCGTTCCGCATGTCGAGCAGGTTGGACTGGCGTCCACCACCCAGGCTCAGCGGGTCGACGCCTCGGGAAGGGAAGACGTACTCGAAGCTGCGGTCTGCGATGGCCTTGGCGTTTGCGCCGGCTGAGTCGGGGGTGAAGGCGCTGGTGTTGAATCCGCCGAGGACCGTGAAGAACCAGGGGTTGCTGCTGTGGTCGTAGGCAGGGATCGTGAGCAGAGCTCGGACGTCTCGCTGGTACCAGAACATGGGCCCATCCTGAACCGCGAGCGGAGCGACGGCCTGTCTGCGGCCGGAGATGGCGGCGGGGTTGATGCCGTTCTTTCGGTAGTAGGAGTCGGTGAAGTCGTAGAGGCAATCCTGAAGATCGGCAGAGGCGTCGGCGGCTACCATTGCGGTGGCGGCGAGTGAGAAGGCGAAGAGCAGAGCTTTATTGCGCATGCTCTCAGGAGCGCGATGGGCTCTTGTGTGATACACCTGACCGCGAAAAAACTCTTACCGGTACGTGCGAGGGACGTGAATTTCGACTACTCCCAGGATGCGAATTATCAACCAAGAGTCGAAGAGAATGGCCGAGGCGGAGACCCAGATCCATGCGGGCGAAGCATGAAAGGCGCTAATCAAGACCAGGCTGATCAGGCACAGGGTGACGAGTGTGATTGCCGCATCCCAGCCGATCTCACCCCAGTGCAGGCCGAGGGCGAGGAGTGCGACTAAAACTAACAGGAAGATTCCCGGAACGGCGTTCATGAAGGTCTCGTGGGTTCTTGCTGCTGCGTCCGGCTCGAGTATTCCCTAAACGCCCGAGATTCCTGCTTCGTCCCTATATCCCCGCCAAATCCGTCCCTGGCAAGAATAGGTTTGATTTTGGGACGGATGTTGCTATGTGCGCTCTCCTCTTACGCGTCTACATGAGACTTTGTCAACCAATTTTGCTGAAAACCGTTCCGCAATGCGAAAGGGTTTTCCACTTAGGATATAAAGTGGCATGGCTCGAGAGTTCTCCAGGCGCGATGTATTAGCGGGGATGGGTGCGTTTGCACTGTCGCCCGGCCTGTCCGACCCGTTTTTCCAAGACAAACCAGTAGGCTGGGCGGTTCTCGGCCTCGGGGGATACGCACAGTGGATGATGCCGGCGATTGTGAATAGCACTCGGGGCAAGCTCGTGGGGCTTATTAGTGGGACACCGGCGAAGCTGGAGAAGTATGGCGCTCAGTATGGGGTCGATCCCAAGAACCGCTATTCCTACGAGCGGATGGATGAGATTGCCGATAATCCAGCGATCGAAGTGGTCTATGTCATCACGCCGCCCGCTACGCACCCAGCCTTTGCAATGAGAGCGGCGAAGCTAGGTAAGCATGTGTGCTGCGAGAAGCCGATGGCTCCGACGGTGGCTGAATGTCAGGCGATCATTGATGCTAGCAAGAAAGCGGGGAAGCTTCTACAGATTGGCTACCGCTCGCATTACGAGATGAACAACATGCGCGCGATGAATCTCTGCCGCTCGGGAGAGCTTGGGAAGATCAAGTCGGTTTCTTCGGACCACGGGTTTGACATGGGACGAGGGCAGTGGCGGCTGGATCGGAAGCTTGCGGGAGGGGGCTCGATGATGGACATCGGCATCTACTCGCTGCAGGCCCTTCGCTACTTGACGGGAATGGAACCGAAGTCGGTGACCGCCACGATCACCAATCCTCTAGGTGACGATCGATTCGGGGAGGGAATGGAAGACACGGTCAATTTCAGTCTTCAATTCCCGAACGGTCTCGTGGGCAAAGGCACCAGCGGCTACTCGTGGAACCCTGGCAAGAACCAATACGAGGTGGTCCTGGAGAAGGGGACGCTTCGTGCGGAGCCAGCGACGAACTATCGAAACAACCGGCTTACCTTGGATGGCAAGCTGGTGGACCTCATTCCGAACGACCAGTTTCCGTCTCAGATCGACCACTTTTCGGAGTGCATCCGGACCGGCAGGAAGGTTCGGACCCCGGGCGAAGAGGGGCTGAGGGACATTCGGCTCATCCGCGCGATTTACGAGTCCGCGAGGACCGGGAAGAGCGTTCCGGTCTAGTCGCCCTGCTGCTTCTTGGCGAGCGGGAGCAGGTAGGTCATTGCACGGCCGACCGTTGAGTCCTTTGTTGGCACGTACTCCCTGAGAGCGCGCATTTGTTGGAGTGCGCCCGCGGGGTTGTCGATTTCTCGGCGTTGCGCGGCGTCTTCGAGAACGAGATGTGCACTGATGGTCAACAGATTCGCGAGGAGGGATTTGAAGAGAGCACGGCTAGCGGGCGATTTGGGCTCGAATAGCTTCAGGGCTCCTTGGTTGACGAGTGCGCCGTAGTCTGGTTGAAACACGGTTCGCTCTTCTCGCTCGGACAGGATGCGCCTCATCACAACGAACGCAGCGTGGATGGGATACGGCCCCTGCTCGTAGAGCGTTTGGGTGAAGTAGTTGCCGTTTCGCGCGAGTTTGTCGAGCGAGACGTGCTGCAGGGACGGATCGGCGACCCAGCCGAGCCACATCCATCCTGCGCTGGAGTCGCCGAGGCCGGTGTTCCGATTCTTACCGATTCCCATTGCCTGGTAATCCCCATCGGTGAGGCCGATGTCGCCGCCTATAGATTCCGCTTGCTCGCGGGCGAAGTTACCGACGGCCCAGATGGGTGAGCAGAGGGGGCCGGGTTGGGCGGGGATGGTTGCGGGACGCTTGCCGGTTCTAAGGACGTGCTGATATTCGAGGAGCGAGAGGGCCTTGAAGAGGCTGAGCTGCTCGATGCCGTTCTTGGGTTTTGCTCCCTTTTCCATGGCGGCTTGAAGGCTTCGCAGTGCTCCCTCAGTCGGGTTTAAGCAATAGGCGTCGTATTCAGCAGCAAAGGCTTCGATTGATGGTTGAGGCGCCCGGTCGGGAATCCAGTCGCCAAGCAGTGAGTGGTGCTCTCGAAAGGGGTCGCGGGAGAGCGGGTCCATTGGGATGCCGACTTGCAGCTTCGCGAGATCGATGGCGAGGAGATTCTTTACGGCGTCTTGGACTTGTTGCTTGGAAGCGAGAGGTCGCATCACGCCCAGGCCCGCTAGCTGTC
>JBGGMI010000164.1:0-2753 GCA_041288075.1 Fimbriimonas sp.
TCGCCTCCTCGTGCTGTCTGACTCGAACCGGCAGTGTGAACCGGAATGTGGATCCCTTTCCCAAACTCGATTCTACCCAGATGCTCCCACCTTGCAGCTCTATGCAGCGTTTGCAGATTGCCAAGCCCAATCCCGTACCGCCCTTTGTCGAAGTCCGGACTGCTTCAGCCTGCTGGAACTCTTCGAAAATCTTCTGTTGTTCGGCTTCGGCAATCCCCGGACCCGAGTCAGTCACGGATACCTGAAAAGCGCCGTCCGTAGCTGCGACCTGTAACGATACCTCACCGGTTTCAGTGAACTTAATGGCATTGCCGAGTAGGTTCACCAGGACCTGGGTAGTTCGCTGCTCGTCGCCTTCAGCTCTGGGCAAACCCGCCGGTACCACGACGTTCAAACCCAGTTTCTTTTCGGATGCCAGAGGCTCGACCGCGGTGATTGCGGCCTGAACAGCCTCATTCATTGAGTAGCTCGCCAGGGAAAGTCTGAGCGATCCCGCTTCGATCTTGGACAGATCGAGCACATCGTTGATAAGCCCGAGGAGGTGGCGTCCATTCTTTTCCATGCGCACGAGAGCTTCGCGGACCTTCTCAGGCACCTCGCCGTAGATATTGTCCAATATGAGCTCACTATAGCCGAGGATCGCGTTGAGCGGCGTCCTCAACTCGTGGCTCATGTTCGCGAGGAACTGTGACTTGTGCCTGTTGGCGATCTCGAGCTGACGACCTTTCTCCTCGATATCCTGGAAAAGGCGCGTATTGTCGATGGCCAGAGCAAGTTGTTGGGCGACGGGATCTACTAATTCCACATCCTGCTCCGTGTAGGCCCCCACCGTGAGACTATCGAGGAAGAACACTCCAACGGCTGATCCTCCGGCGAGCAGAGGGACCATTATCGTCGCTCGAACTCCCTCGTTGGCTGCAAAAGTGAAATCCGAGAAGGCCTGCTCTTCCGTCAGATCCTTCACGACGAAAGGTTGTTTGTTCTTGAGCACCCAGTCCACAGCGGTGCCCTCCGCTTGGGCCCACGACTGTCCCTGCCAGGAGGCCAGCGGGGGGGAGGCAACCGAAAGAGCCATGATAAGTTGTGGCCCCTCAGGAACAATGACGCCGATGCGATCGTAAGGCAGGAGTGCCTTCACCGCCCTGGCAAAAGCCGGATAGACCACCGACAGATGAAGCGACCGGCTCAAGACAGGCTGGGCAGCCGCATAGAGCCGGGCGTGCTCAAGTGCCAGCGCCGCCTGCGATGCCAATCCTTGGAGGGCATCCAGCGTGGCTTCGTCGAATGGCACCCGGTTGATGTTCCGGTCGGCGGCGAGGACCCCGAGAGCTTGGCCCTGGGCGATAATGGGGAGAACGGCAAAAACCCGTGACCGCAAAGGCTTGATCTGGTCGTACGGGGGCTGGAGGCGAAGGCCGTCTGGCACGGGGCCTGGTCCAGCACAGACGATTGTCTCTTTTGTTAGATAGGCTCTCGCCAATCCCCCACCTTCGGGTCCGATTGGAACTCGAATTGTCTCAAGGTGGTCTTCCGTTCCAGTACTCGAAATCGCCTGAAGCCACTGGCCCTGGGCATCAGCGCGCAGAATACTCAGGCGGTCCAAGTGGAAGACTTCCCGCCCTGTCTCGAGAATGCTGTCAAGTCGCACGAGGGAAATTGGCTCTTGGCGCTCGAGGCTCGCCGCATAAAGCTGCTGAACGGCATCGGCCAGCTTCCGATGCGTAATGTCCGCCCACGAACCGACGATCTCCGACGGGCAATGCGCGTCATCGTGGAGAACCTGGAAGGTATCCTGAAACCAGCGATAGTGGCCTTCCCGGTGCCGGAACCGGTATTCCAAGTTGCCTCTTCCCTGAGTTATTAAACGAGCAAACTCTCCCATGACACGCGGCGCATCCTGCGGATGCAGATGGTTAGCCCAGAAGTTTGGCTCACCGAGCGCTTCCTCAGGTGAGTAACCCATTATTCGCCGCGAACTTTCGCTCACAAACGTGCAGGCAAAATCACCCGAGGCTTTGGTTGCGTAGGTGATCGCAGGACTGACGGCGAGGACATATTCCAACCGCTGTCGGCCCGATTTCAGCTCCTCGGTGCGCTTTTCGACACGTTCTTCCAGCTCATCGTATGCCCTCTGCAACATCTCCTGCGCCAACTTGCGCTCGGAGATGTCCGCCCATGCGCCGACAAGCTCCACCGGCCGCTGGGCGTCGTCATACATGACTTTGAAGGCGTCCTGGATCCAGATGTAGTGGCCGTCACGATGCCGGAAGCGGTATTCGACAGTGCCACCTCCCCGTTCTATTAGCGTGGTCACTTTGTCGATTACGCGCGCGGCGTCTTGGGGGTGAAGATTGTCGGGCCAGTGCTTAGGGTCGGCGATCATCTCATCCGGCGCATACCCGAAAATTGTGCGGAGGTTGTCGCTGACGAAGGTGCACCCGTAGTCCCCGGTGGTTTTTGTCGTGTAGATAACCGCCGGGCTGGCAGCGAGCATGTGCCCCCTGCGCTCCAGGGCTGCCGTCAATTCGCTCTCATTGTCCCGGCATTCGGCTTTCGAAGACACCTGCGCGCCCGTCCGCGGGCGCCCGAAGGGATTGAGAGCGTTCCAATGAAGACTACCGACCATGAGCACGCTCCATTTCGGAGGGCTGCTGGCAAAATCCTTTTGAAGTGCCCAATCTTACCACGACAGCCGCTCCACGTGCGACGGTAAAGTTGACTCGACCTAGGCGCGCAGTCAGCTCTGGGCACTC
>JBGGMI010000165.1:0-6649 GCA_041288075.1 Fimbriimonas sp.
CGGGAGAGCGGGGAAGCACGCGCGGTAGATCTCGCGGGGAAGCTTGGCATCAGCCACGTGACGGTTTCAAAGACGGTGCAACGGCTGCAGCGAGACGGTTATGTGACTTCGCAGCCTTATCGGAGCATTTTCCTGACGGACTCCGGCCGAGCTCTTGCGGAAGAAGCACGGGCTAGGCATGATTTGGTTCTGAGGTTCTTGGAAGCGCTTGGGGTTTCCGGTCGAGTTGCGGAGACGGATGCGGAGGGGATCGAGCATCACTGCAGCGCGGAGACATTGGAAGCGATGCGGCGCTTCCTCGCCAAGCCGCCGGATCACCAATCTCGGTAGGTAACTTCGTTGGCGGGAGCAACTGGCGTTCCCGGAGCAACTGGCGTTGCCACCGGTGGATCAAGTTGAGGTGGCATCGGTGTCGCAACAACAATTCCTCTTGTCCCACCCAGCACAAAAAGGAGAGCAACCATCAGTAGCACAAGGGCGGACGCGCCAAACGCGAGAACCATTCGACTACGGGACGCGTGCTGCGTGACGGGAACTGACACCATGTTGCGTGCGCGAACCTCGCTCAAGGCTTCCGAAACCTCGGTGACGGGCGCGTTCGCCAAAGCGGCGACGTCCTGAACGGTGGGCTGCCCTCGGAGCTCCTCGCGCTCCCTTTGGCGTTCTGCCAGAAGTCGCAATACTTCCTGAGCTTCGGCGTCCGACATTCTTTGCTCGGGCGGGACTTCGAATTGTTCCATGCTGCACCTGCGCCTACGGGCTCTCATGCCGGCCCGTTTCATAATCATTGTACGATGCTCTGCCTTGTCTTGATGGCTTCAATGTCGGGTTCCGATCTCTTGCCTTTTGCCGTAGGGCACTGGAGGAAGCAGCCGGAAATGCGAATCGAGGATGCCTACAAATGGCTCTTTCACGCAACGATGGGTGGTGAGCATGCGGTTACCGATGATGCCGGTCCCCGATCATGGATGGATCGCGAGTGGGGGGGATTGTCGCTTCCGCTTCGCAGTGAGCCGGAGAGTCAACCGCTACGCCCCGACGGAAAAATTGTCCGTGTGAATATGCGGCCCTATAAGGCGAGGGGAGGCGACAGCGAAATGTTGCTGGCCGTATTCGTGGAGTCGGCGAAGCGGTTCAAAAGCGATAAGAAGGAGTTTGTGCGCGAATGGCAAGCGCTTGGATTGTTTCTTAGAGCCGCCAAGGTGGGACACTTGAGTGCCACGAGTTGGGCGAAGCTCGATCGGGAGATGCTTCCGTTGGGGTATCCGGCGATTCACCATAGTGCAGAGTACGAGAAAGTCTATCGGCCCGCCTATAGAGTGGTTTTGGGCGAACTCTGGGTCAGGTGAGTGCAAGGGCTTAGTCATGAGGGCCAACGACGTGCCTTTCCTCGGTCGTTCGGCCGAAGCCAATCCAGAAAGCGGCCCACGCGATCAGGCTCACGAGTGCCACTCCTGCCTTCAGCTCCTGCGGAAAGCTTGGATTGAAGCTGAAGAACCCTTCGATGGGAGCGGCGATAAACATGAGAGCGACGCTGGTCAGGATGAGCACCATGCCGTCTTTCGCGACCGCTTTCAAGGCGTCTCCCCTTCGCCTTCTTCCGGGATTGATGACTGCCCAAGCGAAGAGGAGCCCGGCAGCTCCGCCGACGATTGCGCCGGAGAGTTCTGGAACGCCATGCGGCGCGATGGAGGAGATCAGAAAGGGGAGCTTGCCGACGCTCGACATTTCGCTGGCCAGAGCCCCGATCATGGCCCCGTTCTGGAAAAGCAGGTAGATCGAGGCCGCCCCGAAAGTTGCCGCGCCAACTGCTCCCTCAATAATCGCAACCCGGGGGTTGTTGGACGCGTAAAAGGCACCCATCATAGCAGACTGACTACCCGTGTTCTGCTGAAACTCACCCTTCTTCCAGCTCTCGAACATGCGGCTTGAGTCAGCTCCCACAATCGCGTCTTTCGCTTCCGGATTGTTGGCGTACGTGCCGTAAACCAGAAAGCTGGCACCAAAAAATATCGAAGCGGCTACGAGAATGAACCTGAACCTCGCGCGGATCGTTTGGGCTGAAGTTGCCGCAGCGTTCCTCATCGCGGCCCAAAAGCCTGCACGGGGCGCTCGGTAGAGAACGCCGTACGCTCGGAGCGTGATGTTGTTCAGGTAATCCGCCAGCAGGGTGTTGCGGGACTTGGTTCGCGCAATGGCTAGGTCGGTTGATGCGCGGCGGTAAAGCGTGACGAATTCGCGCAGCTCCTGCCCAGTTAGATTCTCGAGACGCTTGTCTGCCGCTTTATTTGTGAGCTCCGTCAACCGCTTCCAATCGCAGTCGCGGCGTTCAACAAATGACTGTTCGTTCATGGCGCTCTCCTAGATTATAGTAGGAGGGGTGAGAGTCGTCTTTTCTGCTCTGCTCATCCTCACTGCTGTCCTATCCTCGGCAGAAACTCTGATTGCCAAGGCCACCATCTCAGGAATTACTGAGAAGGGCTTTGTTCTGACAATCGGAACGCAATCAATCGCTGCCAACTTCGAGGCAAAGACGAAGTATTGGCGCGGCTTCAAGGTTGCGAAGCTTTCCGACTTCGGGAGCGGCGATATTATAGCGGTGCGGCTCAAGAGTGATTCGAGCCCAAATGTGGTTCGCGAAATGGCCGACCTAAGCACCTGGACCTGGCTAGAGCGGATTCGTAAGGAAACGGTCGAAGGGACGGTAGAAAGGGTGGATGCGAACACGCTGACGCTCAATCTCGATGAGGGCGGTGAGTTCGTATACCGGCACTCCGAAAAGTCGAAGCTGTCACTTGCGGGAGCAATCGTCCCTCTGACGAATTTGCGGAAAGGGCAACGGATTTACGTCAAGGGCAGATTATTGTCAAACCTGGACACCTGGATCGTATCGGCTACGGACGCTAAGCCTGCGGCCCTTGCTTCGAAGCAATCAGCTCCGACGCAGATCAACTCCTCTGGCAGGCTAAAGGGCGTTGTCGATCTCCATCAGCCACAGTTCTCGATCGTGGACATGTACGTTGGCGAGCGACTGGTGCATGTGGTGTATCTGCCGAAGACCAAAGTGAAGATGGACGGATCGAAGGCGGAATTCTCCGACATCGAACGCGGCCTCTGGATCGAGGTCTTGTACCGGCGCGACATCTACGGCCGACCCATCGCGAGCCTGATCGAGCTTTTCCACGGGCGCAAGTAGGGTTTTTGTGCAGTGTGGAATGGATGAGTAGGCAGCCGATGGTAGACTGCGGCACTCAAAACGCGAACTCAATCCACTGCAGGGGTCTTTTCGACCCATAGGTGAACTATCGGGCATTCGGAAAGGGTTCTTATCATGAGGCGGCGTAGAAGGTATATGGACCCTTTTGCGATAGTTTGTTTTGACGCAACGTACCGTAAAGGAACGCGTCGTAGTCAAAGTTAAATAGGCCCGTTTGATGAGCGCACATCCGCATGTTCCCGATACGGAAGATGGCATTCCGAGTTATCTCAGCCGTCTCACTCAGTCTCCGCTTCTCACTGCAGAAGAGGAGGTTATCCTCATGCGCTGCATTCGGAAGGGTGACGAGTCCGCTCGGCGACGCTTAATCGAGTCGAATATGCGGCTGGTTATCAACATTGCCAAGACCTACCGCAACCGCTCGATCCCCCTCGAAGACCTGATTCAGGAGGGCGCGATTGGCCTTATGCAAGCGGCCGAACGATTCGACCCCGATAAGGGGTTCCGATTCTCGACTTACGCCACTCACTGGATACGGCAGGCTATCGGACGCGCAATCGACAACAAATCCAAGGCGATTCGATTGCCAGCACATGTATCGCAATCGCTGAGGAAGATCGAGAAGGAGCGTTTGCGCCTGTCCCGGGAGAATGGAAGCGAACCGACGGCAGATCAGCTAGCGGTGGCCATTGGAATCAGCCCCAAGAAGCTGGCCACTTTGATGCAGACCTCGCAGGAGTTGCTGTCGCTCGACATGACCGTCGGCGACGCCGGCGGGATGACCCTTGGTGGGCTCTTGAAGGACACCACCAACGATGATCCCGAGCGGATGATCCTGAGTGAGGAAGTGATGATGGAGCTGCAGCGAATCTTGCTGGAGCTTAACGACCGCGAGCAGCGGGTGATGCGGCTGAGATTCCGCTTGGACGAATCCGAGCCTCCTCAGGACGATATCGCGAAGGAGCTCAAGCTCTCTCGGGAGCGCGTGCGACAGATCGAGGTTCAGGCTATCAAAAAACTTCGCGCGCTGGCTCAGAAGCGGCGTCTCCGCGACATCTTGACCTAATTCTGTTATCCTGCGGTCGAGCTATGGCATTGCTCGACGACGCTATCTGCCCGAACTGCGACGCTCACCATTCCGGTGCCTATTGCCCCACTTGTGGGCAGAAGCGGCCCGCCGTGTCGGACCTGAGTGCCTCCCGGTTCATCGCCGACGTATTCGAAGCGGTTACAAACACGGAGTCCAAGCTGCTGCGAACGCTTCGGGCACTTCTGCTCGCGCCGGGCAGGCTGACGCTCGACTATTTTCAGGGCAAGCGTCAGCGGTACCTGAAGCCGGTGCAGCTCTTTGTCGCTTGCAACGTGTGGTTCTTCCTGATGCAGTCGGTCACCGGGTTCAACACGTTCACGACGCCTTTGGGAGTGCAACTTAACGGACTGCCCTATTCACCACTCGTCAAAGCCACGGTCTTTCGCATCTACAGCGCCAGCGGCCTATCAGAGCAGGTTTTTGCTTCTAAGTTCAATGCGATCAGTGCCGATCTCGCCAAAACCCTCATCTTCGTGATGCTCCCGCTCTTCGCCCTGATCCTATTGCCGCTGCTTTGGAAGCGAGGCTTCTCCTATGGCCAGCATCTGATTTTCGCCGCGCATCTCTATTCCTTCCTGCTTGTGGTGATGCCTCTCGTTCAGCTCTTTGGTCGTTTGATGACCATGCGCCAGTTGGACGTCATCGTGGCGGTAGCCGTTGGGGTGTACGGGTTCCTGGCGGTGCGTCGAACTTACGGGTTCAGAAGTTTGACTTCAGTTGGGCTGACGGTGCTCGTTCTGATCGACTTGGGCTTAGTTGTGATGGCTTATCGGTTCCTGCTGTTGGTGGCGTCCTTGATTTCCATGCCCCGGCCTTAGAAGGCTTGAGTATCATCTGGTGCCATGGGCTACTGGCTAATGAAGTCCGAGCCGGACACGTATTCGATCGACGACCTCAAAGCGGCGGGCGGACCTGCGATGTGGGAGGGCTGCCGCAACTTTACGGTGCGCAACTTCTTCAAGAACGAGATGAAGATTGGAGACAAGGCGTTCTTCTACCACTCGAACATCCCTCCGATCGGAATCGTGGGATCGATGGAGATCGTCAGCGAGCCCTACCCTGACCCGACCCAGTTCGATCCGGAGAGCGACTATTACGACCCCAAGAGCTCCAAGGAGCGGCCGAGGTGGATTTTGAGAGACGTCAAGTTCATCGAGAAGTACAAGCGAACGGTCACTCTGGCGGAGCTGAAGGAGACACCAGGGCTCGAAAACATGCTCGTTTGCCGCAAGGGGCAGCGACTGAGCGTTATGCCGGTTGCCGAGCAGGAATGGCAATTGATCGAGTCCCTTCCGGGCGTGCGCTAGGGCATTTTGCTCGCCACACGCGCGGACGCTTCATAATCAAAGAGAATCACGACTCGCGCTCGATGGCCGCGTCGTGATTGTCTATTTGAATGCTGCTAAAAAATAGCGCCGCATATGTGCTGGCTCGCGGGCTGCCCGGGATCTTGAGTTTCCTCTCGATCACGGTTTTCACGCATATGCTCACGAAGGAGGAGTACGGGCGCTATGCGTTGGTTGTCACCGGCGTGGTGCTGGTCAACGTCACGCTCTTTCTGTGGCTCCGTATGTCGGTGCTGCGCTTCCTTCCCAACCACCTCGAAGACCCGAAGGAGCTGCTCTCGACGGTCATGGGGCTGTTCGGGATCATGGCGTTCATCTCTGGGCTCATCGGGATCGTGATGTACTTCATCTATCCCGAGCCCTATCTTCGCAAGCTCATTTTGTTTGCGGTGCCGATGCAGTGGAGCTATTCCTGGTCGGAGCTGTGCCTTGAGCTCCTGCGATCGAGACTGCAGCCGCTTCGTTACGGGATCCTGTTCTTCATCAAGTCGGCGAGCACGCTCTTTATTGGGGCTTTGCTTGCCTATTACTTCACGGTAGGGGCCTATGCGCCGCTCACCGGCATGTTTGTAGGCACTCTGATTGCCGGCGTGTTCATGTCCTTCGGGATGTGGAAGGGGGTGCGTCCTAGGCTCGACCGCGAATTGACTCGTCAGTTGCTGATCTATGGATTGCCACTGACGCTGACCGGCGGGCTCGAATACATCCTGCGCTCCGCGGACCGGCTCGTGATCGGCAACATGATGAGCGAGGGCGCGGTTGGCGTTTATTCGGCGGCCTTCGATCTCTCGCAGCAAACGCTCGTGCTGCTCATGATGATCGTCAATCTGGCCGCGTATCCCCTCGCCGTTCGGGCTCTCGAACAGAAAGGTGAGGAGGCGGCAAAGAGGCAGGTGGATAAAAACGGAACGCTGCTCATGGCTGTGGGCTTGCCCGCGGCGGTGTTCATGGCTCTCTTGGCTACAACCGTAGCAAGCGCGCTTCTGGGCAAAGATT
>JBGGMI010000166.1:0-33852 GCA_041288075.1 Fimbriimonas sp.
ATTGCTTGGGGCTCCTCGGTGTGCTGCGGAGGAGGAGGTTCCTCAGCATTCGCGGACTTCGGTGTCATCATCGCGTTCATAGCGACTGCCGCGCCGACGAAGACGAGCAGAAGGGTGGCTAATAAAATGGGTTTGTTTCGCTTTCTCATTGCGCAATACCTAGTGTAAAGAAGTGCTAACTCTATTTTGAACGACTTCGAGAGCGATATCATTCCCAAAAGGACAGCCATTTGCGTTCACCACAACCGATCATCGCAATAGACGCCCGGTTGGTGGGCGGAACGCACACGGGTGACAGCACCTATTGGGCCGGGCTCCTGTCGGGTCTTTCCCGTGTCCAGCACGGATTTCACATCGTCCTCTTCGGAAACTCGCAACGGCCGGAGGATGTTTCGAAGCAATTCAGGTGGATCGAAGTTCCGGCCAAGAACAACCGTTATTGGAGCATGGTTGCGTTCCCTCTCGCAGCCCGCAAGGCTGGCGCGAGCGTCATTCACACCCAATACAGCTTGAGTCCATTCGTGGGCCAGCGTGGCATCACAACCATCCATGATGTGTCGTTTCTGATCGGGCCGGAATGGTTCAAGCCACGTGATCGGTTCCTGCTGTCGAGATCGATTCCATTGGCGGTGCGTCGCGCCGCTCGCGTTATCACTGTCTCGGAATCATCGAAGAATGAAATCGAGAGATTCATCCCCAGCGCCAACGGCAAGGTAGCCGTCACTTACAATGCGTGTCCCGACTGGATTCAGTCGGTCGATAGAGGGAAGGCCGTCGCAGCAGCCCGCACGCTTGGGATCGATGGCCCGTTTCTGCTCACGGTGGGTACGCGATGGCCGAGAAAAAATATGGACCTCGCGTTGCAGGCCGCCGCGCTCTTGCCCAAGAATCTGCCGCACAAACTGGTAGTGACGGGCAAGCAGGGATGGGGAGCGACCGAGCTAGGCTCCCGAGGAGTCGCCACCGGGTACGTCTCCAACGAAATGCTGTCGAATCTGTACTCGGCGGCGGACCTCTACCTGGCGCCCAGTCGCCACGAAGGCTTCGGTATCCCGCTTTTAGAGGCATTCCGGTGCGGCTGCCCCGTGCTCGCAAGCACCGGAGGCGCCCTCCCGGAAGTCGCCGGCGATGCGGCAATCATCGAGCCTGATTGGCAGCCTGAGCAATGGGCGAACACAATCGAACGGCTCCTCAGGGATACGAGTACACTCCGTGAACTCCGGCAGCGCGGATTCGAGCGTGAAAAACAGTTCACGTGGCAGGAGTGCGCTCGCCGAACACTAGAGGTTTATCGCGAGGTGGCGACTTGATTGATCCGAGCTTGCTTGAAGTTCTAGGCTGCCCGCTGGAGGCAGAACGCCCCCCTTTTCGGCAAGAAGAGGGACTGCTGATTTGCACGTCTTGTGGCTTCGCGTTCCCAGTCGTTAACGGCATCCCGCACCTTCTTCCCGAGGATGCAATTTCCCCAGAGAAACTGCAGGAGTTGAGAGATTGAGGGCTGAGGGCAGTTTCAAGGCGCTAATCCTGCACGGTCCCAATCTGAATCTAACGGGATTCAGAGAGCCCGACGTCTATGGCAAACGACCACTGGAGGACATCGACGCCGAGATCCGCACTGCCGCCGGCGAGCTCAACATCGAGGTTCGAATACTCCAGTCCAACTCCGAAGGCGTACTCATCGATACGATCCAAGAGCACCGCCGCTGGGCCGACGCCATCGTGATAAACCCCGGTGGCCTGACTCACTACTCCATTGCCCTGCGCGACGCCCTCACCAGCGTCCGGCTCCCGGTCATCGAGGTGCACCTGAGCAACGTTCACGCCCGCGAAGAGTTTCGCCGGCACTCCGTCATCGCTCCCGTAACCGTGGGTCAAATTGTTGGCCTGGGTGGTTTTGGCTATGTTCTCGCCCTTCGAGCACTGCTGAATTTTGAGAAAGAGGTTATTTGAAATGGATCCACTAAACAGGCTGCAAGAACCCCTAGCGTCCACCGGAATCGACGCGATGCTGATTACGGATATGAGCAGCGTCGGCTGGCTCACCGGCTTCAGCGGCACCTACGGCCGCGCGATCGTCACGCCGAAAGAAGCCATCTTCATCACCGACAGCCGCTACACCCTGCAAGCACAGGAAGAGGTCAAGAACATGCCGACGGTGTGGTTTGCATCCCCCACGGATGCCGACGAGTTCCTCGCCGAGCAGCTCAAGAAGCTTGGCGCCCAGAAAGTCGGCTTCGAAGGCAGCACCACCTACACCCAATGGCAAAAGTGGAACCAGAAACTCGGCGTCGAGCTCTCCGAAGCCCCAGACCTCGTCGCTGAGCTTCGCATGCAGAAGTCGGACGACGAGATTGATAAGGTGCGCCGCGCGTGCGTGGTGTCTGATGCAGCCTTCTCACACATCATCGATTTCATCCGGCCCGGCCAGACTGAGCTCGAAGTTGCCACCGAGCTTGAGATGCATATTCGAAAGCAGGGCTCCGAAGCGGCGTTCCCCTTTATCGTTGTGAGTGGGGAACGCAGCGCGCGGCCCCACGGGAAGCCCAGCACGAAGAAGCTCGAGAATGGCGACTTCGTCACCATGGACTTTGGCGCAAAGGTCGAAGGCTACAACTCCGACATGACCCGCACCGTGGTCGTCGGAGAAGCCACCGAGCGGCACAAGCACGTCTACGAGTGTCTGCTCGAAGCGCAAGTCGAGTCGCTGCATGCTATTCGCCCAGGAGTCCTCGCCCGAGACGTCGACAAGCTTTCCCGCGAGATTCTCGACACCAATGATCTCGCGAAATACTTCGGCCACGGTCTCGGCCACGGCCTGGGAAGGTTGGTCCACGACAGCGGGCGGCTGAGCTCCACCAGTGACAACGTCTTCAGCCCGGGCCAGATCTGGACCGTCGAGCCGGGCGTGTACATCCCGGGCTTCGGCGGTGTCCGCATCGAGGATGACGTCCTGATCACCGAAACGGGGATCGAGATCCTAACGCATTCCACCAAGGAACTACTCGAGCTTCCGAAGAAGTGAGCGAGGTGCTAAGCCTCGAACACTTCTCAATCTCCACGACCGGTCCGACGCTTACGATGAGCGTCGGATCAGGACAGTCACTGGCAGTCGTAGGCCCGGCCGCTAGCGGCAAATCGACTATGCTTCGCGTTCTTGCCGGCCAAGAACGTGTTGCGCAGGGCTCATTCAAGATTCGCGGAGCAGTAGCGATTGCCACCCCTGGCGCGCTTTCACGGAGATCGAAAGTGCAGTCAATCGCCAAGAATGACGCCAGCAGCGACCGAGCTTCAGAGGCGCTGACGATCACTCGACTCTGGGACCAGCGCCATGCCGCAGTCAGTGAGCTCTCAACCTCGCAACTAGCCGCGGCCGAACTCCTTGAGCTGCTCGCCGGAGACGCGGACCTCGCCCTCATCGATGGCCAACTGGACCTTCTGGACCCGTGGACACTTTCATCCGTGCTCGATTCCTTGAAGGCGCGAAAGAGCATGACGTTTGTCGTGGCGACACACCGTCCCGAGCTTCTCGCAAGAGTCGACGCGCTCGTGGTGCTGAAGGATCAACAGGTGCGCTTCGCAGGCTCACCCTCAGACCTCTTGCGCCACAAGAACAGACATGAGCTGACGCTGACAACGGAAAATCAACCAGGCGTCCGCGCGATCGCTTCGCCCTTCGAAGTCTCCATCAAGTCAGATGGAAATGAAATGAAGCTCTCTACCGCCGAGGGCCAGGAACTCGCGGCCCGGCTGCTGCTGGAGGGTTACGGAGACATTAACCTGGTCGCCTCCCGTCCACCAACCATCGAAGAAGCTCTCCTTGGTCTATAAATGCAGACGTCGTTAGCCCTTTCTTCCGGACTCGATTCGCTTGTCAAACTCTGCCGAGAGATTGGACAAAGCGTAAAGATTGGTAGCCATCAGCACGACTGCGATTGCCAGCCATGCCGCTGAAGACCTCTTACGGAACAGGAATGCTGCCCCAATTCCAACACCGCAAGCGATCGGCCCTATTGCGGGCAACAGATATCGCGCCTGAGCCTGGAAGTATTGTAAGTTGAACCGGACAAAAAGTAAAACGATTACTGCTAGAAACACTCCGTTCAGCACTTGCACGGGCCAATCCTCTTTCCATTCGGGCCTGCTCGTGGCCAATACCCAACCTAGCGAGCAAAGAAGGAATGCCACTAGCAGCAATCGGTAAAGAACATTTGGATCTCGGGAGCTGATCGCCGCGCCCGACTGATTCATCCAAATGTCCATATAGCCAAAAACGCCGAAGAACGATCGCGCCGTCCACCAGCCCACCCAATCCTTCCAGTAAGTCAACTCTGGACTTCCGTCGCCAGACAGCGAGATGTCTCCAACGATTGCTTGCTTTTGAGCAGAGCCCTTAAAGGCGTCGGTGAATGCCTTCATCGCCAGGGGATCGCCGTAGAGGCTCTGGTTCCTCATCCACCACGGGGCCGCGATGACTACGGCAACTCCAAGAAGCGCGGCCGCCATGGCGAGAGTCGGCTTCTTCTCCTGCGGCACCAATGCCGCAACCAGCAAGGCGGGCAGGAGCGCTAGCGCGGTCGTCTTCGTCATCAGCGCGAATCCGGTAAGCGCTCCGACGCCGATCACCATCTTCCAAGTCCATCCCCGTCGAATGCCTCGCGCGCAAAGCGCCAACACCCACGTGCACAATGCGATGAGCAACGGATCGTTACTCACTGCCCCACTCAATGCAACGAACATTGGCAAGAGCCCCGCGAAAGCAGCGGCCGCAAGTGCTGCGTCTTCCCGCTTGAAGCCCCAAAAGGCCAAGAAGAATGCACCCGCCACGGTCGCAGCCCCGATAAGGGCGTTTAAGAACCGAAGCTTGAATCCGGTCTCCTTAGCCTCGACATTTGAAGCCAGCGTCAACTTTGACCAACCAGCCGCAAGTACGTAATACGCGGGAGGCTGGTGGCTCTGATAGCTTTCGTAGAGGTTCGGGTCAGAAGGGTTGAAGACGGGAAAACCCTCACCATTGGCAAGCCTGAAAATGTAGTTTGCATGCTGCCGCTCGTCTGGCGCACCGATGTCGCGTTCTACCGACCGATTGATCCTGATGAGTCCTCCTTGCCGCCAAGGGGTCGCTGAGGCATAGCTAAGCGCCAGCACGATATGCGTCGCGATAAGCCCGATGAGAATAAACAGCGTTGTTCTTGATGACATTTGGTATCCAAAGACCAGAGTTGGCGTAAACTACCTAGACCGAAGCAATCTTTGCAGGAGATTTAGAATATGCGCAGAACAGTCGGATTCCTGGCCCTAGGAGGCCTTGCCGTGGTAGCCATGGCCCAGATTAATGGCAGCACCGTGCTCGCCAACTTCGCGAAAGCGATCAATACGGCTGACACTGTCAGCTCTAACTACACCGTCCAGATCATTGGTTCCGCCGCCGAGAATTACTCAGTCGTGTTGAAGAAGCCAAACCTGGCTCGTATCGACACCCCTCAGTACGTTGTCGTCGCCGATGGCAAGAACGTCATCCGCTACGAAAAGGCAAGCAAGACCTGGTACAAGCAGCCTCAAAGCGACAAAGAGCTGAAATCGCTTTTCACCAACGACGAGCTTGGACTTTTTGCCGGATTCTTCACCGCCGAATCCTATAAAGCAGCCAGCGTGAAGTCCCTCGGCGAGAAGAACCGCAAGGGCCAGAGCTATCAGGCCGTGCAAGCGAACGTCGATCCAGCCGGTAAGAAGTCGATCACGTACTATGTAGGTGCCGACAATCTCGCCCGAGCCGCGCAGTTTGACTTGAACGACCCTCAGGGCAAGGTCACCTACATCCTCGACACCAAGAACTTCGATGTCAATGGATCTGTGCCAGCGAACGCATTCGCCTTCACTGCCCCGGCGGACGCAACAGAGGTGAGCCTCGCCGAGCTTAATGCCGGTAAGTGGTACACGGATATCAACGAAGCCATGATGGCGGCAAGAATGGGCAAGAAGAAGATTTTCGTCGACTTCATGGCCACCTGGTGCGGCCCATGCAAGAAGCTCGATGCCGAAGTGCTCCAGACTTCCGAGTTCAAGAAGCTCGGCGCGAAGCTCGTCTTCCTCCGCATCGATGTAGACGCTCAGAAAGACGTCGCTCAGCACTACAACATCACCGCCATGCCAACGCAGATGGTGCTGGACGCGAGCGGCAACGTCCTCTCGCAGACAGTCGGCTACGGCGATCCTGCTAGCTTCTATCGCTGGTTGAACGGCAGCCTGTAAGGCTCCGCTGCTACGACGGAGAAGAGGGAGACTCGCTAAGCGAGTCTCCCTCTTCCGTTAAGTGGGGGCCAGAATCGGATAGAGCCTTCTCCAGTACAACCTCACTTTGAGCCTGAAAGGCAAACTCTACGCTCTGTTGATCTGGAGAAGTCTTGGCCAATCGCTCAAAAGCTCGGCGGAGCTGAGGAGTGCGCTCGTCTTCAGCCTCGATGCGCTGTTCGCCTTTCATGGCTCAAGTATGATCCCACGAGCCTCAAGCAAAGGCTCTGAGGCATTCATAATGAGCACATGATCCTCGCCGCCCTCACGGTAGCCGCCCTGGCGGTCCAGACCTTCACCCTCACCCCTTCCGACGATCTCTGGATCTATCCCCACGCCTCCGATCCAGCAGGCGACCTGTTCATGCGAGTGTGGGGCGTGGGTGGCAAAGCAGCCCCGGCAACTGCGTCGGACGCCGAGGACTTCTCGATGGGCTATCTAAAATGGAGCCTGGTGGGAACCCCCACCGGCGGAAAGCTAAAGGAAGCAAAGCTCACCCTCACGCAACTCGCCAAGCCTGGATATACACTCGAGCAAGCTAAGGCAATGCCGCTCGAAGCAAGGCCCCTCCCCGCCGGCTTCTCCGAACCCACCTGGAAACCTGACTTCCTCACCGAATTCCTTCCAAAGCCTGGAAAGGACGACATCTATGGCACCGGCTCACCGGAGTCCCTTGAAGGCGAAACCGTGAACATCACGATCGACCTACTCAAGGGCAAGGGCGGCTTCGCAGATGCGATCGCAAAGGCTCAATCCGACGCTAAGAAGGAGTTCGCCATTGCCTTGACCAGCTCAATGGACATGGCCGAGCTCGGCCGAATGAGCATCTACAAGATCTACACAAAGGAAGAGAAGGACGAGAAGCTCCGACCCAAGCTAGTCCTCGTCTTCGAGTAACGGACAACAAAAAAAGAGCCCTCCAAACGGAGGGCTCTCTCATTGACCGTTAGCCTTAGCGGCTGGCAGCCATCGTAACCGTCGCCGGGCTGTTCAGTCGCACACCGAAGCGTGTTCCTGGGTCCAGATTGACGTCGGAAGGATTCTTCTTGGTCTGCTCCAGCGATCCCACGATGTAGCCGAGGATGCCGCCGATGGCAAGGCTCTCGAGAGGCTTCTTGGTCAGAAGGCCAACGAGGAGGCCGGCGCCTGCACCGTAACCGGCGTAGACGATGCGGTTGTCCTTGCTGGTCTGCTTAGCGATCAGCACGCCGTTCTCGTTTCGAGAAACAGACTTGCTGTCCAAAGCGATCAGCGAACCGTCGATGTTCATCGTTCGGTTGTCTGGCATCACGATCCGGCCAAAGTCGAGCTCGACCATGCCGGGGTTGTTGCCAGTCTTCGGAGTAACCGAAGAAACGCGTCCTTCGATGACCGAACCGGCTGGGAAGTCGAAGTCGCCCTGCTCCCACGTCACGGCACCAGAATTGAAGTTCTCAATCGTGGCTCGGACGAGGTCGCCCTTGCGTGAATCTCTTGAAGAGACTCGCGTCTGAAGGTTCACAGGAATAACCGTTCCCTTGTCGATAACGAACTTTCGAGCGTTAGCGAATTCGATTGGCTTGCCATTGTTGTTTGCAGCAGAGCCATCCGTCTGGATCATAACCGTGCGGCTAGGATCGTTCCACGAAACCTGTGCTCCGAGCGATTCGCTGATGAAGCGGATCGGAACCATCGTGCTGCCGTTGATGATCATCGCAGGAACGTCCATCGCAACCGTCTTGCCGTCGATCGAAGCCCACTTTTCGCCGATGCGAAGCGAGACGTCCGTGTCGTTCTTCTGAGCGGTGACGGACCGAGTCTCCGGGTGCCACTGGACGTTTGCGCCCATATTCTCGAACACGCCTCTCAGCGGTACGAGCACGCGGCCATCGATGTATCGCGGCTCCGCGTTATTGAAACGGACCGGCTGTCCGTTGACTTCGACGTGAATGTTCTGCGCCGAAGCGGCTACCGCACAAGCTGCGAAGGCAGCGATTGCACAGTTTCGTGCTATTAAATTTTTCATATGCTCTCTCCTTGGTGCCCCTCCAACAGGGGCGGTTCTTGCCCTTTTCGGGGCAATTATTCGTTTCTCCAAAGGTTTAGACGCGCATATGTTCATGTCGGGTCATGTCAGGGCTACCAGGTTTATGATAACAGCAAATATATTTCTTCTTTGGAGAGCCCTTGAACCTGAATCACCTTTTCCCGCGAAGCCTCACCTCTTACGATCATCAGATATGAGGGCGCGATTCGTAGGGCCTTTGCCAGAATCTTGCACACTTCCGCGTTCGCCTGTCCGTCAAAGGGCGGCGCGGTGACTCGAATCCTGACTACTTCGCCATCCAGCTCTACTGAATTTCGACTGCTACGCGGCGTCACGCGAACGGTGATTTGGCACCCTTTATCCATTGCAATTGAGGTCACCCGAAGAATACTTGCCGGTACAATCATTACACGAGCGGAATGCGTCTAAACAGCGTAGAACCCTTGGAGAACACAACGAAATGATCACGCTTACGGAACGCGCGGCATCTGAGCTCACCGAGCTCATCACGAGCCAGGATAAAGGCGGCTCTGCACTTCGAGTCTGGGTGGCCGGAGGCGGCTGCTCGGGTCTGCAATACGGCATGGCACTCGACGACAACGCGCCGGAAGAAGGCGATCAGGTCTTCGAGAATAGCGGCCTCAAGATTTATGTGGACGAGCTGAGCCTCGGCTATATGCAGGGCGCGCAGGTCGATTACGTCGACGACGTGCTCGGCGGCGGCTTCAAGATTGAGAACCCCAATGCCACCTCGAGCTGCGGATGCGGCAACTCCTTTAAGACTGCGGAGAGCGCAGGAGCAGCCACGGGCGGATGCGGTGGTTGCGGCGGAGGCTGCGGCTAAGCCTTCGCTTCGATGCACTCACTCGTGGACGTAACGATTCTTGGCGGAGGGCCCGTGGGGCTCTTCGCCAGTTTTTATGCCGGTATGCGCGGCATGTCGGTTCGAATCATCGATTCACTTCCCGAACTTGGGGGACAGCTCACTGCGCTCTATCCTGAGAAGTACGTCTACGACATGCCCGGGTTCCCCAAGGTCTTGGCAAAAGATCTCGCAAAGGAGCTCATCTCTCAGGGCTTGCAATTCGGCCCCGAAGTCGTTCTCGAAGAAACTGCGGATCGACTCGAGAGAACGGAAGACGGTTACGTCATTCACACTGCAAAAGGGCTCTCACTCCCAACCAGGACGCTCATCGTAGCCGCCGGGGCCGGCGCGTTTCAGCCAACGAAGATTGGCATCGAGCGGGAAGAGGAGTTCCATGGGCGCGGTGTCTATTACGGCGTGAAGGACAAGTCGCACTTCGCCGGCAAACGTCTCGCGATTATCGGCGGCGGCGACAGTGCCTTCGACTGGTGCCTCGACCTCCACGAATCTGCCCACTCCACAACGCTCGTCCATCGACGCGACGTCTTCAAAGCCCACGAGGAGAGCGTTCACAAGGTGCGCGGGCTCGGTGTTCCGATGAAGCTCTTCTATACGGTGAAAGAGCTGCACGGCAACGGCGATCTCGCGGCGGTGACCCTCGAGAACACGCAAACCAAGGAAACCGAAGAAATCCCCTGTGACGCGCTCATCGTAAATATCGGCTTCAAATCGAGCCTTGGTCCGCTGAAGGACTGGGGATTCGAGATTGAGAAGAATCAGATCAAGGTCGATGCCCGGTACGAAACCTGCCTGCCTGGGGTCTTCTCAGTAGGCGACGTCGCCACCTTCCCAAGCAAAATCAAACTGATCGCAACTGGTGTAGGAGAAGCGGCCACCGCCGTGTGCTTCGCTAAAACCTACCTAGACCCGGGGGCTAAGCTCTTCCCCGGCCACAGCTCCGACATGGACCTCCCCGCATCCCACTAAACCGTCCGGTCCCGCGGTCCGGCGACTCGCCCCATCTTCAACGTGACCGGCATCCGAACCTCCCTCACCTGCTCAGCTCCCCACAGTGGCAAGAGCGCCTTCCGTGCACGCTCAAGGAGTCCGGGTCCTTCCTCCACAGCATGTCGATTCAAAGCCGACCACGTCCCAACATAGTCGAGCAGCCGATCCAAAGTCCACTGCTGTCGCATGACGATCTTCGGCGATGCGATCTCCTCGAAAGGAAATGGGATTGTCCGATACTCCTCGAGCAGAATCAGGTTCCCGCTACCCCAATAAGGCGCAACCGGGTCCCGCAGCTCGCGCAAAACCACCGGGTCGATTTCCTCGTCGACCTCAAAAAAACCGTAGCCCCAAATCGCTACCACTGCACCCGGTCGGCTTATCCGGTGAACCTCCGGCCAAAACTTCTCCAGGTCGAACCAGTGCACCGCCTGGGCAACCGTAACCAGATCCGCGACCGCACCCGAGATAGGCAGCGCCTCCGATCGGGCGGCAAACCCAAACAGATTTGGTCGCCGCGCCAGGTGCTCGATTTGGCCGGGAGAGATATCGTAAGCCAGCACCCGCTCAAAGGAATCACACAGCAGGGATGCCGCCTGTCCCGTTCCCGTGGCGCAATCTAGGGCCGTACCGCGAACATCGACGTTCTCTAAGATGGCATCGAAGAGCTCCTGCGGATAGTCGGGCCGGAATATGGCGTATCGGCTCGCAATCTTGCCGTACGAGGCCCGATTGAACTCGTCGTTCTGCGAAGGATCGCTCCCCCCAATGCTCCTCACGAGATCACCTTACCGCCTCTCGATTTACAATGTGGAAAAGAACGTGCGAACCTCGGAACCTGGTATATTTACCAGTCTACTAACAAAGCGGGATGGCATGAAACAGGTCGAGTGTGCACCTTACCGGTGACACGACTTATACCTCTCCCACACTCGCACCAGGGGCGGGGCACTCGTGCCCCGTTCCCTTTATCTTCCTATCTTGGGGGTAGCCGGACTTACACCAGCCTCAAAGCTTCCGCAAGAGCGCCATCGCGTCCCCTACCCGCACGATGGGAACGTTTTCGAACCTGATGGGCTTCCCATTTATCGTGAGGGTCCCGCTCGTCGCTTTCCGTTGCCGGAGACCGTTAACCCGCGGCCAATCGGGCACGGGCAAGAAGAATCGCGCCAACCGCCACTTGCGGCCATTGATCTGGATACCGTCCTCAGCGCGCATAACACCCGGATCACGGCTCAGCCATGGCCAATCAGAAAAGTCTCCATTCAACTGCCCCTCGGCTCCTGACAATCTAAGGCTCACCTGAACCTTGCCCGCGGGCAATTCGGCAGCATCGGTTAGGAGAAGCAAACTATTCGCTTCGCCCACAATCAGCCCCCCAATTTGACTTTCTGATAGAAGCTCTGGCAATCTTCGCCGAAGGACGCGATTGTCATACACACGAGCTCCCGCAGGGATTCTGGGCACAAAAGCGGAGGCTGGGGGAGTTGCAAAGCTGTAATCCCATACGTCGCCCCACGCTCCGGAGTCCCGCATGATGGTCATCTGGATGGGCAGGTTCGTGCCGGGATCGACAATGACCTCCTGGTCGAACGTCTGCAAAGTCGTCGAGCGGTAAGTGTCATGGATCGTAAACCGATTGACCCGTCTACCTTTCCACATCACTCCCTTCTGAAACACGGGCTTGACTCCGGGACGCAAGAGCCGGTCGACTCGAAATTCGTGCTGCTCCGGCGCTTCAGGCTCATCGAGCATCACATAGTTCAGATACTTCGGCAGAAACCGGATCATGACTGATCGGTCCCGCAAGTGGAACTCAGAACCTCGTCTCCATAGAGAGCCGTCTCGATAGCTCGTGACCTTCACGCTTTCAGCTCCCTTGTTCATGAGCCGGGTATTTACGATCGTGTACTGTGTTCGGGCGTCGAACGCCTGGGCAACCTGGCCAAGCGATAGCGTCGGCGGAAGGGAAAGGATCGGGATCAGAGCGAGTGTCAGCATGGTGGCGGCGGTAACGGGAATTGCCCACACCCACGGGCGGGGGCGATAGCTCGGCATAGCTTGTAGGAGTTCCAACAGATCCGCGCGCGCCGGAGGCGTTTCTGCCTCTCGCAGCGTGCGCACGAGGGCGTCTTCATTCAGTGGCAGGTTCGGCATGTGTTTCTCCATAGGTAGGACCAAGAATCTTTCGTAGCTTCTGGCGAGCGGTATGGCAACGCGACTTAACCGTCCCAATAGGAATCCCGAGCGCCAGCGAAGCCTCCTCCACCGACAGGCCCTCAGCCTCCGTTAACAAAAAGGCTGACCGCTGCTCCAGCGGAATTCTAGAAAGCGCTTCCGCAATCACAAGCGCATCGTCTGTGCTTGGCTCATGCTGTTCTGGAGTTGTCTGCCAAAGTCGCGCCAGCGCTTGTCGCCGTCGATGTCTGAGCAGCTCGCGATAGGCGACTTTGAAAATCCACGCCCGAAGCGACCCACCTCGGTATCCCTTGATATCCCCTCGCACTCTTAACAAGGCCTGAGTCGAGAGGTCCTCCGCGTCTTCCCTTGAGCCTCCCGCTTGCCAAAGATAGCGAAAGAGCGGGCGGTGATAGCCATCGATGAGCATTTGAAGCGCCCATGTCTCGCCATTCACGAGTCCTGCGGCCAAGTCTTGGTCCGTCACGTAGTTCATGGTGCGCGAGATTTCCGTGCGGTTCAGGCAATCATAGGAAATGCGCGATATTGATCTTCTGAAGCTTGAGTCACAGGCAGCCTTTCAAGATCTGCTGGATAGCATCGATGGGGTGAGCGAGCAACAGGCGTGGGGCAAAGTCGAGTTCCTACCCGGCGAGTATATGCACTCGGAAGGCTCGATCCTCAGCACTGTGATGCACATAGCCGCCCCTAAATTCCTCTATGGCAGCGCAGGCTACCGCAACCTCGAGATTCGCTGGCGTGACACTGTCGATCGCTTGGAGAGATTCTGGCCCAGTTGGGAGGGCGCTAAGGAATACCTCCACGAAGCTCATGAATACTGGCAGTCGACCTGGGCAAACGAAAGGGACCTCGAGCGAATGGTCACTACCTTCTCGGGCAAGCAATGGCCGAATTGGCGCGTTATTTGGACCGTGACGCAACACGATAGCTATCACGCTGGCCAAATCCACCTCCTGAAGGCCATCGTCCCTCCATCAACCAACCCACCCCCAGATGAATCCGATCTTTGGCGAAAGTATTGCGAACCGCTCCCAAGCTGGTAACCGCCCGCGCTTGCTCCTCTCGATCCGTTCTTCCTTTCACGCGCGCCCGTGTGCTTAACTAACTCTTGATGCACACCCGCTTCTCTGCGCTCGCCCTGCTCGCCTGCCTCAGCGTCGTCGCCATCGCCCAAGATGGCCGACGGCTCACCAAGGAAGAGGAGAAGTTGAAGTACCACCTGCCAGCCCTGAGGGGCATGGATGCGGCTACAAGGCTCAAAGGGTACGACGACCGGCAGCGTATGAAGCTCGAAAGCTTTTTCGGCGGGCTTATGTGGAGAAACATCGGACCGGAATCGCAGGGGGGCCGAGTCGTGGACATCCAGGCTCCGCTCGATCAACCCGACAAGGTGTACGTAGCCTTCGCAACTGGAGGACTCTGGCGAACGGAGGATGACGGCGTTACCTGGACCTCGCTTTTCGACGATCAAAGCTCCTTCGGCATCGGCGACTTCGCGGTCTCGAACGATGGAAGGACGCTGTGGGTCGGTACCGGCGAGGCCAACAGCCAGCGAACCAGCTACGCCGGCACCGGGGTCTTCAAGAGCACCGATGAAGGAAAGACCTGGCAATACATGGGCCTTTCTGAGAGCCAGCATGTCAGCCAGATCGTTATCGATCCACGCAACTCGAACGTGGTCTACGTCGCCTCCCTAGGCCACCTTTACTCTCAGAATCCGGAGCGAGGCGTGTACAAGACCGCCGACGGCGGCAAGACCTGGAATCAGGTTTTGAAAGTAGATGAGTGGACGGGCGCATTCGATATCGCCATGGACCCCCGCAATGCAGACGTCCTCCTCGCCTGCTTCTGGGAGCGAGATCGCCGGGCTTGGAACCTGCTCGAAAGCGGAAAGGGATCCGCGGTCTATCGCACTGACAATGCCGGGCGAACCTGGAACAAAGTCGCGACGCTTCCGCAAGGGGCCGGCGCGGGAAGAACGGATATCGCCTGGTCGAACAGCAATCCGAAGGTGGTGTACGCCGCTGCCGACGTGCAGGAAGACGACTCGGAGTGGATGGAGGAGGACGAGCGCACCCCCAGCGGACGACTGACCGCGCGGCGCTTCCTCAGGCTCACCAACGAGACCCTGCCGCAAGTGGAGGAGGCACCGCTAACCGCTTTCATCCGTTCCGCACAGATCGAGAAGCCCGCAGACGTCGCCAAGCAGGTTCGAAGCAAAGAGGTCAATTTCGATCAGTTGAAGAAAATGATCGAGGACAAGAACCCCAATTTCTTCCGCCCACCAATTGTCAACCAAGAGGTTTATCGAAGCGACGATGGCGGACGCACGTTCAGGCGCGTCAGCCGCACCGACGACGCGGAGTATCAGTATTACTTCACCGGCATCACCGTGAACCCGAAGAATGAGAACGACGTTCTCTCCTGGGGCTTCCCGATCTTGCGATCCGTAGATGGAGCCAAGACTTGGAAGCGCATCGCACAGGAGTCTCACGTCGACTACCACGCAGCCTGGTTTGACCCCAGAAACCCATCCAAGCTCTGGATCGGCAGCGACGGCGGACTCTATCTAAGCGGCAACTACGGCGAAAGCGTGCGGCACATCAACAACCTCGCCGTCGGACAGCCAACAGCAATCGCCGTCGACAACAAGCGTCCGTACAACGTCTACATCGGCCTTCAGGACAACGGCACCATGAAGGGCCCGAGCACCTACAATCGCGGCCGATCCAGCGCAAGCGCTTGGACCACGATTGGCGGCGGGGACGGCAGCCACGTCGCCGTCGATCCGAGAAATGATGGCGACATCGTCTACACAGCCTCCCAATTCGGAGCTCACAGCGGCCTTAACCAGCTCACAAACGAGCGATGGAGTGCGCGGCCGGTTCCGCCGAGAAACGACCCCCCAGCAAGATTCAATTGGGTCTCGCCGCTCATAATCTCCTCCCACCACCCGGACATCGTGTACTGCGCGTCGCAGAGGCTCTACCGTTCATTCAACCAGGGCCGAACCTATCTCCCGATCTCCCCGGACCTGACCCGCAACAAACCGAACGGCGACGTGCCCTACTCGACGATCAAGGACATCAGCGAAAGCCCGCTCAAGTGGGGCGTGATCTATGTCGGCGCCGACGATGGCCGCGTGACGATGACGAGCGATGGCGGTTTCACCTGGTCCGACATCCCCACCCCGCAGCCCAACAAGTGGGTTTCGAGGATCATGGCGTCGAAATATGACGACGGCACCGTGTACGTTGCCCAGAACGGGTATCGCGAAGACGACTTCGCGGCTTATCTGTACAAATCGACTGATTACGGCAAAACCTGGCAGTCGATCGCAGGCGGCCTACCTGCCGAGCCGATCAACGTCGTCCGCGAAGATCCTACGAAGAAGGACGTGCTGTACGTCGGCACCGACATGGGCGTTTACGTCTCGCTAGACGCCGGTAAGACGTGGGCAACGCTGCATGGCGGCATGCCGAATCTCCCGATCCACGACCTCGCCGTCCAAGCACGCGAGAACGAGTTGGTGGCCGCCACCCACGGACGGAGCGTCTACATCCTGCCGCTCAAGTACGTTCACGAGCTGACGCCTGAGCTCCGCGCCAAGGGCCTCACGATCCTCGATGTGCCGAACGTGACCAGAGGCTCCGGCGGCTTCCGAGCCTCCGACTGGGGATATGAGCAGAACGAGCGCTGGAACGCAGAAATGCCCCCCTCGCCAGTGGCACGCGTGACCTACTTCACCGAAACGGCAGGCAAGGCGACGATCCGCATCAAGAAGGACGGCAAGGTCGTGAAGGAGACGCAGGTGGACGCCCTTCGAGGGTTCAACACTTCCAGCATCGAGCTCATGCTCTCCCCCGCCAAACCGATCCCCGCCGGCAGGCCCCCGCTTCCCAAAACAGGAGCAGACGCCCTCAAAGACCCGTACGAGGAGTATCGAGCCAAATACTTGGATCGAGGCGAATACACAATGGAAGTCGAAATCGGAGGCAAAACCGCCACCAGCACCTTCCGAATCTCAGCTCCCGCAGCACCGGGCGGGGGTCGCTAGCTACCAACGGCAGCGTCCCCAAATCGACGGGGACACCTCGTTAAGGATCACATCTGCGGTTACTAGTTCGTGGGTTGCTGGCTCTTGCCAGTACCCATGAAATTGTCGTAGTTCGCCTGCGCCTCCTTTAGCTCTGGGCTCCTCGAGACGCACTTCTCGACTTGTTCCTTCTCATAAGGCGTCATGTTTGCGGTGACCGGTCCCCCGCAACCCTTCATCGTGATGCCTGCCATCGAGTTCAAACGATAACTGTAGTACGCCTTGCCGCCGAGGCGGTAGGTGACGGGCACGAGGATGATCGCGACGACGACAGCCACAATCCTTCCAACTGTTTGAAGGGCATTCGCCGTCTTTGCCCGGCTGAGATCTTTCTGGGCCCGAACTTGCGTTCCCAAGCCCACTCCGCAGGAAACGCAGATGGGCGTGTTTTCAAGATTACGGGCACCGCAACGCGTGCAGATTGGCATGCGTCCATTGTACGTCGCAAAGATCAGGAACCTGCGCAATCCGCGAAGGCTGCCTAGCCGCTAATGGCACGAACTTCGGCAACGGCGGCTTCCAAGGCTTCGGTCTGCCGATGGGCATGAAAGACGCTGTCGTTCAGGTGATCCAGGTTAAGGTCGGCAATGCTGGCTCGTGGGGTCAGCCGTAAGCGATGCAGCGAATCCCGCACGCCGCACATAGCTTGCCGAATCAATTCGAGCTGAGCTTCCACCCGCTCATCGGTAAGGAACAGATCGTCAACGGCCGCTAAGCGCCGCTCACAAATCTCCAAGCCCTTGGCGAAGGACTTTCGGCTCAGTTCGTCGTGGCTCGCTTCGATTTTGGCGATGAGATTTGCTCTATCCTGGAGGATGTTCTCGCGAGTTCCGGCTTGCAGGCCGCCCTCTTCTCTCGCAGCGAGCAGCTTCTCCTCCTCTTCCACTAGCCGGTTGAGGCGCTGCAGGAGGTCATCCTTCTCACTTCCGGACATGCCGATTCCTTCCATCGCCAGGAGTGACTCCGCGTAGGCTCTTTGGATCGGTGTCAGCTCAAGGATCGGGATGAGTGCCCTTAGCTCCTTCACGGTCAGTTTTGACTTCTCCCGGTTGAAGAACCAGACCAGGGAACTGATGCCACCGAACATCCAGGTGCACATGAGGATTCCTATGACCGGCTTTTCAACAAGTGGCTTAGTTGCAATGATCGTGATCAAGAACGCGAACCAGAGTGCGAGCCCGAGAAAGAACCTCGTTCCGTTCTCGTTCCACCAAATCCGCTTATGCTCCGATACGATCTTCGACTCTTCGGGTGTCCACGCGGATGTGCCCGATCGAAGGCGGTTCGAGTATCGCTCCGTGGCGTCGAAGAGAGAATGGTGGATTTTTCGTTTGTCAAAGCGCATGCGGTTCAGCAGGTAGTACGTCGTAGAAGCGGATAAGGTGGCGCTCACCATCACAAGCAGACCGTAGACCTTCAAGCGTGTCCTAAACGAGCACGCCGTCTTCAGAACAGGATCAGCGTGCCCAACAGGAGGGCAAAGTTGTGCAGCGCGTGCATGACGATGCTTGGGACCAGGGATTTGGTGTGGTAGGCGAGCGCACAGCTTACGGCGGCAATGCTTCCAAGTGCCAACCAGGTGGTGGGGCCCTGAGGGTGAATGGCGGCGAAGATGAGGCTGGAAATCAGGGCTCCTGCGACAGGTCCCCAGGTCACCTTTGAGATCGCCGGAAACATGAGGCCGCGGAAGGCAATCTCTTCCCAGAAAGGAGCGATAAGAGCCCCAAAGACCAGCACGCTGATGACGATTCCGATGTCAGGCCGGTTCTGCAGCAGGGTGCTCGCGGGATGCTCCGGGTCGGGAAGGAAGCTGAATATCTTACGCCCGACAAGTCCGAGCAATGCCATGAGCGGGATCTCGGCAGCAAAAGCACATACGCCCCAAACAACGTCTTTGCCAAGGCGGCCGCCCCTGATTCCCATATCTGCAAGCGTGATCAGCCTTCCTGTGACGGGTACACGCTGTATGACAAACACAAACACAAGCACGCCTATAGGAGCGATCAGACCGGCAACCATACGGTTCAGCCCCATCCGGTTGACAATCGCCGCGACGAATTCGAAAAGTAAAAATGCGGCGACGATCTGAGCCGCGCGAAGGGCGAGCCGATCCGCATACGCGGGCGTGATGTTGCCTTCGGGGAATCCCAGTGGGCTTATGTGTCCAGACGAACGCAACGCGACAAAGGTGACCCAGACGGCGATGCCCAAAAGCGAGATCAGGCCAAGCGCCAGCAGAACCCCGGCAACGGCAATTGCCTTCCAGAGGGGAGCAATGGCGTCTCGTCCCGAAGGGGTCAATCCTGCCTTTTCACGGGCGTGCACCTTTGCCAACTCGAAAGGAAACGAATCGCTCTCAATCGATTTCGTCAGTCTTTGAGCGGCGCCGTCCGACAGCTTTTCGCTGGCATACAACTGGGACAGTGCCTTGTACTCGGCGTTGTCGCTCCGCAACAAGGTGGAGAGGTACGGCAAGGGCGGCCTCTTTCCCATCTCTTGATAAGCTTCTGCATAGAGTAGGGCCGCGGCAGGAGAGGACTTGCCATCCTCTTCGACTGCCTTCGCGACGCTTTCGAAGCCACTGTCCAGGTTGCCTGCTTTCAACGGACTGAGTTCGGCAAGCCTCTTCGAGTACACCGCTTGTCGAAGCATCAGCTCTTGAGCCGTGTGCTTCTTTTCCTTGTCCGGCTTGTCTGCAAAGGTGGCGCGGAGTCCGTTGAAGATGAGGAATCCGAAGAGGAGCCAGAGGAAGACCCAGCCGGTGTAGTTTCGCGGCTCTACGGCTACTGAGTCAGCAGGCTCCGATCGTTGAATGAGATCGTGTAGGTGCTCTGTTTCGTGATCAGTGCCATCGCCAGCCATATCGTTTCTGCAGCGTACTCCCCGAGCAGGATGCCGAGCGCGACCATTCGGAGCTTGTCGTATCCGCGCAGACCGTAGTAGCGTTGGACGAAGTTCTTGACGAAGAGCGCGATGAGAAGGCCGAACCAGTAGTAGTCCACGCCGTAGTTCATCGAGAGGACGTAGCCAGCGGGATGTAGCGGGAAGCCGGGGAACTTGAAGCGGATCGCATCCATGCCCATGACAATCGCGAAACCGAGCATGGTCATTGTGATGCCGAGAATGTCGGTTCCCTTGCGGTCGTTGAGGATGTTCTGCAGGTAGGTGGCACCGTCGGTCCAGCCGATGTTGCCGGTGCGGTAGCGAAGCACCAGGAGGAACCAAAAGGCTGCGAATAGACCCAGCACGGTGGCAACACAGATCGCTTGAAAGATTCGCTTCTGGTTCAGGCCTTCGATCTGTCCCATCTTCATAGCCTCGAGCTGATAGGGCATGGGATGGTTTCTGAAGAGGCGGTTCATCGAGAGGAAACCATCGGCCGCCCAAGTCGCCTGTTGATCGGAAAGCCAGCGTGTGCCAAGGAACCGATGCATGATCGAGTTCGGGCCGAAGAACGCGAATTCGTGCGTAGGAGGGCCGAGCTGGGCTCTCATTCGGGTTAGCACGAACGAGAAGATGAGGAACAGGGCGACATAAGGGACCATGTACCAGGCAGGCAAGCCGCCAAGCATGCCCCAGCCGCAGAGGATGAGGAACGTGATGATCAGGCCGATGAATGCCCAGCGATGCTTGATTCCTCCGTCGTCGGCCTTACGGCCGGTCTTGATATCCTGCCAGACCTCTCGAAGGTAGTCGCGCGAGACCCACAAGGAACCCAGGAAGAGCGCAATCACACCGCCCCACGTCTGCTCATCGAAGTAAGGAGGGCCGGGCGCGATGGCGGTGCCGGAGAACGTCCATTGCGGGATGCCCTGGGAGGCAAGGATGACGTGGGACGCCTTGCGCAGCAAGAAGAAGACGACGACGCTAAGCACCAGGTCGCTGGGGATAAACAGGCCGATTGCGGCCATGTACGGAAAGATCGAGATGCGGAAGTCCCCGACGTTGCTTAGAGGCGGCTCCTTAAAGGCTCGATCGATGTAGAAGAGGTCTTTGACGGGGATCGCGGGGAGGTTGGGATAAAGGTAGTTCAGCCCGTTCAGGATATCGATGCCGAACATGATCCCGAAGGCGATCCACATGTGCTTGCTCTGCCACATGCCTCCCGATCCTCCGCCCTCGGAGAGGCCCACTGGCAATTGGATGAGTGGAAACGTAAGTCGCTCTCGCTCGCACCATGCGCCACGCATGAGCTGGTTGATGAACAGCATCGCCAGGCACAGCGAGATGATCATGAAACCCCAGCCCAGGAACATCGGGCCAAAGATCGGCAGTTTGCCGAGCACGTAATGCCAGTCTTTGCCGCCGCCACGAATGTCGCCCACCTGGGCAAGGTCTTTCGCCGCAAGCCAGTCCGGGATGTACTTCGCGAAGTAGTCGCGGTACATCGGCTCCGTAGGTCGGAGCGGAATGGCGGTCATGATTCCGAACGACACTTCCGCCCACTCGCCGGCGATCGCGGCCGCGACGCTCACGATGCCGTAGATCACGATGAAGTCTCTTTGGGTGAGGGCGAACTTTGGCGTCCAGACCCTGAGCGGAATGTTGATGACCAGCAGGATCAACATCGCCGAGATCGGTGCAACCATCAGCGAGAAGATCGCCGACACGATCTGGTTCGAAACCGCAAAGGCGACTGGGATGCAGAGGAGGAAGCCGAGGACGACCGCGAGCGGGCGGAAGCCCTTGCGCTTGGCTTCGGGGGTCGGTTGTGGGTCGACGTCTGCCAAGGTCCTGGTTTCAGATTAGCACGAGCTTGGCGGCCCGCTTCCCAGGTGTTTGGCCCAGTAGCCTACGTCGCGCCATTCCCCGTGCTTAAATCCTACGCATGGGAGGGTGCCCACTCGTTCCATGCCGAACGATTCATGCAATCGGACACTCGCATCGTTGGGCAAGGCGATACCGGCGAGGATGGTGCGGATGCCAACTGCTTCCATGGCCGGGAAAAGCTCTGCGTACAGTAGCTTTCCGATTCCCTTTCCTTGGTGGCCAGGCTTTACGTAGACGCCGATCTCGGCTGACCACATGTAGGCTCCTCGCGATTTCCACGCGCTAGCTCTGGCGAAGCCGAAAATCTCTTTCCCCTCCTGGGCAACAAACCAGGGATGCTGGCCCTCCGCTTCCAGGAACTGTCTGGTCCTTCCCTCGACGCTCACCGGCTCCAGAGCGAAGTTGGCGAAACCATGCTCGATCTCCTGGTTTTCGATCTCGCAAATGGCGGAGATATCTTGAGCGGTGGCGGGGCGGATGAGCATCTGGAAAATCGTACCGCTCTCTGTTAAGCTCATCGAGTGGAAGAGTTGCTTGAGACTTGGAGGATCAATAACAGGATCAATCTGTATCTGCTGGAGGCGCTGGAGGAGGACTCGCTGACCGTTCCGCTCACAAAAGGGAAGACGGTAGGCGGACAGCTCGCGCACGTCCACAACGTCCGTCTGATGTGGCTAAAGGCGGCAGCTCCCGACCTGAATGAGCCCATGGTGAAGCTGGAGCCGACCGCTACCAAGGCGGAACTGGCGGCTGGCCTCGAAAGCTCGTCGAAAGCCATCGAGGAGCTGCTGCGACGGGCGGGCTCTCCTGGAGGAAAAGTAAAGGGGTTCAAACCTCATGCGGCCGGGTTTCTCGGCTACATGATCGCTCATGAAGGCTTCCATCGCGGCCACCTGGAACTCGCGCTCCGGCAGGCGGGCAAACCGTTGCCGGACAAGATCGCGTACGGCTCGTGGGAGTGGGGCTCTCGATAAAAGCAAAGTGGCACCCGGCTGCCTTGAGCTCGCACCAGATGTGAGCCTCTCCCCTTAGCAGCCGGAACGCCGGAAAGTCCTCTCGTTAGAGAGGGTCGCATTTATCGTAACACGATTATTGCGCTCCCGTCAACAATTTTCGACCGCAATTCTGCGGACTTCGGCAAGCATCTGTTCACGATCGAGCGTTCGGCCCTCGTAGACGCGCTCCAGGTAGGCATCGGTTCCAAGTTGTTTCTCAACTTCCGCGCAGGTTGATTCATAGGTGACGGGTCCCTCATCGATTGGCTGAGCTTCCGATCCCGCAAGCACGAGTTGTCCCGCTCCAATTAAGACTCCCGCAAGCTCTGCCTCACCACGTTGCCACAACAAGCGCACGAAGGTGCGCAGAATGAGTGCCAAAGTGAGGTCGTCACGGTTCTCAATGGCTCCGTCCAGACAGTCGAGCGAAAGACGCCAGGCGAGCCGGTCATCGCTGGCACTGAACGCATAGTGTGCCGCGTTCAACATCACAGAAGTTCGTGTCGATTTGCTCGTGCACCGATCTTCGAGCGTTTTTGCCTCGGCAAGATGGGCGGCGGCAGACTCGAACAGCTCGAGCACCGTCTCGACGCCGATGAGATTGCCTAAGACAGTAAGCAGCCGGTTATCGTCTCTTCCTCTCATTGCAGCCGCGGCACGAAGGTAGTGGCGCCTGGCACGCCGATTAAGCCCCTGCCCTTGCGCCGCCATTCCGAGCGTGCAGCGAGCGCGTCCCTCCATCGACGGATCCTTGCGCTTTCTGGACTGCCGTACAGACCGCGTAGCATAACGGCGTGCTTCCTCTAACTCGCTCAGATAGTAGGCGAATACAGCGGTAACGTTAAGCAGCCTCGGATAATCGTGGAGTCGGCGGGCGCTTCTTGCCTGCACGATCTTCTCGGCCATCATAAACCCCTCCCGGAAGTAGTTCCTCTCAATGAGATACGGATAACAGGCAAGCAGAGTCTGAGCGGCCATTTCCAGGTCTCCGCGTGGGAGGCAACCGCTCGATATAACGTAGCGCATCTCCTCGTAAGCAGCATCCATCGCGTTGAGCCATTGGCTCTGGTGGGTGCTGTAGAGACCTTCTGCGGCGTCGTTGGCAAAGGCGAGACACCACACGCGATGTTTGGCTTCGACCTGCTCTTTGAGCGGCATCGCCTTAAAGCGGGCACTTGCAAAGGAAAGGACCGTCTCAGTGAGATAGAAGTGCTTGTCGATGCCCTGGGAACCCGAGGGGGTAATGAGAGAGTTGTCCAGAAGCTCCTCGAAGGTGCCGAAGAATGCAGGCCCACCGAGGTCGTCGCAGGCGCAAACGGCTTCCGCAGAATCTACCGAAAAGGATCCCTTGAAGACACATAAGCGATCCAGGAGTTGCTGCGCATTTGCCGAAAGGAGCTCATAAGACCAGCGGATCGTGTCTTCCAGCCTATGGCCGCCCGATTCATCTTTGAGCAGAAGTAGCCGATCTTCCAGCCTGCCCATTATCTGACGTGGTGTTAGGAGAGCGGCCTTGGAGGCAGCCAGTTCGATCGCAAGAGGCACACCATCGAGCTTTCGACAGAGTAAGGCCACATCGGCCGCGTTCGCATCCGAGATTTCGAACGAGGAGTCGTATGCCTGTGCTCGTTCCTCGAATAGGGCTACGGCATCGTACTCGCGAATGGCACGCCAATCTTCGGCGAACGCAGGCGTTTCCAGCCCTTGAAGCAGCATGCGGGTCTCGTTTGCTGTCTTCAGCGGCCGTCTGGAGCCCACGATGATGGCCACGTGAGGGCACTCTTGGAGCAGCTTCAGAACAATCACCCTGACAGTGGCGGTGGTTGCCTGGCAGTTGTCCAAGATCAATAGCGCTTTCTTGGCGCGCATACCCGAGATGAGCGAATCAACTCTTCCTTCACCGGGAAGCTTCAGGGTTCCCACGGCCCGACAGATGGTTGTGCTCACGAGCTCGGGGTGGCGCACCTGTCCCAAGTCGATGAGCCACGCTCCATCTTCGAAGTGGCTTTCCGATTCGAAGAAGAATCTTCGAACTAAGGCACTCTTGCCCGTGCCCGGTCCCCCGTGCACGGTAACGAGCTTTGAGAGATCCATCGATCGCTTCAAACGTGCAAGGTCGTTCCGTCTACCGATGAACGATGCCGTACTGGCGATTCCCCAGTGGTCCGCCGCTTCAGATTCCAATTCTCTAGAATTCTGCTGTTCAGACTTGATGTGCTGGGAACCGATCTTATTTACGAGGAACACCCGTTCTTGCCGCCCAACGAGCTCGGTGGAGCCAATCTCCAAGAAACTAACTGGCAAGCTGCAGTCGCGAACCAAGTCCTGCACCGCCAAAGTGATGAGAAGCTGGCCGGGTTCCCCATAGGCAGCCAACGCGCGCGCACGTTCGACAATCAGGTCAGAGATGGCGCCAAGAAGCAGGCCGGCGGAAGCTCGGGGGTTCTCTTCCATGGTTGCGAGAGCGAATCGGAGCGCGGCTTCGCCTTCTGGAAATGCTAAAACGCAGTCCGTCGCTGATTGCCAAACTACATGCTTACGCGAGAGCGTGACGGAATCGCCATGCAAGGCGAGAAGGGCCATCGTCGAGGAGTGCCATTGAACCTGCGATCCCTGGTCTCCGAAATCTTCCCGCATATCCCGCCTAGTTAAAGTATGCCTGTTCTGGAATGCTTATCCAAGAGGCATTTTTGCAGGACTCCCCCGGAACCGAGGGTGAACGTAGGGTGCGCCGGAGAGGACTCGAACCTCCACGCCTTGTGAGCACATGCACCTCAAGCATGCTTGTCTACCAATTCCAACACCGGCGCGCGTTGAAAGGAGATTATACCAAGGTGCCTTGAGAGAATCTCAGTCTTTCCAAAGGTTGCGAGCCTCGCTCTGGTTGACTGGCGTTCGCGCTCGAACCAAACGTTCGCGGTGATCGTTGAACACGCAGATCGACCTAAGCCCAAGGACCTGGCTTACGGTTACGGCGATCTCCCAACTAGGTGGGTTCACCTTGCCGTCAAGGCACTTTTCAGCTTCCAGATCGTAGCGGGCGCAGTCTCGGCAGTACACTTGCAGAACCTCGATGATAGTGACGGTCGCCGCCTTCGCCACGACTCTGCTCGCGCAGCAACCGGTAGACAAACCTACGCTAGAACTCTACCAGCAAAGGTTCGTTATCCGGGCAGGATCAGAGGTCGTTCGGGTGCCGTTGCGAGAAAGTGTGGAACTTCCCCCTGCCGTCATGTTTCGGCGAGACGACAACTATGCGGTGTGGGACGAGCGTGGCGCAACGGCCCGGTCCGGTTCGTGGAGTTATTCGACCCGCCTTGCGGAGTTTCCTACGTCTTCACGCTTCTTTCGCCGGGAAGAGGTCGTGGAGACGCTTGCATTAGTAAAGAAGGGCACTCGCCGTCTCGAAGCGACCGGGATCTCTGGCGCAAAAAGGCTCGGAAGCAAGGCTTTTTTCCTGGCCAGATGGGACGATTCTGGTGGAAAGCCCTGGCAAGAAGGACTCATCGAAGTCGATCTTAGCGACGCCAAACCAAAGCCTCGCGTGCTTGGCAGATTCGAAGGCTTCTCCGTCGCCCGGGCGATAATCGACGATAAGCTGTCTCAGGTGGACGGAGGTCTGGAAGTAGTAACCCAGGGGGCGAAGGCATGGGGCGTGGCTCGCTATAATCCGAAGCAGAATGCATTCACTTTTCGAGCCTTAGGTGTAAAGCTGCAGAGCTACATCCCGTTGACGTCAGGGGGAGGACTGTATGTTGAGACGACCTCCTTCGGGACCACGGCGGCGGGCGAAATTGAGCTCAAGACGGGCAAAAGAAGACTGCTGTACCAGGGCCGAGGGCTAGCCCGGTTCGTAGATGCCGCCCTGCCGCGCATCCTTGTTGGTACGACTCCAATAGGGCGCTTGTTGGTTAACACGGGAACTGGGGTTGAGACAGCGATTGGCGGTGCGGATGAAGTGCGGCACAATGGTCGCTATGTCATTGCCTGGTCGCCTGCGGAAAGCCCCAAGTCCGCGCGACTTTTCGACAGCGAACGGCTGATCGAGTTGGCCGCTTGGAAGTCGAAGTGAGGGGTAGGTCCTAAGAAGCTCTGAGTCAGCGTATCAAGTAGGCTCTTGCGGTGAGGATCGGGGTGATCACGAGCGGGGGGGACGCGCCGGGGATGAATGCGGCTTTGCGAGCCGTAGTGCGCACCGCCTTGAGCCGCGGGGTGAGCGTAACCGGGTTCCATCACGGATATGACGGCGTTATAAACGACGATGCGGTGGAGTTGGTTTCGCGGTCCGTCGGAGGCATTATCGACCGGGGCGGCACAATTCTGCGAAGCGCTCGATGCAAGCCATTTCTCGAACGTGCGGGCAGGGCGAAGGCAATCGCCACGCTCCGCAAAAATAAGGTCGACGGGCTGGTGGTGATCGGCGGAGATGGTTCGTTAACGGGCGCTCTAAAGCTGGAGGAAGAGTTCGAGTTTCCTGTATATGGAGTGCCGGGCTCGATTGATAACGATATTCCGGGCACGGACTTCTCGATCGGGTTCGATACGGCGGTGAACACAGCGGTCGAGGCAATCGACCGGGTTCGGGACACGGCCTATTCGCACGAGCGAGTGTTCGTGATCGAGGTAATGGGGCGGCGGAACGGCTTGATCGCGCTTGAAGCGGCCCTTGCTGGAGGCGCGGAAGCGGTGCTGCTGCCGGAGGTGCCGTACTCTCTCGAACAGGTGTGCAAGAAACTGATCGACGCGGCGGCACTCGGAAAGAAGAGCTCGATTATTGTGGTGGCAGAGGGAGCGGCGAAGGCGGAACACATTCGCGTCGACATCCAGGAGTGCATCGGGTACGAGACTCGCGCGGTGGTGTTGGGGCACATGCAACGGGGCGGGAGCCCGACGGCTTTCGACCGGGTGCTGGCTTTGCGTCTCGGAGCTTTGGCAACGAATCGGCTCATCAGTGGTTATCACGGTGAAATGGCGGGCATTGAAGGCAATCGGCTCGTCACTCAGCCATTGCCGTTCGTCTTGAATTCTCGCCGGGAACTCGACCCGGAGAAACTCCTGCTGGTGGAGATGATGGCTCAATGATCCTTACAGTAACTCTCAACCCCGCAGTTGACCATCAGATTTTCGTCGGCTCACTGAAGGTGCATGACACCAATCGGGTGGTCCGAACAGAGATCGATGCTGGTGGGAAGGGCACGAATCTTTCGCGAGTGTTTGCCGAACTGGGCGGGCTCACGACGGCCACGGGACTGCTCGGAGGTAGCGCGGGGGCGGTGGTGCGACGTGTGCTCGACTTGCAGGGTGTCGTTTCAGACTTCGTCGAGACCGCCGGCGAGACGCGGACGAATGTGAGTGTCGAGGACGCATCGGGCGAGCCGCCGACGACCTACAACGCGAAGGGGCCGATGATTTCGGATCATGAATATAAGGCTCTGCTGGCGAAGGTGGATCAGCTTGCACCGTATGCCACCTGGATCTGTATGGGAGGCTCTCTACCACCTGGGTGCCGGCTGACCGCTTTTCGCGAGATTGCCGAGATTGGCTTGCGGCACGGCCGGAAGATTCTATTGGACGCCGATGGGGACCCTTGTATACATGGGCTCAGAGCCCTTCCGGACCTAATCAAGCCAAACTCCAAAGAGGCTGCCCGCCTTCTAGGGAGGCCGATCGAGACTACTGAGGCAGCAATCGAGGGGGCCGAGGAGCTCCGTGCCATGCTGAAACCGGAGTCGATCGTGGTCATCAGCCGGGGGGAGGACGGAGCCATCCTGGCGGGTCCGCAAGGAATCTTCATCGGCCACAGCGCGCCTGTCGAAGCCAAAAGCACAATTGGGAGCGGCGATTCGTTTCTGGGCGGGATGCTATGGGCTCTGGAGGAAGGGCAAGAGCTGGAAGAGGCGTTCAGGTGGGGGCTTGCTGCGGGTGCAGCCACCGCCACCACTGACGGAACGGAGATCGCGCGGCGCGGGGTGACGCACCTGCTGTACCAGCACTGCCGCGTCGAGCAGGTGGGTTAATAAGCGCAAACGATCATCAGGATCGGGTCCTACTCACTTTTGGCCATCTGCCCATAATCAACTAGATGCAAAAAGGTGAGACATTGGTTGATATCCAGAGCACACCCGACATTCGCAACATCGCCATAGACAAGGTGGGCGTCCGCAAGGTCAAATACCCGATCCACGTTCGAGTGAAAGACAACGGCCTCATGCATACCGTTGGAACATTCAGCTTAACGGTTGACCTTCCGCACGATTACAAAGGAACGCACATGAGCCGGTTCCTGGAAGTGCTGGGCGAGCACAACAAAGACATCAGCGCGGAGACCATCCCCGTGATCTTGCAGCGGCTGCGCGAGCGGCTGAAGGCGGAGACCTCGCACCTCGAGGTGACCTTCATTTACTTCAGGGAGAAAGCGGCGCCGGTTACGCAAAAAGTCGGAATGATGGGCTACGAGTGCGGCTTTAGCGCGACCGGCGGCACGTCGACCGATTTCGAGCTATACCTGAACGTACCGGTGACTACCCTTTGCCCGTGCAGCAAGGAAATCTCCGCTTATGGCGCGCACAACCAGCGCGGATACGTGATGGTGCGGATCAAGCCCCGTGGCGAGGAAATTCTCTGGCTGGAGGACGTGATCGACATGATCGAGGGCGCAGCATCGGCTCCTTTGTATCCCGTATTGAAGCGGCCGGACGAGAAGTTTGTGACCGAGCAGGCATATGACAATCCCCGCTTTGTGGAGGACATGGTCCGCGAAGTCGCGATCGCTTTCGACAACGAGCCGCGCATCGCGAGCTATGAAATCGAGGTCGAGAACCACGAGTCAATTCACGATCACAACGCCTACGCGTGCCTCTCTCGCTCAAAGGCATAGTTGTGGTAACTTGCGAAAAGACCTCGAAGCGGTCGCAAGGAGAGACATTGATGGCTTCACAAGAAGAGTTATTGAGCGCGCTTAAGGCCATTAAGGCGGGCGATCTTAGCCAAAAGCTGGCTGGCGACGGCGAAGCAGCGGCAACAATCAATGATTTGGTTGACGATCTGAATCAACTCGTAGGGGAATTGAAGCGCGTCGCGCGGGAGATTGGCGAAGGGCAGTTAGGTTGCCAGGCGGTCGTTCCAAACGCCGAAGGCGTATGGAAGGGCGTCGTCGAAGACGTGAACAGCATGGCAAGGAACTTGACCAACGAGGTCAGAGACATCTGCACGGTTATAACCGCCCATGCCAACGGCGACCTGACTCGTGGGGTAACGGTCAACGCGAGCGGCGAATTCGCTGAGCTGAAAACCACCATCAACCTCATGACGGATGGTTACAATCGGTTCGCCGACGAAGTTACGCGCGTTGCGCGAGAACTTGGCACGGAGGGAATGTTTGGGTGCCAGGCCGAGGTGCCGCATATGGAAGGAACCTGGAAGGACCTCGTCGCCAATATCAATTTCATGGCCGCGAACCTGACATGCCAGGTGCGGGACATCGCTCGAACCACCAAAGCGGTGGCGGAAGGAAAGTCCACACAGAAGGCGACCGCGCACGCCAGAGGCGAAACTTTGGAAATCAGGGAGACCCTCAACCAACTCGTTGACAAAATGGCGTCGTCTAACTAGAGGCTGATCGAAGCTGTTCCCGGACGATCTCAAGATTGCCCTGGGCCAGCTTGATCATCTCGGCCCGCTTGCGTTCGAGAATCTTGCCGTTCCGCTCCCGGTCCTTCATGAACGAGGTAAAGGCGTCGAATAATCTTGTCGCCGTCAAACCCTCCATCGGAAGGGCCGGCGACATCTCCATCATCTTCGCGAAAGCGGTCACTTTCGGATCGTAGCTGACCATCAACGCAGGGATTCCGACGGTGGCTCCGAGTACACCCGCGTGCAGGCGCATAGCGATTAACGCCTCCATGCGGCGCACGCGCATCTGGTAGTTCATTGGCGTGCCAAGCTTGCGGATTTGTGGAATACGGCCGCCCCCCTTCTTGTGAATCTCCTCGATAAGGGGGCCGTCTTCCTGGCTGTCCATTTCGATAAGCACGGGCATCGTGCCGCTCTGGTACATCAGCTTGCACAACTCGGCGAAGAGACCGGAGACGTCCGTCTTTTTGTCCAGCGGGCGCGGAGCGATGCCGATGCTCTTCATGTTGCCCACGCTAAAGCTCTGCTCGTCGTCCCCCTGATGAGGTTGGGGCAGGAGGAATGCACTGTCGGCGGTCAGGCGCACGTTCTTCTGGACGCCAATGTCTTTGAGCGCCTGCATGGACTGCGGATCCCGCACCGAAATCGCATCGGCGGCTCCGAATGCCGAGGCGGCCATTCGTTTGCCAAAGAAGGAGTTGAGTGGACCTACGCCCTGGCCCAAGAGGAACACTTTCTTGCCCGCCTTTTTTGCGTCCGAGACAAGATCGGCGTAGTATTTCACGCTAAATACGCTGGTCACGTCCTGAAAGATGCTGCCCCCAGGGAAAACCAGCGCATCGCATTGCTTGATCGCTGCGTCTACCGCCTTTGAGTCCTTTCGAGCTACGACGTCGAAGCCGTACAGGCGATTCGTCTCTTCAGGATTGCCGGTCATGACGGTGACGTCCTGATCCTGAAGGCCGTGGGTGAAGCCGAGCATCATGGCGTCGTCGCCCAGATTTCCGGAGCCCAGATAGCCAGCTAAGAGGATACGCGCCAAGTCTTAGCTCTCCTCCCGGAGGGCGGCACGCGAAAGGATTGCCCACAACACCAATCCGATGATACACCCGATGACGAGTCCGATTCCGATTCGGGCGAGGCTGAGGAGCACCGGAATGTGAATATGGCTCATCGTATTGACGATGCTGGTCTGGCCGGAAGCGCTCACCATGAGCACGATAGTCGTCCATGCGCCAAGCGCTTTCACCCTTGGTTCGAGTTCGGGATTCTCGATCAGCTTGGCTTTCAGGGATTGGTATGCAGCGAGCATTCCGACGCCGATGACGAGCAGAGGATGCCCGATGAGGAACTCCTTGGTCCTTGGGCGGACGTAGAGGAAGCGATCCAGCACATTGCGGAGCATCAGTTCGAGGCTGCTGGCACCGGCTCCAGTGTCGTTGCCGGTGCGCGCGATCATCAGCGCGAGGCCGATGAGGATGACAAAGCCAAGCCCCGCCGTTCGCCAGGTGATGGGACCTCGAAGGGTGCCCTGCCAATCCACGAGCCGGAGGAAGAAGAGCGCTCCGACGAGCACGATGGGGAGAAAGACGGAAAGTTTGACACCCCGAAACTCATCGGCCTGAATGTAATAGCTAAGCCCGTTGAGCATCCCCGCGACGCAAAGAGCGCCGGCGACGCTGAGGGCGGAGACGAGGAGAAATCCGAAAACGACGTTTTTTGGGCGAAGCCGGTCGAGCAGGAGGTAACCGATCACGGGATAAGCGAGTGCTATGAGGAAGGTCGAGATTTGGCTGCCAGACTTGGAGACGCTCGCCAGGGCGGCAAGTACGAGAATGCCTCCCACGACGATCGCCGTCCTGCCGATGTCGAGGCCCGAGACCTGCCTGATCGGCTTTCTCGATGGATGAAAAGCGGCAAACGCGAACCAGACCGCGGGCGTTGCCGCGAGAGCGATAAGGACTCGCCACCATTGCGGAAGGTCAGGCTCTCGGAACGGCTTTGGCGTCCCGATGTCTCCGCCCTCTTTCCGGATCTGGTCGCCAACCTCCTTGATGAACGACCCGAAAGCACTCAGCGGCGCATCGGCTGCGAAGGAGACGGGCCTCAGGAGAAGGATGCGCATGTTACGCTCTCTACCGGCGCGCCCATACCGCTCCACCGCGTCAATCAGAGGCAGCTTATCGAGCTCGGCGGCTTGCGCGGAGTGGAGGCGGATCACACGGTCTGGAATGGCGGCAACGATGTTCGCGTCGCCGCCTATCTTGGTGAACTCTGGAGTTGCGTAGAGCATATCCAGCTCTTTCAATGCTTCGATCGTTGCGTTCGTGGCATCGCGACGGCCCAAAACTTGCTCACCAAGTGGCAAGTAGCATTCGACGCCAGATTCCTTTGCCCATTTCAGAGTTTCGCGTACAGCTCGGGAGCTCACGCCCTGAGGATTAGAGAACCTTCCGAGAATGTGCACGGCCGCAGTTCGAGCCTGATCGAGCTGAGTGGGGTCCAGCCCAATTGCAGTGGAACGGATTAGGCTCGGGTTGATACCTGGAACGAAAAGCGTCGAGCCGCCTTTGGAATAAATGGCCCGAACGCCAAAGCGGATGCTAATGCCCCTACGAACTCGGTTTCGAACGCTCTCATCTGGGATATCCAGCGTCGAGACGAAGCCGTGATTCATCGTGTGGAACTGGAGGGTGGCTCTCCCGGTGCCGAGAAGGTCCCCAATGGTTTCTTCGGATAGGACCAGCGCATTCAGGCCTTGGGCTTTGAGGCTGTAAAGATCTTGTTCATCTGAGATCCCCTGCGCCGCCGCTAGTGCTTCGACGACTTCGTACTCAGCAGCGATAGCGACCGCCTTGTTCTTTGCCTCAACCTGATAGCGCTTACCGATCGAGTAGAGCGAGAGCAAAACGGACAAACCGACGGACACCCATAGCCAGACAGGTATTCGGGAAGTCGATGCGCCGGTCGCCACTTAACTAGACTAACTCAAACTCGTCCACGTTGTCACGCACGATCGCCTGGCGTCCACCCATGACGAGCACCGTGAGCATTCCCGCGAGGAATCCGCCCGCATGGGCCCAGTTCGCCACGTAGTCCTGCGGAAAGACCACCTGCATGAGAAACCACAAGCCTAACAAGACCCAAGCTGAGACCTCGAAAGAGAAGATGAGGATCGGCACCAGCACTTCGATCTTGCTCGAGGGAAACAGTAGAAAGAAAGCGCCAAGTACGCCTCCAATGGCTCCTGAGGCACCAAGTGTCGGAACCATTGAATTCGGATCGACGAATATCTGGCAGAAGGCAGCCGCAACGCCCCAAAACAAATAGTAAAGGGTGTAGCGAACGGGACCGATGGCATCTTCAACCCCTCCGCCAAACACAATCAAATAGACCATGTTCCCGAGGAGATGGAGAAGGCTGCCATGCAAGAACATCGAGGTGAAGACGGTGATGACGGGAAACGGATCATCGGATCCTCCGTTGAGCACCAGCATCACCTGCTTGGGCCGCATAGCTAGGTCTGCGAAGGCTTCACTTTGGCCAAAAAAACCGCCTTGACGGTCCCAGACGAAAAGGATGACATTGAGCAGCACCAGCGTCCAGGTGACGATGGGGGCTCGCTTATGCAGCCTGTCCGTGCGGAGTGGGATCACTGCGCGGGAATTCTACTTGCTTGCCTGACGCGAAAAAATGCCCCCGTTTCAGCGGGGGCATTTTAGCTTTACTTTCTGCGTTTGCGAGCGATCATTAACAGCCCCGCGCCGAGAGCGACCATTGTAGTTGGCTCCGGGACAGGTGGGGGTGCGCTGCCGCCTCCTCCGCCTCCGCCGCCACCCACAAAGGCACCGCCAAGGAGAAGCAACGGCCAGGCGCTAAAACCGCCTCCGCCGCTCACGGGCGCTGCCGCCACGATCGGAGGAGGCACGACGGGCGCTTCGACGATCACCGGAGGTGGAGGCGCTGCCGCTTC
>JBGGMI010000167.1:0-4865 GCA_041288075.1 Fimbriimonas sp.
AAGGCAGTCTTTGCTGCCTCGAATCGCTCCTTCGCTTGCCGGAGCTCTTCCTTAAGGGCTGCAAGTTCACTATCGGAAGCCCGGATGGTCTCCTTTGCCGACTGATAGAGCTTCACCTTCTCCTGCCGGACGTCGTACTGCCACTCGATCGGAAAGCCTGAATTCGCTTGTGAAAACAACTGCCTGCCCGCCGCATCTTCCCACACCTTGACTGCCCGCGACACGAGGCGATTTGCCGTTGCGCCTGACAGCCCAAATCGCGCATCGATATCTCCGATGCGCCATGAGAGCAAACGGGGCACGTCTTCAGTGCCGGCTGGTTCGATCTTGGCTCTTTGAGTGATAACCGGATCGGTTTTAGAAATACTCGACGATGGCTTGGCAGCTAGCGAAGGAGATTGTCGGTGGGCTCCAGGAGGCGCTCCTCTTATGAGCAACAGTCCCACGATCACTGCCAGCGCGGGGATGAGCAGAACGGCTGTCGATTGCCAATGAGGTGCCGGCTTTCGGTCGACACGCGGCGCCACCTCCGAAAAGAAGCTTTCCCACTGGGGATCAAGATTCCTCTGCACCTTGCAGCGGGGGCAGCGAATCGTGACGCCTCCTCTTCCAGTTGGCACTCGCAACTTTTGGCCGCACCCCTTGCACGCAACTAACGTTGTCGGCTCGCTTTCATCGCCCGATTGCCAATCCACTCTTTCCTCTGCCTGCCCTCAATACTGCTACGCGGCGCGAGGACATTATATGTCGTCTGCCATAACGCCTCTGCGGATCGCGTGAGTTCCAAACGGCTCAAAAAGCCAGCTCCAGCGTAGCTCCTGCTGGCAGCGCTGCGTAGGCGCGCAAGTGCTCATCTCGCACGCGCCGGATGTTCTGAAGCTGCGCGATGCCGACTTTCTCCGCAAAGGGGCCGAGTTGCAGCATGACATCTTCATCGCTGATCGACGGGTCGTATCGCTGGGCATCGAGAGCTCCTACGATGCATTCGGCCAGGTAGGCATCTTCGGGCAGCGTCCGAGCCTTCGCCGATCCAGCCTGTCGATCGGTGAACGACTCGAACGTCAATCCGGAGTTAAGCAAGCCGAAGAACGCTTGCCTCAGCCCCAGCTCGGTCTCCACCGCGTAGTGCGTAAGATCGTGGGCGACGAAGAAGTCCGACGTCGCCTGCCCTGTCGTGCTCCCGTCATCGCGGATGACGGTGCATGTCGGCGGTCTCTCAGCATGGCGCGGCTTCGCAAAGCGGATGGTCACGCCATCAAGCTTAGCCGTTGATCAGCTCGCCGCCATTGGGGTGCAGCACCTGCCCGGTAATGTACGAGGAGTCGTCGCTGGCTAGAAACACGTAGCAAGGCGCCACCTCGTCCGGCTGGCCGGCACGCTTCAGGGGCGTGTCTTCGCCGAAGCCTTCGACCTTCTTCTCGTCGAATGTCGAAGGAGTCAGCGGCGTCCAGATTGGGCCGGGGGCGACCCCGTTGACTCGAATCTTCTTCTCCGCCAAGGCGCCAGATAACGAACGAGTAAACGCGACGATAGCTCCCTTGGTCGATGAGTAGTCGAGCAATTCTGACGAACCTCGATATGCCGTCACGGAGGTTGTGTTGATAATTGTGGAGCCTTCCTTCAGGTGCTTCAAAGCCGCCTTAGCGAGGAAGAAAAACGAGAAGATGTTGGTTCGAAACGTCCGCTCGAGCTGCTCCTCCGTGATGTCCTCGATCGACTTCTGAGGGTGCTGCTCGGCGGCGTTGTTCACCAGGATGTCCAACTTGCCGAAGCGCTCGATAGCGGTCTGTACCAGCTTTTGGCAGTGCGCCTCCTGCCCAACGTCGCCGGCCACCAACTCGCACTTTCGACCTTCAGCTTCGACCATCTGGCGCGTCTTTTCGGCGTCACCATGCTCGTTCAGGTACGAAACAACGCAGTCGGCGCCCTCTTTCGCGAAGTGCAAGGCCACCGATCGCCCGATGCCGCTGTCCCCGCCGGTGATCAAGGCTACTTTGCCGTCGAGTTTGCCGCTGCCGCGGTAGTCGCGTCGGACGACTTCGGGCTGGGGAGTCATTTCGGACTCGATTCCTGGTCGCCGATCCTGATGCTGCGCTGGAATATGCTGCTCTGTCGCCATGGTTCATCCGGGGACTGGACTTGGCGAAAAGAGGTTCCCAAGTAGTGCCCCCATCCCTGGGAGCATCTCCTCCGGCAAAGGCGGTTGGAACGATTCGTCCCTATATCCCTGCCAGATCCGTCCCGGGGGGATTGCAGAATTCATCGGGACGGATCCCGGAATGTGGTTGGCAGCGCACACCCATACCTATATCGCGTCAATGTGCGTTTTTGTCAACCAACTCTCGAAAATTTGTTTTTCAGGCGAGTATAGGCCCGCAAAAAAGGCATCTCCGCCGGCACGATGATCCGGAGGAGATGCCTTCAGGGATGAAGGCACTACGGGTTAGAAGCTGACTTTTACGTTCTCGCGCTGAGTCGCGTCTTCGATTTCGAATAGGTCCTTCGGCTTCTGTCCATTGGCGAACAGGCTGGACGGGAAGGTTTCGAGCGCGGTGTTGTAGCGCGTCACGATGTCGTTGTAATACTGGCGAGCGAAAGCGATCTTGTTTTCGGTGCTCTTCAGCTCTTCCTGCAGCGAGAGCATGTTCTCGTTGCTTCGCAGCTCAGGATACGACTCCGCCAGGGCGAAGATGCCGTTCACAGCCTGAGTCAACTGCCCCTCGGCCTCTGCCTTCTCGCCAACCGAGCCAGCAGAAATCGCGCGATTTCGAGCCTGAATGACGCGCTCGAGCGTTTCCTGCTCGTGCTTCATATAGCCCTTTACCGTCTCAACGAGGTTCGGAATGAGGTCGTACCGCCGCTTAAGCTGCACGTCGATTTGGGCAAAGGCGTTTCCGGTTTGCCGACGGAGGGCTACGAGCCCGTTGTACTGAGACACCGCGTAAATTACGAGTGCCGCCACGATCACGAGAAGGATAATCAACCCAGCCATTCAGTTACTCTCCAGACTCTCCAATCTACGGACGACGAAGCCACCCGGTTGCGATTCGCCGTTGTGCGAAGTATGGTCCATCCTCTCGGTATCCTGCTAGAAAGATGGAATTTCGGCAGCTCGGGGGTTCTGGATTCAAGGTTCCGGTGCTTAGTTTCGGCACCGGCACGTTTGGCGGAAAGGGTGAATTCTTCAAAGGCTTTGGAAGCAGCGACCTCGAAGAAGCCAAGCGCTTGGTGGACATCTGCATGGATGCCGGCCTCAACATGTTCGATTCGGCCGATGGCTATTCCGGCGGTGCGGCGGAAGAGATCTTGGGCCAAGCGATTAAGGGGCGCAGAAGGGAAGACGTCATCATCTCCACCAAAGCTACCTTCGGCAACGGTCCTGGGCCGAACGACGTCGGGTCGAGTCGCTACCACATCATCCAGTCAGTCGAGGGCAGCCTTCGCCGGTTGGGCACTGATTACATCGACCTCTATCAGATGCACACCTTCGACGCCCTGACGCCGGTCGAGGAGGTCATGAACACGCTCGATGATCTTGTGCGGGCAGGGAAGGTCCGCTACATCGGCTGCTCCAACTACTCCGGCTGGCACCTCATGAAGGCGCTCGCCTACGCCGAGAAGCACAACCTGTCGCGTATGGTCGCGCACCAGGCTTATTACTCCCTAGTTGGGAGAGACTACGAGTGGGAGCTCATGCCGCTGGCGGTGGACCAGAAAGTCGGCACAGTCGTCTGGAGCCCGCTCGGTTGGGGCCGCCTCACAGGCAAGATCAGGCGGGGCCAGCCGCTCCCGGAGAATAGCCGTTTGCAAAACCCGGTGACGGCAGGCGGCGGGCCTCAGGTTCCGGAGGAATATCTTTATCAAGTGGTCGACGCTCTTGACGAGGTGGCGGCGGAGGTAGGAAAAACGGTTCCACAGGTCGCCCTAAACTGGCTCCTTCAGCGCCCCACCGTCTGCAACGTGATCATCGGTGCCCGCAACGAGGAGCAGCTTCGACAGAACCTGGGCGCAGTCGGCTGGAATCTCACGAAGGGGCAGGTAGCCAAGCTGGACGCCGCCAGCGACGCTCCCAAGGCCTACCCCTACTGGCACCAGTTCGGATTCAGCAGAAATCCCTTCCCGACGGAGTACAGATAAGGGTGATTCGGCGGCATAAAGGCGGCTTTACGTGGGACGGCGTGGACATCCTGCCCTACAAGGAAGATGGCACGATCTTCAAAAGCGTCACCCGCCAGCGCCTCTTCGACGGCGGCCACGACCTCCCGGTGGAGCTCCGCTACTTCGAAGTAGGCGACGGAGGCCACTCAACCCTCGAAAGGCACCAGCATGCGCACCTGGTAATGGTCGTCAAGGGGAAGGGCCAAGTGCTCGTGGGGGACAAGATAAGCGACATCGAACTGCAAGACGTCGTGCAGATCGCGCCCATGACCTGGCACCAGTTCCGCGCCTCTCGGGGCGAGGAGCTCGGCTTTCTCTGCGTGGTCAGCGTCGATCGAGACAAAGCGCAGAGGCCAGGCGAGGCGGAACTTCAGGAGATCAAGGGTTCGCCGGAAGTCGCCGAGTTCGTACGGGTTTGATCGATCAAGACGGAATTCTTCTCACCACAATGTCAGAAGCATTCGACTCGCATAGCTCGAGCAGTGCACCTTGAAATGCCGTTGTCGCCTACCGCAATCGAGTTCCTTGTGGCCCTTGAACGCCCCTGGCCGCGGCTCACGTCCTCGCATAGCGGACCTGAGCTTAGTCAATCTACGTGACCTGCTGCATAGTTTTACTTGCGTCTGCGAGATTTGTGTGATAAAGTAATTCTTGCGACGTACTGCGCCCTTCGAATTTCTGGCTCTATGGGGTTCTCCGTGGGTAGG
>JBGGMI010000168.1:0-9289 GCA_041288075.1 Fimbriimonas sp.
GCGCCTCCCGCCTTACCTCAGCTCGCCTTCTTCTTCTTCGCGTTCTCCAAGCTCGCCTTCAACGCATCCATAAGGTCGATAACCCGTGCCTGTTCCGGCACCGGTGCCTCGGTCAGCTCCTTGCCTTGAGCCTTCGCCTCGATCACTTCGATGAGCTTCTCGCGGTACTCGTCCTTGTACTCCGTCGGCGAAAAGTCTTCCGAGAGCAGATCGACCAGGCTCTCCGCCATCTTGAGCTCCTTAGGATCGACCTTCACATCCTCGACGCCCGCCACTTCTGGCTGCCGGATCTCATCCGGATAGTAGAGCGTCTCCATGATGATCACCCCATCGCCGGGCCGCAGCAGGCAAAGCTGCTCCTTGCTCCGCATCGCGATCTTCGCCACCGCCACCACATCTTTATCGACGAGTGCCGTCATCAAAAGCTTATAAGGCTTCCGCCCGACATCCTCTGGCTTCAAGTAGTAGCTCGCATCAAAGTACAGCGGGTCAACCTGCTCCCGCTTCACAAAGGCCGCTACATCGATGGTGTGCTTGCTGACCACCGGAAGCTCCTCAAAGTCTTCATCCTTCAGCAGCACATACATCCCCTTGCTGTACTCATAGCCCTTGACCAGTTCCCCGGCCTCGACTACCTTCTCGCACACCGGGCAATACTTCTGAAGCTTGATCCGAGACCCACACACCTCGTGAATCTGGTTAAACCGAAGATCCTTCTCCTGAGTCGCCGTATACAGCCCAACCGGAATGCTGACCATTCCGAACGTGATGACACCATTCCAAATCGCACGAGCCATGTTCCGTTATGGCATACCGAACTGGATCGCTATTGAGCCTTGGGTTTTAAGCTGCGCCGCAGCAACTCTTCCCAACTAGTTGCCGGCACCTTGCCGAGGTCCACGGCAAAACCGCGCTCGCCCGCCGGTGCCAAAACCCGCACGGCGTTGACGAACATCGCGACCCCCTCGGCCCTGGAAAGCAGCGGTGCCGACACGATCCGTACATCCTCCGGCGTCATTGAAACAAACTGGCTCGCGGAGGTCGGCAAGTCATCGCCTGCCTGCCAGGGCCGGACGACCACGGAATTTGACGGCGGCTCGCTCCCTGTAATCCGCCTAACATCGAGCATCAGCGGCACCCCCGCCAAGCTCTCCCCGAGCTCTCGCAAGGCATCCGAGTTCGTCTTTGCCCGGAACTTCGTCCACAAGGAAAAGACAGCATCTACAGAGGTCGCCACCGGCTGCCGAATCTGACGCGGAAAGAAGGCACCATGCACGTCGATCTCCGAACTGATCGCGTCGTAATACAGATCGACCGGATCGAGCCCCTGCGACGTAAAGAAGGCAAGGCGAGCCCGCGCGTCATATCCCAAAGCCCAATAATCGACGAGAGTTCGCGGATACACGTAGACCATCCTCCGATCCTCCTCCGCCTCATAACCTCTAGGCCCCGTCTCAGACAGCACAACTCCCGCAAGTCCCGGGGTCTTCCCAAGGCTGGCAACGCTATTCCGCCTCACCTGCCACTGCGGATCGAAAGGAGACATCAGATCGCCGTCCAACAGCACAGGCCCCAGCCGCGGCCATCCTTGGCTCGGCACTCTTTCGATGAAAGATGCCCAGGAGGGGGACGAACCTTGCGTCGCCGCAATCATGCTTCCCGTCTCACCGAAGAGGTTCTTATCAGAGTCCGGGCGGCCCCTCGACAGCGACCACGGCCGAACGAAAAGCCGGGTCGGTATCCCACCAGAAATCGCCGCCGCCAGCACGTTCTTCCTTTCCGATTCCACCCATAGCTCGCTAAACCCAAACTCTTTCGCAACCGCGACCCCCTTCTTTGCCTCCTCGACCGAGTTCAACCGAACCACCAGCGGCCGCATGGCGCCGCCCGGATTCTCAGCAAGCGGCACCGCAGGGTCGGTTCCCGGCGCTCTCGGTGCGGGTTGCGGCTGGAATTCAAACGCAAAGCCTAGCATCCCCTCAGGCTGGAGGCGATTCCCATCCGGCAAGACAAACCGGTACTTCAGAAGCGAATCCACGCCCACCTTGTCCCAGTTCGGCTGCCGGTCCGGAGGCAGGCTCTTCAACGACCGTCCCAGAAAGCTCCGCAACTCGGCAGTGAGCTCGGAACTGGGGAAGAAACGCTCCGCCTTATCCCAGGGAGCTCGCTCCATGCGCTTCAGCATCTGTGCATTCGGCGCAAGAGGGTCCTTGAGATCGTGCACGGCATTGGAAGCAAGGCCGGACGCGATGAGCGACTTCCGCCACTCCACCTGCTGCTCCTTCACGCGCTGGTCCAGTTCGCCCTTTAAGATTGATAGCCGAAGCGCCCGCTCACCGGCCCCGACCACGTCTGCTACGAGCACGTAGGCAGAATCGACCTTTCGGTATGTACCGGAAACGGCAACCGCAATCGCGTCCAACACATCCCCCGCACGCGCCGTCCCACCGTTGTAAGCAAGGCTAAACCCCCGCACCCGAATGTCCGCACGGATGTCCCGCTTAGTCGCCGCCGAAACCAACGCAAGCGCATCCTCCACCGACCTCTTGGCGGGCAACGTGACGCTCTCATTGAGAGCCGCCGTGTCCAATTGCCCCTTCTTCAGCGCATTGGGCACCACCGACCGAACCAGCATCCCGTACAGACTGTCCGGATTGTTCTCCTGCGCATTATCCCGCTCAAACACAACCGATCCGGGCGGCCCCGCCTCGATGTCCGGCGACGTAACCGTGTACGCTCCGCTGCCCGTAAACTGCACATTCAGTTGCATGCGCCGTTCGATGCGAAGCCTTACCGCTTGTACCTGCTTCTCGTCGAGGACGCCTTCGGCAACCTTTTCCCCCACGTGCCAATCAGCGTTTGCCTTGTACTTGGTCCATCGGAACGGCTTCGGCAGGATCGACAGGAAAACGTCCCGCTGCTCCCCCCGCAAATCGCCCAGCCCAATGCCTCCAGCCGCCGCTGCCTTCCATTGTTGAGAATCAAGGGTCGAGATCAGATAAAGCACCTTCGCATCCCGAGGAATGCCGTCGTAAAAATTCGGCACCTGCTTCAGCGAATCATCGAATCGAACCATGCTAATAGGAACGACAGCATTGATCGAGCCAATCTTGACCGTCTTACGCCCATAGGCGCCCAGACCCGAAGCCCCCAAAGTCGGCTTCCGATTCTCCGCGGCGAGAATAAGGCAATTCTCGACCGGGTGTGCAGCCAGATAAGCGGCAAGCGTCGTCGGCTCTTGAGCAAAGCTGGGCGAGGCAACAAAGATGCAGGCGAGCGCGGCAACCTTCACAACCGCACTCTACCACCCACATCAGAGACAGATCGACTTCTTGTCCTTCCGCGTCAGTTCAAGCAGCGTCCACGCCTGTCCCGCATTCTCGATCATCGCGACGACCTTCTCGTCCACCCCAAGCGCCTTCAGCTCCGCCCGCTGTTCCGGCCTCACCGGCTCTTTCCGCCATCCGGTGACAGCGGAAGTCAGCCCTCGCGTGAACGGCCAAATCTCCTTGATCTGCTTGTCCGCTCGCTTGAAAGCCATGGGCAAATCCGAGCCGCACTCAAACGTCAGCGCTTGCCTTGTTGCCGAGGTTAACGTCAAGTCGTAGAAGCCCAGCGCATCGCACTCCAGCATCGCCATCTTGTGCTCCTCCAGCTTCGATGAGCCGCAGGCGAGGAGATACTTGCCGTCGCCAAGCTTCATCCACGCATTGCGGCTGAACTCGACGACCTCGTCCGGAAGCGTCAGCTCGGCGATCAGGTCCACGGCAGTAAGCGTCGAATCTAGCTCGTCGAAGTTGATCGCCCTTCGGAACAGCATTGCCTGCGCCCGAGGCTCCAGCTTTTCCCACTTGTCCATCGCCTCCATCAGGCTATGCCCCTCCAGGTCCAGCTCCGAGGGCAGTCCCACTATGCCCGCAAGGTTCGGGTCGTTGTTCTCTTCCTCCTTCGGCCCCTTCAGGCGCTTTCCGCTATCCACTACGTCGATCACCACGCAGTCTCTCTTGGCGCTGTTCTCAACGGCTTCACGCCGCGCAGACGCGTCGGCCAGGCCCTCGATCGTATTCGGAAGCACACGCAAACCCCGCCCGATCATCTGGCTGAAAAGCGCCCAGCTCTTCGTCGGCCGAAGCAGCAGCACGCACCCGACATCCGGCACGTCGAACCCCTCCGTCGCGATCTCCACGTTCGTCAGCACTTGCGTTCGCCCACTGGAGAACCGACGCATCACCCCCGCCCGTTCCTCAGGCCCCATCTTCCCATGCACCGCCTCCGCCGCAATCCCTTCCTCCCGAAAGAGCTTGGCCACATCTTGCGCATGCTCTACGCCGGTGCAGAACACGATCGTCTTGCGATCGCTCGCCTTTGAGTGCCAGTTGTCAAAGGCCGTCCGGTTGCGGCTCTCGACGTTCACGGCCTCTTGGAGAGCCTTGGACGAGTAGTCGCCATGCACCAGCCGAACTTTGCTCAGGTTCACCCCGCTCATCACGCGGTAGCCGCGCAGATCCGCCAACCAACCATCCGTGATCGCCTCCCGCAACGTGTAGGTGAACGCAACCTCCTGAAAGATCGCCTCCTCATCTCCGTGCAACGGCTGATTGTCCATCCGGTGCGGAGTCGCCGTAACGCCTACCGTAAAGCAGTTGTTCTCATAGGCCCCAAAGCGCCGAAACACCTGCTGATAGCTATCCGCCGCCGAGTGGTGCGCTTCGTCCACGATCAGGCACCCCGGATCGAAGTTCTTCAGTCGCCCCGAGTTCTCCCGCCCGAGCGACTGCACGCTCGCCACCACTGCGTCGAACGGCTCCACCAGCCGCGTCCCCGCGCCCTCGATCCCGACTGTGATCGCCGGATTCTGCTGCATGATCCGCGCCTGAGCCTGCTCCAGAAGCTCGCGCCGATGCGCCAACACCAGAGATTTCCGCTGATACTGAGCCTGAAACTCGCCCACCAGCGCACTGAAGAGAGTGGTCTTTCCCGTCCCGGTAGGCATCACCACCAGCACCCGCTCGATTCCTCGATCCTTGCACGCGAGGATGTGTGCGAGCGCTTTCGCCTGGTATGGCCTCAATACGACGCCGGCGGGATCGAGTCGTGAGTGCATCTCGGAAGAGCCCCTGAGTGGAGCCGGGAATGATCAGGACGGATCAAACGGCCCAGAAAGCACGCGCATTTTCTGGTTTCGAAAGCATCAGAGCCAGGCGCGTTCGTATTGCTTTGGCACCATTTGTTCTTGGCCAAGGGCCTTTGCTGCGCGCATCGGCCAATACGGATCGCGGAGCAGCTCCCTCGCAAGTAAAACGACATCCGCCTTCTGAGACCGAATGATCTCATCCGCCTGTTCCGGCTCGGTGATCATGCCGACCGCCCCGGAAAAGACCCCCGCGTTGTGCACCGCTTCGGCAAAAGAAACTTGATATCCGGGCCCCAGGGGAATGCTCACTCCCGCCACCGTTCCGCCGCTCGAACAATCGACAAGGTCGACCCCCATCTCCTGAAGCTCCTGCGCCAACAGCACCGTCTGATCCACGTCCCAGCCCCCCTCGACCCAGTCGGTAGCAGAGAGTCGGATCAAGAGCGGTAGCTCCTCCGGCCAAACCTGCCTCACCGCTCGCGTCACCTCCTTCACGAATCGAGTGCGGTTGTCGTACGAGCCTCCGTACTCGTCGGTGCGATGATTGCTGAGCGGTGAGAGAAAGGCGTGCAGGAGATACCCATGTGCTCCGTGTAGTTCGATCGCCTTGAATCCCGCACGCAACGCTCGAACGGCAGCATCGGCGAACGCCTGCGTGATGCGCGCGATCTCCGCACAGCTCATCTCTTCGGGCGTCAGAGCCCGCTCTGAAAAGGCCAGGGCACTCGGCGCATACACCGGCAGCCACCCACCCTCTTCCAGCGGCGCAGTTCCGCCCCCTTCCCAAGGACGTCGCGTGCTCGCCTTCCGGCCTGCGTGGGCGAGCTGGATGGCAGGCACCGATCGCTGGGATGTAATGAAGGCCGCAATCCGAGCCAGAAAGGCGACGTGCTCGTCTTTCCAAATCCCAAGGTCTTGAGGCGAGATACGGCCTTCCGGAACAACCGCCGTAGCCTCCGCCATCACCATCCCCGCTCCCCCAACCGCCCGGCTGCCCAGATGAACCAGGTGCCAGTCGTTCGCAAACCCATCCTCGCTCGAGTACTGGCACATCGGCGACACTACGATCCGATTGGGAAGCATGACCGACCGGAGCTGCAGCGGTGCAAAGAGATGCATTTCTAAGTGTAGCGCCCATGTTTTCGAACGCTGCAGGCAACTCAGCGATCAGGGTATAGGGGTAAGAACTAGCGGCAGCACAAGCAACGTCTTGCAAATGCGCTACTGCGCGCCATGAGGTTTCTTTATGTTCGCCAATTCTAAATGGAAGGACTCGGTTCTCTCCTTATTAACGCTCCTACTCTTCGGAACCATTTTCTTGCCGCTGCTGAAGGCACAACAGCCCACGGAGGCATCTTCTGCTTCCCTCAACTACAAGCAGCTTGGCGCTGCCATGATGGCCTATGCCGCCGATCATAGCGACCAGCTACCCCTTGGGTACTCCTATAACAATGCCAGCCAGCTCTGGCGGCACAGCTCCTATTGCATCGTCCCCGAGGGGTGGTTGGCCGGAAGGGAAACCGAGCCGCGACGCACCGAGGATGCATCGCAATGGGCGAATGCCACTCGCATCTACTACAAGGACCTTCGAGCGTTGTCAATCCCACCCTTTCCTAAGGTTCCTCGGAGCGGCGTGGATTATTCCACCGCGCTAGGCCCTCGGCAGGCAGTCGGCACCTCGTTTAACGGTCTCCTGCACAACTACAACGTGGCGGCAGTGGCTGTGCCGTCGAGATTGATGTTGCTATGGGATGGACTCGGAAGGGCAAACGTCGATGGTTTTAGTGTGACAAGCCCCGCCCTCTACTGCCCGCTGTCAAACGCTCCTTGTCGCTACCGGCCCAATGGCGATCCGCAGGGAGGTTTCTCGAGACCAGGTGGGGTCGTCTATGCACCCCCTGGGATGATGCCAGCTTCAGTTGGAGAAGGGAACTTCCTATCCGTAGACCTGACGCTTACTCGTCAGGCCATGAAAGCTTCTTTGACCGGTACGAGTTCAGGTGGCGACTACTACACGGATCCATGGTCGTACGACGCCAACGGGGCCCCCACGGCATATTGGCAGGATGGCTTCTATCCAATTACCTTTAAGCCGGACAATACATTCAACTGAGGCAGCCCATGAAAAAGATTCTTTCAACCACTCTCTTCATTGCCTCCGCACTCTCCACATTCGGCCAAACCGTCCAGTGGGAAACCACTGTACGGGGGGCCGACGCCTTCGTACAGGCTACGGCACTGGCTACCGGACCCGATAGCTCATGCTATGTGGCCGCGACCTCAAAGCAGCACGAAACGTCGGAAGATGCTTCACTCACCCGCTATGCAGCCGACGGCACAAGGCTCTGGACCCGAATCGTCGATCTCGGTGGCCGTGATCATGCCGACGGCCTGGTGGTCGATTCCTCCGGGAACGTCTATCTTCTGGGGACATCCGAAGTAGCCGGCCTCGGAACCGAGACGGTCGTCACAAAATACACCGCTGCGGGAGGCACAGCCTGGACTCGATCCTTCGGAGCGGCTGGTGCTGAAGACGACAATGCAGTGGCTCTCGCGCTATCTCCGACTGGCGGAGTGGTGGTAGCCGGCAATCGGTGGTCCGGCACCAACTTCGATCCGTTCGTGACAAGAATCGACGCATCCGGCAACATCGCTTGGCAGCACGTGGTTGCCTCCGATGTCGACGAAGAAAGCGTGGGCATTGTCGGTATGTCCAACGGCTACGCGGGCCTCCTTTTCAAGACGACCCGAGCGAACAACACCGATGCCGCCGTACTGCGACTCAGCCCAACCGGTGCTCCAACATGGACCACGCACATCGGAGACAACGGCCCCCTGGGCGACGTCCCCCAAAGCATCGCCATAACCTCGACTAACCGCATCATCGTCGGTCTTAGCTCGTTCACACCGGAAACTCGCTGGGACTATCTCGTCGTCCGCGTTAACGTTATCGGGGGTATCGACTGGCAACGGCGATACGACAACGGCCAACGAAACGATTTCCTGAAGTCTGTCGCCGTCGATTCAACCGACAAGCCGATCGTCACCGGATCGACTTCCATCACACGATCCGATTACGACTTCGGCGTCCTTAAGTTGAGAGGAGATGGAACGGTCTTTTGGTTCAAAACCTTCGGCGCTTCATCCAATCTGGACGACGTGCCCGCCATGGTCCAACATGCGGGCACGAACAAGGCAGTAGTCGTAGGGACCGCGAGAACGGCGGATGGCAATCGGCACTTCGGTGCCGCACTCTACAGCCCCTCCGGAACGCTGCTTACGCCCAGTTTCAGCTTCGGGCGTTCCGCCTATAGCTATGAAGGGGCGACCGTTACGGCAGTGTCACCCGACGGAGCTCTCTATGTGATCGTGCAACGCGACGTAGTCCAGGGCCTCAAGTGCCGCCTCGTCCGCTTCATGCTCTGAAAGGGGGGCTCAAAGGGATGCAATGACGTGCATCCCTTTGAGACCATCAGAGCTTTAGATCCACGATTCCGCTGATGCCAACGCCTTCCACACGCTGCAGGTTCTGCAGAATCTGCTTGCTCGTGATCGGCACCATCGCCCGAATCTTGATCTCGCGGCCAAACAGGTCCTGTTCGAGCTGAGCGACCGCGTTCACCTTGTCCACCAGAACCTTCGGCCCCATCACCTGAGCCGCTCCAACCGCGGTGCGGCTGTTGATGCCTCCGCTGATAATCGGAACGACCTTTGTGGTGATAGTCGCCGAGTCCTTGTGCCCGCTCAGCTTGTTCACCGCCTTGTTGATGTCGGGTCCGAACTTCTGAACCGCCGCGCCCACCCCAAGGATCTTCAAAATTTCCTTAAACTGCGCCGCTCCAAACGTCGCCAGCGACAATCCTGCGACCAACATGCAAACCTTCTTATTCAATCTCATCACCTTAGATTCTACAAGCACCTGAAGCGTCCGCCTCCGGAACTCTGAGCCAAAGGAGACCTGTATTCGCGGACTGTTCAATCGTGCATCTACACTCGTAACGTGCCGAAACTTGCACATATCCGCGTCTTTTTGATCGAACGGGCGTAGCGGGTGGGGGGCTGACCCGTATACGTGGAATACAGTGGGCGGTGAGGGACTTGAACCCACGGCCACCTCGGTGTAAGCGAGGCGCTCTACCACTGAGCTAACCGCCC
>JBGGMI010000169.1:0-7896 GCA_041288075.1 Fimbriimonas sp.
CAAAACGGCGACGTCGTCTGAGCCGGAGCAAATTCCCGGCAACCTTCTCGAAGCCAGAAGTGAGCCGCTGTTGCTAAGACGAGCATCTGCCATCTATCGCGTGCGCAGTGCCTACGCCCAAGGGTGCTCTTACAGCGGGTCCCGTGTTGGTTATATAAGCGGGAGCTCGCGCGCAGAAACCGATATCCAGTCAAACAATATTGGTTCAATAGAAAATCGACCCTAGTAACGCGATAGTGGGCTTCCATATCATGCTCACGCAGAGCGATGAATTCAGAGTTTTGAAGGGTCCATAAACTTAAAATACGATTGGAAGCAGAAAGTGAGCCCACCAGAGGGAGCAACAATTGAATATGCGAAGTCAGATAAAGCGGGAGAGACAACCGCATATGACTCAGATTCAAGCAATTGAAATCGCAGAGCGCACGTTGGCAAGGATGCCGGCAAGTGGCGTATTCGCAATTCCTTTCGCTAATCAGCGAGACTACGACCGGGTAGAGGACGCCTTTACGGACCTCGGATGCCTCACTGGCGAGGATGTTAGAACAGAACAGCCGCCCCCTTTTAACGAGGCGTGTCGCAGCATCGAACGGCTTCGACACGATTTCGGCGAGAACATGAATCTGAAGGTTCTGGAGGTAGAAGTGCCGGACGTTTCGATTCTAAAGATCAGGACTCAAAGCCGAGAGCCAATCACGTTCGAAAGAATGACGAGCTGGCACTAACGGAATAGGTCGCCAAGCGATTAAGAAGGGCACGTTGCTGGTGCCCTTCTTTTTTATTAAGCTTTACTGCGATTGCCGCAGTAATTTGAGTTGCGCTTTTTGAGAAAGCACATTATAATGGCGGGAAGGTTTTCTATGCTCGCCATTTCTCGTATTCAAACACGCGTTCTCTTCGCAATAATATTTACTTGTCTAGCGATAGCCTCTTCAGCGCAAAACGATCCAGCAGTAAAGTGGATCAAGTGGGGCGAGGCTAGCCGTCTCAACTATAGCGCCGACGGAAAGTTCCTCTTCGCTCAAATGGGCGCAGGAACTGTAAACGTCTTCCGGATGAGCGACTCGAAGCTCATCGCATCCGTGCCCGCTCAAGCGATTCAGGGCATTCAGCCAGCCAATGATGGGTCCGGGTTCTTCTTCTCCACAGGAAACCGGGTCATGTTCTACAGCTTGGCTACGCGATCCGCAACTGAGCTTTACGCCGAGGGCGGCGATTTCACTGGAGTGAATTATCTTGCGGTGTCTGTAGACCAGACCAAAGCTGCGTTTTCCGGCGTGCGCTTATCCGACAATCGGAACGCAATAACCATCGTCGACTTGGTCAACCACACCGTCTTCAGCCGCATCATTCAGGCGGCAGACTCGAGTCTCGTCCAGCAGCTCGCATTTGTCAACGGCGATACCCGCATTCTCGCAAGTGGGCTCAAGCTGTTCGCGCTCGACGGAACGACCCTGGCTACCAAGAACACGCCTCTAACAGATCAGTTCACCCTCAACCGCGAGAGAACCCGCGCGTTTGCAGTCGACAACGGCAACACCCAAACGATTTGCCTCGACCTCACAACCAACCTGGGCGTTGTCTGGAAGAAGGGCGTGCTCGGTCTGACGGCTTCAATGACCTGCTCCTCCGACGGCAAGGTCTTGTTGGACACGCGCTCCAACTCATCGTTCTACTTTATGAAGTGCTACAGCACCCTTAATGGAGCGCAGTTGACCGGCCAGTTCATGCCGGGCGACGGTTCGAATATCTCGGCTCGCGCAACCGCTCCGGACAAGAACGAGATCATCACCGTCGTGGTCCGAGGTTCGAACATCCTCGAACGATGGTCGTTCAACACCACAACCGGGGACGGCTCCTTGTTAAATGACGTCTCAGAAGGAATCTCGGGGCGAGTTGCGCCGATGGGCACGCCCTCCGCTCCGCTTTTCGCGGCAAACCGCAGTCCTGGATACTGGGAAGTGCGACGTCCCTCCGATGGCAGCTATACGGGCGTCTTCCTCGGGAACTCTCCGGGAATCACCCCCTTCCCAGACAAGGTCAGCCCCAACGGTTTGTACTTTATCTACATGGGCTTCCGCCCCGGAACCTCTGTCGACTGGGGTCTCCACATCTGCCGCACGAGCGACTTAAGCGTCGTGGCCTCACACGTCATTCCCGACCTCTACGATAATACGGACTTCTACGGCTGGTCGGGCGACTCTCGCCTGTACACCTTCCTCTACTCGACCAAGCGAATCCGCGTGCTTAAGTTCACGGGAACCGCAGTCTCAAAGGTTCGAGACTTCACTGACACGGGCACCACTGCGATCGGCTTGGCCCTAGAGGGTAAACGAGTGCTCGCGATGCAGTCGCAGAACGAAACGGCAAGGGTTTATGATGGCGACACGGGAATCCTCATCGGAACCGTCGTCTTGAAGTCATCCAACTCATACGGCGTGCAGTATTGGGGAACCGTTGGAGGCCAACTGGCCGTGCACGAGTGGGTCAACCTGGGCGGAGACCTGTATCGCAACCAGATGTCGTTCTACGACCTCATGCAAGCTGGATTCCCACGCATCGGGCAACCAGGCTACGAGCAGTCCTTCCCGCCCTACGACTTGGGCCACGCGCGGCCCACGCCGGATGGCCTCATGGCGCTTTTCACCGTGATTCCAAATATTCCTGTGACGGACGGAATCACGCCAAGCAGCCTGAAGATCATTCGGTCCAGCGACAACGTGGTCGTTCGAGACTGGACGCACCTACCCTTCGGCCCCATCGCCCACAGCATCATGGTCACTCCCGATGGAACGACCGGTATCGGCAATGGCAACGCCGCATTCTTCGCCTTCGAGATTCCGGTGGCCATCGTCGGCCTGAGCCTGAATCCCACAACGGTCAACGGTGGCCAATCGACGACGGGAACAATTACACTCAGCAACCCCGCAACCTCTGGAGGCACGACGGTTACGCTCACGGGTGACTCTGGGCTGACGCTCCCCGCAACCGTTCTCGTCCCCGAAGGCAGCAAGACCGCTACCTTTACGGTCACAAGCTCTGGGGTCGACGCTGACACGGTGAAGACGGTGACCGCTACCCTCGACGCCTTCTCGCTCACCCGCGAGTTGACAGTCAAGGCGCCTTCTGAGGCGACCCTGGTCTTCAATCCGGCGAGTGTCGAAGCGCTCCAGCAGAGCACCGGCACGATTACCGTCAATGCAGTGGTTGGGGCGAGCGGACTGGTCGTGAGCCTGTCGAGCAACAAGCCGTGCGTAACAGTTCCTGCAACGGTCACGATCCCGGCTGGCCAGACCTCGGTGACGTTCACCGCGAATACCAGCGACCCCAGCGCGACTCAGGTGGCGACGGTGACGGCAACGTTCGGGACCCATTCCGCGACTGGCAATCTCGAGGTCCGCTCGCCGTGGGTGATCACGTCCGAGCTCTCGCCTTCGCCGACAAAGGGCGGCAATGCCCTCGAACTGATCGTGAGCATCAATCCGACCGCACCGGATGACCGCACCTTCAACATCGCAACCAGCTCACTGCTGGTAGCGCCGGCAACGATCACGATCCCTGCTGGACAGACATCTGCCGTCGTCAGCGTGAAGACGCTTGCGACGTTGGTGGACACACTAAGCACGGTGACACTATCGAATGCCGCCGGCTTCTCGCAGACCGCATCTGCCACGGTTCAGGCACCGGTGGTGGCCTGGATCATGCCTCCGTTCACCACCTTCTCAGGCGCAGGCACGTTCGACGTGCTGGTGGCCTTGGATGGGATCGCACCGGCAAACTTCAAGGTAACGGGCTCGACGACGGCGGGTGCCGTCGCCACCGTGCCGACCAGCACGACCGTTCCCGCGGGAGCCAACTACGTGCTCGTGAAGGTTACGGTCAAGCAGGTAACGGCCAAGAAGAAAGCCACTATCACGATCGGCGGCAAGAGCTTTATCTTGACCGTGCTGCCGTAGGGATGAATAGGGTGAAAGGGGTGACAGGGATGAATCGGGCGGGGAAAGCCTTCAATTCACCCCACTCACCCCATTCACCCCAGTCATCACCTCAGACTCCAAAACCCGGACGATACTGTGGATGAATCAGCACGTCGTACTCCGGATGCCCGGGCACCCGCATACGCCGCGAATCCCACTCCACCCGAGGCCCATCCGCCCAAACGGCAAGATTGCCTAACAGAACAGTTTCGGTGAGCGGCCCCGAATACTCTGGAATGGACGACTTGGCTTTGCCCTGGCCAAGAATCGCGTTCGCAAACTCCGTGAAGTGCCCCGGCGACTCCTCGACCGCAACCGGCGGCATCTCGCCTCCTCCCACGATCCGCGCTCCCTGGCCGTACTCGCCAGGCATAAAGAGCGTCGCTTTCTCGCAGACGATCAAGCAGCCGTTGCCGCCGTAGTCGACTCCAGGCGCCAGCGCTTGCTCAGGCTTCTTGCCGCCGTCGTACCAATACAGGTTCACCGCCTCGCGATTGCCTCGCTTCGGGAACTCGTACGTCACAACCGACCAACTCGGGAAGCTGTCGCGGTTGTGTCCGGACGTTTTGGCGCTCACCGCAATCGGATCGCGCAAATCAAGCGCCATGAACGGAAGGTTCATGCAGTGGCATCCGATATCGCCCAGAGCGCCGGAGCCGAAGTCCCACCAGCCGCGCCACGCGAACGGGTGATAACCAGGGGCATACGGCCGCATGGGCGCGGTGCCGATCCAGAGGTTCCAGTCGACCGTCCTTGGGGTCCTTGCCGGTGCCGGCCTCTCGACTCCCTGCGGCCACCAGCCGCCGGACCGGTTGGTGTAGCAGTGGACTTCCTTCACCGTCCCGAAAGCTCCGGATTTGATCAGCGCCGCCGCCTTCCGCAGCTCGGTGCCTGCCGTACCCTGGTTGCCCATTTGCGTCACCACGCGTTTGCGACGAGCGATCTCCTGCAGCTTTCTCGACTCCCCGATAGCTCGGGTGAGCGGCTTTTCACAGTAGACATGCTTGCCAAAGTCCATCGCCATCGCGGCGGCGGGGAAGTGGGTGTGGTCGGGAGTGCTGATGACGACGGCATCGATCTGGCCGCGCATCGAGTCGAGCATCTTTCGGTAATCCTCGAATGTCGAAGCGTCCGGATACTCGACTAAGGCTTTCGCTCGGGTGGCTACGTCGACGTCGCAAAGCGCGACGACGTCGCCGTGCTTACCTGCGCTGGCCAGATTGGCGCTGCCTCGGCCGCCGACACCGACAATAGCAAAGCGGAGCCGATCACCTCGTCGGCCTTGGGCAAAAGAAAAGGAGGGAAGAGCGGCTCCGGCCAGGATGGCGGTGCCGCCGATAAGAAATTCGCGTCTCGATGGCTGATGGGACATCAACTGAAGGATAGCGCTGATTCGCCTGTGTCGGCTACCCGCACGCCATTATTCGGCAGAATCTTCTCCCTCGCTGCCGCTAATCTTGACCACAACATCGACCAAGGGCACGAACATGGACGCAATAATGCCGATTCCGACGACCGCCGCAACGATCCACACCCATTTCGGAACTTGGCGGCGCTTCATAGCCCATTATGCGGGGCAGACGGATTAAGATAGACAGGATGATCTCTGTAGCTCTCGGCCTCGCTGCCGCAATGACCATGACCACTCCCGACCAAAACCTCGACGACTATCGCACCTCTGGATTCCTGCTTGGCGTTCAGGCCTGGACCTTTAACAAGTTCACCGCCTTCGAGGCTGTCGAGAAGACCGCGATGGCTGGAGGGAAGGCGATTGAGTTCTTTCCTGGCCAAAAGGTGAGTGCGGACCTCGGCTCGATGGGACCGGACATGAGCGAGGATGCGATCACGAAGCTGAAAGAGCATCTGGCAAAGCACCACGTCAAGGCGGTCGCCTTCGGGGTCGTTGGGATCGACAAGAACGAGGACAATGCTCGCAAGCTGTTCGAGTGGGCCAAGAAGATGGACATCGGGATCTTGAACACGGAGTCGACGGAGTCGCTGGACACGATCGAGAAGATGGTTAAGGCGTATGACATCCGCGTTGGCTTTCATAACCATCCCAGGCGCGCCAACGATGCGAATTACAAGGTTTGGGATCCCGCCTATGTCTACTCGTTGGTCAAGGACCGTGACGCACGGATCGGATCGTGCGCGGACACCGGGCATTGGGTGCGATCTGGCATCAAGCCTGTGGATGCGATCAAGACGTTGAAGGGACGCATCGTCAGCAGCCACTTGAAGGACCTGAATGAGTTTTCACCGGAAGGGCATGATGTGCCGTTTGGAACCGGCGTCTCCGACATGGCCGGGATTCTGCGCGAGTATCGGAAGATGAAGTTTATGGGGTCGATGTCGATTGAGTACGAATACAACTGGGATAACTCTGTGCCAGATGTCGGCCAATGCATCGGCTTCGTGCGCGGCTACGGATTAGGCCTCTAATCCCCTGTAACCCCGGGATGGTTCGTACCCGGGCAGCGGCCTTTCACTAGCCTGTTGCCCCGGTATGGTTCGTACCCGGGCGGCGGCCTCTCACCAGCCCAAACCTCTTCGAGGAGGCACAATCCGTTCCTACGCCGCTGTCCGGGTACGAACCATCCCGGGTCTACGGGAGCTTTCGCTTTAGGATCAACATCGAATCCGGCGACGTCAACTTGTACCCACTCAAGCTCCCTTTCTCCACCCGGACAAGAGATCTTGTGAGGTCCCCATTCTCCAAATCGATCACCGTAAGGTCGTAATTTCCATCGCCCACCGGCACGCCGCCTAGCGAAGCCGTCGGCAACTGCTCGACACCCGCCACACGCATCACCCGAGCCATCATCCAGTCGGTCTCGCCGAGCACCATCGCCGAGACCTGGGGCGCAAGGTCGGTGAACTCGAAGGAACGCATATTCGCCCAATCCGCCCCGTTATTCTCGACGCGAATGACGTTCGCCCCTGCAGGGAAGGGAGCTTCCAGCACGTCGCGAACGTTGGTCTCCTTCTCCGCACCGGGCCAGCTCTTCGCGGCGACCTCTTTGTCGTTCGCGAACACCTTGATCGCAGCGCCCGCCTTCGATATCTGCTGAATCGCCAGTCGAAACACCCCGGGCTTAGTCGCCGTAAAGCGAAAAACGAGGGGCTCAGGGAACATCGCCTTGTTGCCGCTTGTGGAGCTTTGCAGAAACGCCGGCAGCTTCGCCAGCTCCGTCGCACTCGCATCGCGCGGCAGATCGAAGGTCGTCTTCTCCGCCTTCTCCCATCCCTTGCCGGGCCCGAACGAAAGAGAAGCAGATCCACTCGTGCCCACGGTGACGGCAGTTGGCCGGGCAATGGGTCGCGAAGCAAGCCCGCTCTCCTGCAGCACCAGCGAAGCAGTTTTGTAGAGAGGATAAAGGTTCCGTTTCTCCACCAGGTCCCACTGCCAATACTGCGCCGCCCCCGCATGATTGCTGAGCATTCCCGCGTAAATCCCGTCCTTCACTCCCCGGGCCAGGGCAGCCTCCGAGGTGTCCGGCGGTCCAAACTCACCAAAGAACCCTGGTTTGTCCTTCGGCATCACGAACCCGCCGACCGCCGCCGTCACATTGGAAGGATAGGTGTGCGGCTGTACGTAATCCATCGCCGTCCAGAGTGCAGGCCGATCCATCGCCGAGCTGGTCGTGATCAGGTGCTTGTACGGATCGATCGAGCGGAGGTAGTCGGCCATCTCCTTGTGCCACGCCTCGATGTCTTCCCAACGATTCTGATACCGAGCATCCACCCACTCAACCTCGTTGAAAAGCTCCCACGCCATCAAGCTCTGCGAGTGTCCGTACCGAGCAACCGCATAGCGCAGCCACATCTTCGCTCGCCGCTTCGCTTCCTTGTCCGTAAAGAAATCCTCCGCGTTCTTCAAAAACCCTCCCTTCGCGGTGTTAAAGGGATGATCCGGCCA
>JBGGMI010000170.1:0-12841 GCA_041288075.1 Fimbriimonas sp.
GAAATCGAACGTCGAGGAACCGCCGACCGCCGAAGCATGACGAGACGAACCGCTTAGCCGCACCCCGACCCTCGGACCTAAACATCGGGTAATATCTGCGGGTTCGGCTCTATGGGTCAGGGGCAGCTTGCTGTCCGACTATCTGCCGACGCTCCAAAGAAAAGTTTAGGTTTTAACATGCCAGTCAAGCAAATGAATCCAACGTCTCCGGGACGGCGACACATGATATCGTCGACCTATGCGGAGATTACGAAGGGGAAGCCCGAAAAGACGCTCCTCATGGCAAAGCCGAAGTCCGGCGGCCGAAATAACAAGGGCCGAATCACCTCCTTCAACCGGGGCGGCGGCAACAAGAACAAGTATCGGATCATCGACTTCAAGCGGGACAAAGACGCTTTCCCCGCGAAGGTCGCAGCGATCGAATACGATCCGAACCGCACCTGCCGCATCGCACTCCTCCACTACACCGACGGAGAGAAGCGATACATCCTGGCTCCCAAGAATTTGGCCGTGGGCCGAATGGTTCAGAGCGGAGAGGGTGCAGACATCCTTCCGGGCAACGCGCTCGCCCTGAAGAACATCCCGCTCGGAACGCTGGTTCACAACATCGAGATGCAGCCCAACAAGGGTGGCCAGATGGTGCGATCCGCCGGAGCATCCGCTCAGGTCATGGCGAAGGAAGGCAACTACGTCACCCTTCGACTGCCAAGCGGCGAGATGAGAATGGTTTTCAACACCTGCCGGGCAACGATCGGCGAGGTTGGAAATGCCGAGCACGAAAACGAATCGCTGGGTAAAGCCGGCAAGGCGCGCGGCCTCGGCCGCAAGCCACACGTCCGAGGCGTCGTCAAATCCCCTCGCGATCACCCACACGGTGGTGGTGAGGCGAAGTCGCCCGTCGGAAGAAAGAAGGGTCCCGTCGACCGCTGGGGCAACAAATCCCTCGGCCAGAAGACACGGCACAACAAGGGCAGTGACAAGTTCATTGTTCGCCGACGCGGCAAGAAGTAAGCGCCAGACCTAAGAGCCCTCCACAATCTTGTGGAGGGCTTTTTTTGTGTCCGTCACAACGGCTAGCCGGTGAATTTGGTCGGATGCACAATCGTGATACGATTGCTTGCTGAGTAAAAAATGCGCCGCTACACACCTGCCGAAATGAGAGAGATCATGAAGCTCGCACAGGAGCTTCGAGAGCCCGGAAGGGGTGCATCCGGAGAAAGCGTCACGCTGGCAGAGATGCAATCGGTAGCCACGGAAATTGGTTTAGATCCTTCTAAAGTTGCTTTGGCCGCTGCCCAATACGACGCTGGCAGAAGAGTAGGTGAGAAACGCAACAGGTGGGTGCACCACTTCGTGCGCCAACTCCCGTTCCGGGTTGGAGATGTCGGCTGGGAACGAGTGGTGGATCAAATGGAGGCGTACGTGGGCATCACCGGCACGATCCGCGATCGAGCCGACGGTTCGCAGGAGTGGACCAGCGCAAACAACGGCGAGAGAATCATCACGAGGCTCTCGCATGATGGCTCCAGCTCGCGAATAGAAATCAACGTGAACCGCGGCGAAAGCAAAGCCATCTTGACCGTCTTGTGGTCCATTTGCTTCTTCCTATCGCTCATCGTCGGCCTTGGAGCATCATCGAAACAAGGGATTTCGGTGACCGAGTTCATAACTGTCCTCACGATTCTCGGTGCTGAAGTAGGGCTCCTGCTAACGATGTTCAATTCCTCCCAGACCCGAGCAGAACGTCGCTTCAAAGACCTGGCCGATCAAATTGAGGCCGCCGCAACTTCAGATCAAACCCTTTACAGTTCCGCGGGCCCGCAAGTCACAAGGGTTTTGGAAGAGGGCGAGGCGAATCGGCTTCAGGCGTGATAAGGCAGCGTATAATTGCAAGTTCATGGAAAACACCGTCGCCGCATATGCTGCCCAGTCCGAGACCGCTCCCCTTGCACCTTTTTCGATTACGCGACGTGTGCCCGGTTCCGAGGATGTCGAACTCGAGATTCTCTTTTGCGGCGTGTGCCATACGGACATCCATTTCGCTCGCGGCGAGTGGGGGAACTCGGTTTATCCGATGGTTCCGGGACACGAGATCGTAGGCGTTGTGTCAGCGGTTGGTAGCGAGGTCAGTAAGTTTAAAGTAGGAGATAACGTGGGCGTCGGCTGCATCGTCGACTCTTGCCGGAGTTGCGCCAACTGCGCGGAAGGGGAGGAGCAATATTGCGCGGGGGGCACCTTCACCTACAACTCGCCTGAAAAGGATGGCGGCGTCACGTTTGGTGGCTATTCCAAGAAGATCGTCGTCGACCAGAATTACGTGGTCAGCATCCCGGATGGCCTTCCGCTCGATGCGGCGGCTCCTCTGCTTTGCGCGGGCATCACGACCTACTCGCCGCTTCGCCACTTCGGAGTGAAGACGGGGACGAAGGTGGCGGTGATGGGCCTCGGTGGGCTCGGGCATATGGGGGTCAAGTTGGCTAAGGCCATGGGAGCGCACGTTACTGTTCTCAGCCATTCGGCGGGGAAGCGGACTGACGCTATGGCGCTGGGTGCGGACGACTTTATCGCGACGAATGACCCGGAGGTTTTCAATACCCATGCGGGGCAGTTCGAGCTCATCCTCAATACGGTCTCCGCTGCTCACGACCTGCATGGCTATCTTGGGCTTCTGAAGCGCGATGGGCGGATGGTTCTGTTGGGGATTCCTGAACCGTCTCCGCTGGCCGCCTTCCCACTCGTGATGCAGAGGCGTTCGCTTAGCGGCTCCCTTATCGGAGGAATTCGCGAGACTCAGGAGATGTTGGATTTCTGCGGCGAGCATGGTATTACGGCTGAGATCGAAGTGATCCCGATGTCGGGGATCAACGAGGCTTATGAGCGAATGATGAAGAGCGACGTGCGCTATCGCTTCGTCATTGATATGGCGACGCTGTAGGGCGGCTCGGCTGAGGTATCATTCGTTGGCTGTCGTCACCGATGGAGTGGCGAGGCTGTTAACTTGCGGGTCAACCCGTTAACAACAGGAACACGAATGGCAAGAAGTTTAAAGAAAGGATATTTCGTGGACGATCACCTCATGAAAAAGGTGACCGACCTCAACACTAAGAACGAGAAGCGGCTGATTAAAACCTGGAGCCGCCGATCGACGATCACGCCCGATTTCATCGGCCACACCTTCGCCGTCCATGACGGACGCAAGCACGTGCCGGTATTCGTCACCGAGAACATGATCGGCCACAAGCTCGGCGAGTTTGCTCCGACGCGAACGTTCCGCGGCCACGCAGGCGGCCTGGCGGAGAGGGGAACCAAACTCCGCTAATGGAAGTAAGAGCAGTAGCCAAATATGTCAAGGTGCAGCCCCGAAAGGTGCGCATCGTTGCGGACGAGATCCGTGGCAAAACCGCCGTGCAGGCAGCCGCCCTCCTTCGCTATCACCCGAGCAAGAGCGCTTATCAGCTTCGCAAGGTCCTGATCTCCGCCGTGGCAAACGCCATCGAGAACAACGGACTCGACCCTGAGCAGCTAAAAGTTTCGATCATCACCGTCGACGAAGGCCCCCGCCAGAAGCGAATCCAGGCGAGAGCCATGGGACGCGCCAACCGGATCCTAAAGAAGACCAGCCACATCACCGTGGTCGTCGAAGACTTCGATCCCGAAGCGGCCGTCAAGCCTCACGGCACCAAGGCCAAGCCAAGGCCGACCTTCGCCGCTCCCACAAAGGGCAAGAAGGGTGCCAGCGCGAAGAAGGCCAAGGAAGAGTCGCCGGTAACACCAGGTGAGACGACGGACACGGACATCGAAGAAGTAGTAGCAGCAGCCCCCGAGGAAGCGACGCCGGTAACCGCCAGCGACGCTCCTGAAGAGGGTGGCGCCGCGCAGAGTGCAGTGACCGCAGAGCCAACGGCGACCGTTGAAGGCGAAGCGACCGAGACCGAGGCCCCGGCCTCAGAGGAGAAAGCCTAATGGGACAGAAAATCCATCCGGTAGGCTTCCGCGTCGGGGTAATCCGTGGCTTCGACAGCCACTGGTACTTCGGCAAGAAGGGGTATGGCCCGGCGCTTCTGCTGGACCACCGAATCCGGAATTTTATCAAGCATCGTACAGGTAAGGGCAACGTCAGCCGAGTCGAGATCGAGCGCGCCGCCAACCGCATCAAGGTGACCATCTTCACCGCGCGGCCCGGAGCCATCATCGGACGAGGCGGCAAGGGCATCGATGAGCTCACCGACACGCTGAACATGCTCGTGCGAAGGGAAGACCCCACCTCGGTCGTTCAAGTGAACGTCACCGAAGTCCGTCAGCCCGAGCTCGACGCCCAGCTCGTCGCCGAGAACGTCGCCGTCCAGCTCGAAAAGCGAATCAGCCACCGTCGCGCCATGCGGCAAGCCATGACGCGTGTCATGCGCCTCAATGGCCGCGGCATCAAGATTCTCGTCTCCGGACGACTCGGCGGCTCTGAAATCGCCCGATCGGAAGGCGACAAGACTGGCAAGATCCCGCTCCACACGATCCGTGCGGACATCGACTACGGCGTGGCCACCGCGCACACGATGTACGGCTCGGTCGGCGTGAAGGTCTGGATCTACAAGGGCGAAGTTCTCCCCGAGAAGCGCCTCCGAGAGCTCGAAGCTCCTGAGAAGAAGAAGCCGTCCCGAAGAGGCGAAGAGCCGATTCAGGATCAACCGGCATTCGCTCAGACCAAGGCAGCCGAGCCCGCACCGGTTGAAGAAGCCGCCCCGGCAACAGGAAGTGAAGCCTAATGTTAATGCCCAAGAGAGTTAAAGAAGGGCGTCGTAAGATGCACCGCGGCCGCATGACGGGCCGCGCAACCCAGGGCAACACGATCTCGTTCGGTGAGTTCGGCATTGTGGCTCTCGAGCCACAATGGGTCACCTCCCGCCAGATCGAAGCCGCCCGTATCGCCATGACCCGCCACATCAAGCGTGGCGGAAAAGTCTGGATCCGCATCTTCCCCGACAAGTCCTACACCAAAAAGCCACTCGAAACCCGTATGGGTAAGGGTAAGGCTCCGGTGGAAGGCTGGGTAGCTGTCGTCAAGCCAGGCAGAATTCTGTTCGAGATGAACGGAGTCGCCGAGGACGTGGCCAAAGAAGCCATGCGCCTCGCCATCCACAAGCTTCCCATGAAGTGCAAGTTCATCACCAAGAAGGACTTCGACAACGTCGGCCACCCCGTCCACACCCAGGGCAGCGGACACGCCGAAGAAGCACCAGCAGCCTAAAAGTAGTGCCTTCATCCTGAAGGCATCTCCTCCTGGAAATCAAAGTCGCCCCTCAACTCGAGGGGCGTCTTAGCATATACAGTGTCTCGCGTGATGTTCCGCGTCTCCTCGCTCAACCATGCATGGGCAGTCGTATACTAAATTCGTGAGCGCGATAACAATCGTCTACGAATGGAGCGACGATGGCTGGTGGGTTGCCGAGGTCGCTGAGATGCCCGGCGCCATCTCTCAAGGCAAAACAAAAGAAGAAGCACGCCTGAATGTCATGGATGCTTTCACCGAACTGTGCGCCGCACGACGTGACCTCGCGATCAAGGGCACGATTCCTGGAAACGTCGAAACGATCCAGCTCGCCAGCTAGCGCCCCGCCATGCGCGGGATTTCGAGCTCATCGCAAATCTTGCGTCCCGTTACAGTGGCGATCTCAACATGCCTAGGAACTGCCGCCGTCTTTCCGTTTGCAGGATTGATGTAAATCGAGTGCTCCTTTCCCTCACGCAGCAACTCGCATCCATGCGCACGAAGGTGCTTCTTCAGATCTCTTAGGCTCATCCACCACCGCCGGGTAAACCTTACCGCAGAGCTTGTTTCCAAACGGTAGTTCAGAGGGATTCTCGATCACCATAATAAATGAAATACACCCTCAAACCAATAAGAACGGATCAGGATCTCCACGAGGCGGTTGAGGCCTTTCGAGCGGCCATCCACGCCAAAGATGGCACGCCAGAAGCAACGACACGCGATCTGCTCGCCGACCTGATCGAGCACTACGAGAACCGAGAGCACCCCATTGAAGCTCCCGACGCAGTGACAGCGGTGAAGCAAAGGATGGCCGATCTGGGGCTAACGCAGCGGGATTTAGCACCGCTCTTTGGTGCTGAAAGTCGAGTTTCCGAGTTCCTAAACAACAAACGCCGCCTCACCCTTCGGACGGCAAAGGCTCTTCACGAGCGCTTGTCGATTTCTTGCGAATCCCTGCTCAAAACAGAATTGGCACCAGACCGCAAAACTGCCAGAGTTCTTCAAGTGCGCGAGCGCGGGTAGCTTTGTTTGTTCGCTCAACCATAGCTCATGATCCTCACGATCACCACCACCCATAAGCCCGCCACCGACCTGGGCCACCTCCTGCGGAAAAACCCCGCACGCGCCCTAACGGCCGAGCTCGCCGCCGGCAAAGCCCACCTCTTCTATCCCGAAGCCACCGAAGAGCGCTGCACTGTCGCCGTCATCGTAGAAATCGATACAGTAGCCCTAGTAAGAGGCAAAGGCAAGACCGACGGAGCCTTCGACCAGTACGTTAACGACCGCCCCTACGTAGCCTCCTCCTTCCTCAGCAACGCCATCGCCGAGTTCTTCTCCACCGCTATGAGCGGCATCAGCAAGGAGCGCCCAGAGCTCGCCGAAACCGCCATCCCGCTAAGAGCCGAAATCCCCGTCCTCCCCGCAAGAGGCGGCGAGAAGTTCCTGCGCGGCCTCTTTGAGCCCCTCGGCTACACCGTCACCGCCGAAAGGCTCCCTCTGGACGACACCTTCCCCGACTGGGGCGAGTCCCCCTACTTCCACCTCATCCTGGAAGGAACCGTCACCCTCAAAGACCTCCTCCGCCACCTCTACGTCCTCATCCCCGTGCTGGACGACCGCAAGCACTATTACATCGGACGAGACGAAGTGGACAAGCTGGTGCGAAGAGCCAGCGACTGGCTCCCTACCCATCCACTCAAGGAGGAGATCTCCAAACGCTACCTCCGAAGAGACCCGAGCCTCACCAAAGAGGCCCTCGACAGACTCAACGAAGGCCTCCCAGAATCCGAGGAGCTCGACGAAGCAGCCGACGCCGAAGAAGAGAAAGTAGAGAAGCCAATCTCCCTGCACGATCAGCGACTGTTGGCAGTCATCGACGTCCTAAAAGCCAGCGGCGCCCATAGGGTCCTGGACCTCGGCTGCGGGGAAGGGAAGCTCCTGCGTCACCTCCTTAAGGAGAAGCAGTTCAAAGAAATCGTCGGCATGGACGTCTCAATCATCACCCTCGAAAGAGCCAGCCGCCGCCTCAAGCTCGACCGCCTGCCCGAGCGCCAAGCCGCACGCATGAAGCTCATCCACGGCTCGCTGGTCTACCGAGACAAGCGCCTCCAGGGCTACGACGCCGCCGCGATCGTCGAAGTAATCGAGCACCTCGACACCCCAAGGCTCGTCTCCATGGAGCGCGCGGTTTTCGAATTCGCCCGCCCATCAACGGTCGTGATCACGACGCCGAACAAGGAATACAACGCCCTGTTCGAGACCCTTGATCCGGAAAAACTCCGCCACCCCGATCACCGCTTTGAATGGACGCGTCCAGAGTTCGAAGCATGGGCGAGAGGAGTTGGCGAGCGGCACGGCTACTCCGTCGACTTCCACCCGATCGGCCCCATCAGCGAGCAATTCGGCGCACCAAGCCAAATGGGGGTGTTCAAATTAGCATAACCGTCACCCTCCCCAAGCTCTCTCTCGTGCTCCTAGTCGGCCCATCCGGCTGCGGCAAGTCCACCTTCGGCCGCGAAAAATTCCTGCCGACCGAGGTCGTCAGCAGCGACGGCTGTCGAGGCATCGTCTCCGACGACGAAAACGCGCAAGACGCCACAAACGACGCCTTCGATCTCCTCCACTTCATCGTCCGAAAGCGCCTAAAGCGCGGCCTCCTCACGGTAGTCGACGCAACCAATGTTCAAGAGAACGCCAGAAGATCCCTGATCGCATTAGCCGACGAATTCCACGTCCCCGCCTGCGCCATCGTCTTCGACCTCCCCGAGTCCATCTGCCACAAACGCAACGAGACCAGGCCCGACCGCCAGTTCGGCCCCCACGTCATCAAGAACCAAATCCGTGATTTGCGACGAGCATGGGGTCGCCTCGAAAAGGAGGGCTTCAAGTACGTCTACAGCTTCCGAACCGAGCAGGACGTCCAAGAAGCCACAATCGAGCGAGTCCCCCTCTGGCCCGATCGCACCGAACTCACCGGCCCCTTCGATATCATCGGTGACGTGCACGGCTGCGCCGACGAGCTGTTCGAACTCGTTATCAACCTGGGCTACCAGATCGAAGAGGTCTCCGAGCCGCAAAAGCTGGAAACCGAACCGGTAGGAGCCCGCCCGTTCGCCGGCCTAAGCGCGCTCCCCGTCTTCTACCAAGTCACCCCGCCCGAAGGAAGAAAAGCCATCTTCGTCGGCGACCTAACCGACCGCGGACCCGACTCCCCAAGAGTCCTCAAGCTCGCGATGAGCATGGTGCGCACCGGAGCCGCCCTCGCCGTGCCCGGCAACCACGACGTCAAGCTCATCCGCTACCTGCGCGGCCGCAACGTCAGCATCGCCCACGGACTCCAAGAGACCATCGATCAGCTCGAGAAGGAACCGGAAGAGTTCAAGGGCCAAGTCGTCAAGTTCCTCGACTCTCTCGTAAGCCACGCTGTCCTCGACGGCGGGAAGCTGGTCGTCGCCCACGCGGGCCTGAGAGAAGACATGCACGGCCGCGCGTCTTCAAGGGTCAAGGACTTCTGCCTCTACGGCGACACCACCGGCGAGACCGACGAGTTCGGGCTCCCCGTGCGCTACCCCTGGGCCACCGACTACCGTGGCCGAGCCATGATCGTGTACGGCCACACTCCCATCCCGGAGCCGGAGTGGCTGAACGGAACGATCAACATCGATACCGGTTGCGTCTTCGGCGGAAGCCTCACCGCCCTTCGCTATCCAGAGCGCGAGCTCGTCAGCGTGAAAGCAAGAAGGGAATACGCAGTCTCGAAGAAACCTTTCCTGCAGCCAACCGAAAGCCTATCCGCCCAGCACACCGTCGACGACGTGCTCGACCTGGAAGACATCGCCGGAAAGCGCCTCATCGACACGGGTCTGCGCCAAAAAGTCACGATTCGAGAGGAGAATGCCACCGCCGCGATCGAGACGATCAGCCGCTTCGCCGCCAACCCCAAGTGGCTCGTGTACCTCCCGCCCACCATGTCCCCATCCGAGACGAGCCTCAAGGAAGGCTATCTGGAATACCCGGATCAAGCCATCGCTTACTACAGAGACAACGGCGTCGAGACCATCGTTTGCGAGGAAAAGCACATGGGCTCGCGAGCCGTAGTCATCCTCTGCCGAACCGAGGAGACTGCCGTGCAGCGCTTCGGAATCGTAGACGAGGGCATCGGAACCATCCTCACCCGGACCGGCAGACGCTTCTTCGAAGACGCCAAACTCGAGCAAGAGCTGCTCCAAAGGGTAAGCCAAGGCATCACCAGCGCCGGCCTTTGGGAAGAGCTGAATACCGACTGGATCATCCTCGACGCCGAGCTGATGCCCTGGTCCGCCAAAGCCCAGCAGCTCCTTCGCCAGCAATACGCCCCCGTGGGAACCGCCGCCATCCACGCGACCCGCGCCGCCACCGCGCTCCTAAGCTCCCCCGCCGCCGCCGCGCTGGGCCTCGACGAGCTCAAGCAACGCGTAGAAGCCCGCGGAGCGCTAGCCGATGCATACGTGGACAGCTACCGCCGCTACTGCTGGACCGTAAACAACCTCGACGACTACCGCCTCGCCCCCTTCCACATCCTCGCCACCGAAGGCACCCTCCACACCCACCGCCCCCACACCTGGCACATGGAAACCCTCGCCCGCTTCTGCGGAGACGGCCTCCTCTTCGCCACGCCGTACAAGGTGGTGAACACCAACGATGAAGCCCAGGTAACCGACGCCATCGCCTGGTGGGAAGAGCTGACCAACAAGGGCGGGGAAGGGATGGTCGTGAAACCTCTCAACTTCATAGCCCACGGCCCGAAAGGCCTCCTCCAGCCCGCCGTCAAATGCCGGGGCCGCGAGTACCTGAGAATCATCTACGGCCCCGAATACACCGTCCCCGAAAACCTAGACCGCCTCCGCAAGCGCGGCCTAGGAGTCAAACGCTCCATGGCCCTCCGCGAGTTCGCCCTCGGCATCGAAGCCCTAGAAAGATTCGTGAAACGGGAGCCCCTTAGAAGAGTCCACGAGTGCGTCTTCGGAGTCCTAGCCATGGAAAGTGAGCCAGTCGATCCACGCCTGTAGTCCTACAACTCATAAGCGATTTGAGAAAGCCAAATCGGAACCCGAGCCGCTAGTCCCGGGGGCACGCGGTTTCTTCCGGCGGTAAGACCGTGAGAACTCTCGCAATGAAGTCGTGGAATTCGTTCATATAGTTGCGAAGGAATGCCTCTGTAGAAGGGTTCGTCACGTTCGCATGTTCATCGATCAAACCCGAGCTGTAAGTGATGTACGCCTCCGGCGAGTTCATCTGGGGCGCATTGAGAAAGCTCAAGACACTTCGAAGGCTCTGCTGAGCCACCGCCGTGCCGATTGCGCCGGGAGAGGTTCCAATCACGGCAGATGGCTTTCTCGCAAATGAATTGGTGCCCCAAGGCCGGCTCCCCCAGTCGATGGCGTTCTTGAGTGCACCCGGAATCGACCGGTTGTATTCCGGCGTAACGAACAGAATCGCGTGGGACCTGCTCACCGCATCCCTTAAAATCCTTCGCGACCTCGGGATACGCGCTGTCGTAGTCGCTGCTGTAGAGCGGCAGAGCCTTGATGGAAATCTCCTCGAACACCATGCCTTCCGGGGCAAGCTTGATGAGGGCTTCGGCAAGTTTACGGTTGATCGAAGTCGAGGAAAGGCTACCGACGATGGTTCCAACTTTGTAGGATTGCATGGCTTAAATGTCTCCGCGGCTGATCGGCACGTTACCTGTTCCTTCGACCGTTCCGGTCGTGACCCGCAGTGCCCCAAAATCGGTAGATCTTCGACCCAGGAGTGAGGCGAATGTGTGCATGGGTGGATGTGTGAAAGCACATCCATACACTTTTTGGCTGCTCGGCGGCTGGCAATTGTGCGGGGGGCGGTTCGGGATGAGGGTGAGTGGGATGAAGGGGGTGATTCGGGTGAATCGGGATTCTTTCGTTCGGGTTTAGTCCGTGCCTCTCCACGTCGAGACGGTCAACAATAAGCGACTAGGCCAGGAGAAAAGTTTTTGAAAGTGGTTGACAAAATCTTGTTTTGACTTCTACTTCTGTAGATGACAGATTTACTTTCTCGGATTTCGACGTTGCAGCCTCATGCGGCGCAGCGGGGGTTTTGGAGGTTTCCCGGGCGGAGGCCCCTAGGTGTTGGGCGGGCAAACTCGGCCACTACTACCATCCCAACCCCTAGAGGGGCCGGTGAGTAGTAGCGCAATTCGGAACCGCTTTTGATGCAGGAGCTGCGGTCCTTTCACTTCGAGCCGCGGAGCGCCAACACCGACACCGAATACCCCGGCAGCGTTCGCTGAAAAGCCGCTCCCAAGCCGCTCACGCTGGACCTCACCGGCACAACCTTCCTCGGCTCAAGAATCGAATTCATCGCCTTCAGGTCGTCGCTGCGAAGCACCGTCATCGTTCCATCCGAAGCGATGTCACCACCGCGAATACTGAACGCTACCTCTTGTGGCGTCGCCAGCGCGTTCACCAACTTCACGTAAAGAGCCCCGGTCCTAGAATCGCGAGTCGCAGACGCAAACAGCCCCGGAAGCGTGCGGCTCTCCTTGCTCTGCGTCGGCACATTGCTCAACGTGAGCGGCACGCTGCGGTTGCCGAGGTTCTCGGCGAACATCTTCTGGGCGTAATAGGAGGGCGAGCCGAAGACGTCGAGGGCGTCGTAGCCGATGAGGTTGAGCGACCATTGACGGCCGCCGGGATTGACGTTGACCAGCAGCGGAGCGTAGCAAGCCATCTCCACCACGTCCGAGTTGCGCTCGAGGCCGGTCATGAACGCGGCATCGGCCAGGGTGCACTTCATGTTGGGAGTCGGTCCCGCCTGCGGCCCCGCCTGCCACGGTGCGAGGGTGTCGTGCGCGGCCCATTCCCCGACGAAGACCTTGGGGCCCTTTCGGTCGTAGTCGTCGTACCGGGTCGCGAGGCCCATCATGTCCCACGACTCCGAATAGTAGTGTTCATCCCAAAGGTCGGGACGGCGTCGCGTGATAGGAAACTTGGCCCCCAGATAGTCCTTGCCGCCGGTTGAGGAGATGATCCGGAGCTTCGGATACTTCTTTCTGATCGCGTCGTAAAACTGGACAAATCGGCCCTCATACGAGCCGGAATCGTCGAAGCCGTCCTCATTGCCGACCTCGACGTGCTCCAGGGGAAACGGAGCGGGATGCCCGTCGCTGGCTCTTCGCGCCCCCCATTTGGTTCGCACGGGATCTCCGATGACGTATTCGATCTGGTCGAGCGCGTCCTGAACAAAGCCGTTAAGCTCGGTGCCCTCTTTGACGTAATCCTTGTTGAGCGTGTATCCGGCGAACAGGCCGAGCACCGGCTTCGCGCCCATGTCCTCGCACCAAAGCAGGAACTCCATCATGCCCATCCCGTCGGTGGAGCGGTAGCCCCACGGCGTCTGATGTCCGGCGCGCTGCTCCAGCGGGCCGAGGGTGTCCTTCCAGGGGAATCGGTCTTTGAACGTGTTGCCCTCCAGGTAGTTGCCGCCCGGGAAGCGGAGGAATTTGGGCTTCATGTCGACCAGCATCTGCATCAGGTTCGGCCGCAGGCCGTTCGGGCGGTTCTT
>JBGGMI010000171.1:0-4624 GCA_041288075.1 Fimbriimonas sp.
CGCGGAGGCTTGCAAAGCTTTGGCCTTTAGGCTTGTGTGTGCCGAGAGTCGCAGGTCACAAAATGGCAACTTCACCGCGCTCGGCGCTGGGAAGCTTGCCTCCGGACGGTGGACCCGTTTTAGCCACTAAACCCCTTGAAAATCAGCTAATAACCACGCTATGAGTGTTAGCACTCGTTAGCACCACGTTAGCACGAATTAGCGGCCAGTTTGTTAGCAAGGCCGTTAGCACGGGGACCAGATGGCACGCAATTTCACCGACAAAGGCGTGGCGGCATTGAAGCCTCGCGCCAAGCTGTACGCCCACCCAGACCCACAGCTACCAGGCCACTACATCAGGGTCATGCCGACCGGCTCGAAGTCGTTCGTCGTCGTCGCGCGCGATCTGCGCGGGAAGCAAATCTGGACCACCCTCGGCAAGGCATCCGACCTCGGCATCGATAGCGCCCGCGAGGAGGCCAGAAAGGTCATGGGGCGCATCAGGGCAGGGCAGGATAGGACCGGGCCTGTGGACTTTGGAACCGCCTCAGAACAGTGGCTCAAGCGCCACGTCGAGGCGAAGGGTCTCCGCTCCGACTATGAATATCGGAGGATGCTCAAGAAGCATGTGCTGCCGGTGTGGGCGAGCAGGGAGCTTGAGGGTATCCGGCGCGGCGATGTGGCTCTGCTGCAGGATCAGGTCGAGGACGAGGCTGGCCTGCGCACCAGCGACAAGGTGCTATCGCTCGTCAGCACGATCTTCCAGTGGCACGAGATGCGAAACGAGAATTACGTCTCGCCCGTGCGGCGAGGGATGAAGCGGTACTCGAGCAGGGAGCACGCGCGGGCGCGCATCCTCACCGACGACGAGATAGGCGAGGCATGGTCGATCCCCGGCGCGTACGGCGACATCATCAAGCTCTGCATGCTCACCGGACAGCGGCGTCAGAAGGTGGCGAGCATGCGTTGGGCCGATGTGAAGGACGGCGTGTGGAGTATTTCCACCGAGGCGCGCGAGAAAAACAACGCCGGCGAGCTCAAATTGCCGCCGACGGCGCTGGAGATCATCGAGCGCCAGCCGCGACTCAATACGTTCGTGTTCGCCGGCCGAGGCGACTCCCACTTCAAGGCTTGGAAGCATCGCGACTCACTGAACGGTGGTTGGCATCTACATGACCTTCGCCGCACCGCTCGCTCGCTCATGTCGCGCGCTGGCGTCCGTCCCGATATTGCCGAGCGCGTTCTCGGTCACGCCATCAAAGGCGTCGAGGGCACCTTCGACCGCCACTCGTATTTCGAGGAGAAAGCGCACGCGCTTGCCGCTCTCGCATCGCTGATCGAGAATGTTCTGACGCCACCAGCGAAGAAGGTGGTGCGACTAGCGCACAAGTAAAGCGCTGCTTTAATTTTCGTGTTTGACAATTTCCGACGACGCAGCCCAACTAATAAGCGGGACGCGAGGTGCCAGTCCCTGCAAAATGCACCGGGACGTGCAGCCCTTCAAATGCACAAACACATCACATCGCAAACGACCTGAGCGCACGGTTCCCTCCGCGTGCTAGTCATGCAGGAGAGCACGAATGTCTCGCAAGCTAATCCGCTTCCGCGACTTGAAGGCGCGGGACATCGTCCGCAACTGGCCCACGCTAAAGCGGTGGATCGACGATCCGAACGTCGCATTCCCTCCCGGCTTCAAGATGGGCCTCCAGACCAGAGTTTGGTTCGAGGACGACATCGACGCCTGGCTCGAGGAGCGGGCGAGGCAGCAATCCCAGGCGGCGTAGATGCTCGCGTCCGTCGTCGACATCGACCTCGATGCGGAGGCCGCCGGCTGCCGTGCGCTCTGGTGCGCGGTGATCGAGCTAGCCATCGCGGACGCCGCTGCCACGCGCTTCGATGCATATCGAGCGATGAAATCCTTCGAGGCCGCTCGTAAGTCATTGAACGGGGCCGAGCCAGACAACGAACCGCTTCAAGATGATGCCACGGTGCTAGCAGGACGCTATCACCCGCCAAAAGTGGCGGGACCCCCCCCTCCCCACTAACGTCAAAAGTGGCGGGACCCCTCCCGCCAGAAGTGGCGGGGTAACCTATGAAGGGGAACCTAGGAATAAAACTAACCTAGGGCATGAAATGGCGCCTGACGGCGCCCGCCATGATTTTGAATTGGAAGAAGATGGAGAGTCAGAGGTCCTTCCACCAGGCGTCTACAAAAGCCGATGGAGGTAGAGCTTCCGCTAACACCAGCAGAGGAGGTCGAATACGCAGCATGGCAGAAAGAGGAAGCGACCAGATGCAAGACGCGAAGCGCAGGCTTACCGAGGTGATTGCAATGGTCCTCATCAGCGAACCAAGCCTCGATGCTCGCGCCGGTAGGCTGCTCCCAACTTGAGCACTGCCACCCAGTGGCGAAGAACAGCGAGGATGTCCTTTGGGCGGCCTTCCCTGTCGGCTACAACAGTGAAGCTGTCTTGAACCCAGACATAGTGACCTCGCCGGTGCCGAAACCGGTATTCAACAGTCCCGCCTCCCTGACCGATCAGCCGTTTGACTTCCCCAAATACGCGTTCTAGCGTCTTCGGGATGGACATGTTTTGCCCAGAAGGTCGGATATCGCGCATCTCCCACGGCAGATAGCCCATGATCGGGGTCAAATTCTCGCTCACGAACCGGCAGGCATAGCCGTCCTGAGCTTGGGTGGTCGTATAAATGACCGAGGGGCTGGCAGCGACGAGAGTCTGCAGGTCCTTCATGATGGCCATGCGCTCGCCGAGCGCTTGTTCTGCCTGCTTATGGTAAGAGATATCCGCCCAAGAGCCCACGAGCTCCAATGGATGGCCGCCCTCACCGCGAATGACCCTAAAGGTATCTTGGATCCAGATATAGTTTCCGGCTCTGTTGCGGAATCTGTACTCGAGGGCCCCGCCGCCCCGTTCAATGAGGGGAGCCATCTGGGCTGCGACACGCGGGGCATCCTCTGGATGCAAGCGCGAAAACCAAAAGCCCGGATCTTCGATCATCTCCCAGGGAGAAAAGCCCATGACCGGATCAACATTCTCGCTGACGAAGGTACAGGTGTAACTGCCCGAAGGTTCCGTCGTGTAGATAATCCCGGGCGTGACGGTAAGCAGATACTGGAATCGCTCCCGCGCCGTATTCAACTCGGTTGTGCGCTCCTCCACGCGCTTCTCCAGTTCATCGTATGCGTGCTGGAGCGCCTCCTGATCGCGCTTCCGTTCCCGCATGTCGGTTACAAAGCCAACCGTTCCAGCCTCACGCCCGTCCTCGTCATGGAGCATGGAAGCGGAGATCAACACGGGAATGCTGCTGCCATCCTTCGCTCGCGCCACACTGTCAAGGGCGGACACAGTGCCGCCGCGCTTCCGCATCTCTCGCAAGACTTCCTTTGCTGCGGCCTCGCTACCGTAGAGCATGGCGACTGGCTGGCTGATGACCTCTTTGGCCCGATAGCCGAACAATCTCTCTGCGCTCTCGTTGACCCGCACGATCTTCCCTTCCTTGTCCGTCGAGATGATTGCGTCAGAGGAACTTTCAATCAGGCTCGTAAGGTATCGCTGAGCCTCAATTGCCGCCTGCTCAGCGTGTTTGCCGTCGGTAATATCCGCCCAGGCCCCGACAAGCTCTAACGGGCGGCCGGCATCGTCATAGACCACGTTGAAGGTGTCCAGGATCCAGATGTAGCCACCTTCCCGACGTCGGAAGCGATATTCCAATGTTCCTTTGCCTCGCTCGATGAGACGGGGACATTCGTCGACAACGCGCCGAGCGTCTTGCGGATGGAGGTGGTCCGGCCAGCACTTTGGATCGGTGGTCATCTCCTGCGGCGTATACCCCATGATCGCCTGGAGATTCTCACTGACGTAGGTACAGGCATAGTCACCAGAAGCCTTCGTCGTGTAGATAATCGCGGGACTGACGGCGAGCAGATGCTGTAGCCGTTGACGGGTGCTTTTTAGTTCCTTCTCGATTGCGTCACGGTCGCTCTCGATTTCCTCAAGGGCGTAAACCCGTTCACGCAACTCCTGGATCAGCTGGTCTTTGGATTTCGGTTCCATTCGCGGGACTCAGGGTTGTACAAGGATCCTATTCTATTTTTGCGCGTTTTCAGGACTGCTCCAAGTTTTTTCAGAATCCCGAGCGCCAGGAGGATCGCTGCAGGGGTACAACCCCCTGATCGTTCCAAATCAATGTTCACTCTCGTGACCTGTGGGGGGCAAGCGATGGGGTGTTCAACGGCGCCATGCTGAGACGCTGCTCGGCTCGTCGGGTGGTCCGAAAGTGACGCGGAAGCAGAATTCCGAGGTCAGGGATGGCTTCTCCGCACTTCTGCCACGCCGAGGAATCTCGCGCCCAACCATGAGCTTGTCTATACCAGTGTCGCATCCGTGCCCCCCCGGAGTCTTTCGCCGATCCTGGACTTTACAACTGCCTCCGATTCGCTATGCCCCCGGGGGTGAATCGCTCAATCGGCCGCAAGGAGGGACCGGCGCCCCCGGTTTATTCATTTGGACAGGGCATAGGGGGTAGGGATTATGTCCCGCAGACCAGTGCAGGGTGAGCCATCGGCCGAGACGCTCCCCGCAAGCGTAGGTATCGAGCGGCGAGGCGCAGGACGAACGATCCC
>JBGGMI010000172.1:0-33976 GCA_041288075.1 Fimbriimonas sp.
TGACGATTCAAAGTTATACCCCGAAAACGGCACCCTGTCAAGGGTGTCTGAGCCATTCTTGGAGCAGGGACCGTCTGTATTCCTTGGGCCCGAGAGTTCCCTACGCTCCCGCTGATGCCGACGTTCCATCCCGGAAGCGTCATCATCATGAGCCCGCGAAGGGGGTGTGAAGTGATGATTGACCTGTCAACGAAGTTGCCAGGCACAACCTTCCCACCCCGGGAGCCGGTACATAGACCCGGTTTGCTTCCTGAGCGAAGGGTCGTCGGCCATCGGCTCAGGGAGAAACCTCAGATGGCGCGGATGAACGCAGATGGCGCCTCTACTTACTAGGGCTGAAACCAGCTTTTGTCAACCACGTTGCGCTCATTTTGTTGAGAAATTCTCCTCGATTCCAAGATTTCACCCCCGCCACGGCGAGTGGCGGGGGAGCCGATGATCCGGGAGGGGCGGGTGCCGGCGGGTTTCGAACCGTTTGCGAAGAAGTTCGCGTCAACTTTGTGTGCAACGTCGTGGCTTTAGCCTAGTGGAGCTAATCGTGGTGATCGCGATTATTCTGGTGTTGGCGGCGTTCACGTTTCCTGTGTTCATGCGAGCGAAGGCTAAGTCGAAGCTGACTCGTTGTGAGTCGCGGCTGAGGCAGGTCGGTCTGGCGGTGCAGATGTATCGCGGCGATAACGATGGGGAGGCTTGGCTGCAGTATATGGATCGGACAGGCGGCTACACGACGGCTGGGCGCTATCGCTATCCCTGGAACGACTGGAAAGGGCTCGAACCGTATTTGAAGGACGGAAACATCGTGTGGTGCCTCGAGCCGAGTCGCGACGATGTCACTGCTTGGAATCACTACTCCTTCCGAACGTGGACCGCACCCGGGTTGCACACCGAAAACACGATCGCAGTGCGCCGCGCCTTTGATCCTGAGCCTGGACGGGTCGTAGCGTTTTGCCATAACCACGCGGTGGCGGAATTAGAGAAGCCGATGCCCACTATGTCTGGCCACAGCGACTTAAACAAGGGCGTTTATCCAGTGGTCTTGGAAGATGGTTCGACCAAAACAGTGCCTAGCTCCGCCATCGAGCTCTGGTATCTATGGCGCGATGGGCAGTGGCATCCCACTGAGGAGTTGTACTCGAGTCAGGCGTGGCGTTTTCCGGGTGAACCTTGGCCGCCTTCTGACAGGCCCTAGTATCCGCAGCGGAGCTGCGGGGACCCGGATGCGCAGCGGAGCTGCGCGTTCCTGTATATTCGTCTTATGCTGGCAGTCGTCGCGGCCTTTGCTTTTCTTCCAACGCACATGAACATTCTCGTCTTTTCTAAAACCGCCGGGTTCCGGCACGATAGCATTCCAACTGGCCAAGAAATGTTTCAGGAGCTTGGGAAGGCTCATGGCTTTACGGTTCAGGGGAGTGAGGATGCGTCGTTGTTTACGCCTTACAATTTGCGCAAGTACGATGCGGTGGTCTTTCTCTCCACTACGGGAGACGTTTTGAATGAGGGGCAGCAGAAGGCGCTGGAGGAATTCATTAAGCGTGGCGGCGGCTATATCGGGATCCACGCCGCGGCGGACACGGAATACAACTGGCCGTGGTATGGGGAGCTGGTGGGGGCTTATTTCTTGAGCCATCCGCAGATTCAGGAGGCGGAGGTTGTCAATGAGGCTCCGCAGAACCCGACGGTAAGCATGTGGCCGGCGAAGTTTCGGCGCAAGGACGAGTGGTACGACTACAAGGTCAATCCACGTGGCAAGGTGACGGTGCTGGCATCTCTGAACACCGGCTCCTATCAGGGCTCGAAGATGCCGGGGGACCATCCCATCATCTGGTGCCGGGAGTTCGATGGCGGACGAGCCTGGTACACGGGGTTCGGACACACGAAGGAGACCTACGCCGAGCCTGAGTTTCGGAAGATGATTGTTGCGGCGCTTGGCTGGGTGGTGGGAGGCTAGGTCCTAGGGTCGAGGTCCGAGGGAGTGTTCGAGGTTCGAGGTTCGGGGTTCGGCGTTGTTGGGTCTCGAATGTGCCGGAGGAGATGCCCCCAGGGATGGGGGGCACTACAGGGGTTTTTCTAGGTAGACGATGTCAGCTTCGGGATTGTAGTTGTAGGGCTCGATTCTCAGGAAGCCTGAGGACTCGTAGAGGGCAAGTGCTGGCGTGAGGCGTGCAAGGGTATCCAGTCGCACCGTCGTGTAGCCGATTGTCTTCGCCCGATTTATTAGTTCGTCCAGGATTCTGCGGCCCAGGCCGTTTTTCCGGTGGGGTGGACGGATGTACATTCGCTTGATTTCGCAGATGCCATCACCCAGGTCGCGTAAGGCGCCGCAGCCCACGACCTCTTCTCCATCGAGCGCAACTAGCAGCGCTCCGCTTGGCGGGGCGTAGCGGCCGGGGAGGGAGGCGCGTTCTTCTTCGAACTTTTGGAAGCAGAGATCGACTGCCAACTCGGCTTCGTACTCGTCGAGCATGGCTCTTATCTCGTCAAGTTGGTGTTCGGATGCTACGGCGATGCTTAGCAACGGAGGAAACCTTCCAGCACGGTGATCGCGTTGCCGATTAGCTCCACTCGATCACCGAGGCAGTTCACGCGGACGAAACCTCCCCTTGGAGATGCCTGGTAGCCGACGACCTCTTGCTTGCCGAGCTTCTCAGCCCAATAGGGGCCGAGGCAGCAGTGAGCGGAGCCGGTTACGTGGTCCTCTTCGACCCCTGACTGCGGGGCAAAGAAGCGGGAGACGAAGTCGGTCTCTTCGGCTCGGGAGGTGACGATCAGGCCGCGCATGCCCATTGCCTCGATTCTTGCAAGGTCCGGGACAAGACTGGTGACGGCAAATTCATTTGGCACTTCGGCGAACCAGTCCATGCGGTTCCTGCCGAACCAAACAGGCTCGCATCCGAGGATGTGCACGATGTCTGCTGGTGGGGTGGCAACCTCGGCAGGCTCGGATGGAAAATCGAGCACTGCGTCGGGGCCTCGCATTACGGCGGTCAGGATGCCACTCTTGGTATGAAAACGTATCGGTTGCCATTTGCTGTGCAGGTCCTGCTCCCAAAGCACGTGGGCCGCGGCGAGGGTTGCGTGGCCGCACAGGTCGACTTCTGTAGTTGGCGTAAACCACCGGAGTTCGTGATTCTCTCCGGTGAAGCGCACGAAAGCCGTTTCCGGGTGCTTCATCTCGGCCGCTAGAGACTGCATCCACTCCTCCGAGACGTCCTTTTGAAGGAGGCACACCGCGGCTGGGTTGCCCTTGAAGGCTTGCTCGGTGAAGGCGTCGACCACGAAAATCCGCGTGCGCATTGAAGCGAATTTACTGCATAGCGGCTAAAGCTTTCTTGAGCTCACAGTGCAGCTGCTTAGGGTTGATTGGGGTGATTGCGGATTGCACGCCACCCCGAATGATCGATGCAGGTTCGGCCAAAGGCTCTCTAACGGGGATGCTTGCCTGCAGGAGGACTGCTTCGCGCGTTCTTCGCAATGCGCATCCGCAGACCTTTTGTCGTGTGGTGGAGTCGATGAGATCGTTCTTTGTTGTGGTGGCAAAGCAGTCGGGCAGATCAGGATAGAAGCCGCTCGCCGACTCAGCCAGGGCTACTTCGAGGCCCTGCGCGCGCAGGGCCTCGATGAGGGGAGCGGTTACGATTCGGTATGAGTCTGCCCTTGGGCGGAGCAGGGGCATTGCGATGCTCACGGTAACGTCGTGCCCATGGAGAACCGCCGCTCCCCCGGTTGGGCGAGTTACGGTTGGGGTGGCTGCGTCGAGCAGGACGTCTTCCGCAACTTGGTTCCGGCCAAGACTTACCCAAAGGCCATCCCATTCATAAACGCGGAGGCCCCATTCGCCTGCCTGGGCATTAGCTAAAAGCTGGACATCAGCGGCCATGTGGAATGGACCGGAGTTCAGCTCCGGGTCCATTCTACGATCTGCTTCATGTGATAGCCATCATGGCTCAGCGCCATGGCCGCCTGTTGGTAGAGGGTGAGGTCGCCGATGAACTCTCGGGAACAGGTGCGATTCCAGGCTTCTTCGGGAAGGGAGCGCAAGAACTCCACCAGGGCCTGGCGTCCCCTTGTGTAGCGTGTGAGAGAGTCCGAGCCTTCGCGCGTGGCGTAACCGTTCTGCGTCACCATCAGCTCTTCATCCACGCTTGGCAGGAAAGGGTGGTCTTCCGAGACGATGCGATGGACACGATCGAGCCAGACGCTGTCCCAGTCCGCGAGGTGGGCCAGCACCTCACGCAGGCTAAAGCGCTCTGGATCGGGCCGCTTGTCCCAGACGCTTGCGTCATCCAAGGCCCGCGCGAGCAGAGCTGAGGCGATTGCAGGCTGGGCAGAGAGGGCCGTCAACAGATATTCACACGTGGCTTTCGGAACTGGCATGTGTATGTCGGTGTACCTCACGGTCACAATAAGAGCCATGTCGCGCAGCCGGGAGCTGAAGGAGTTGGCTGTACTCTTTCTTGTTCTCGGTATTTTTGGCTTTGGCGGGCCGCCGGCGCACCTTGCGATGTTCGAGCTCGAGGTGGTGAAGAAGCGCAAGTGGCTTACTTCGGAGCAATTCCTTGAGTTAATCGGGGCCGCCAATTTGGTGCCGGGGCCAAACTCTACCGAGGTTGCATTCGCTATCGGTCTCCAGCGGGCGGGGGCGGCAGGAATGCTTGTGGCCGGGGTCTGCTTCATTCTTCCAGCGGCTCTCATCACCGGGCTGCTCGCCGCGGCTTATGTTAGCTACGGCTCCTTGCCGGCACTTGCTCCCTTTTTGGCAGGGACGAAGGCAGCAGTGATCGGGATTATCCTTGGCACCGCCGGGCTTTTGGCCCCCACAGCGACGAAAACATTGGGACTCGCGTTCCTGGGCATCGCGGCATTGGTGGCGAATAGCTTTTGGGTGTCTGAGGCACCGGTCCTGATTGGTGCCGGAGTGATTGCGTGTGCCGGATCGAAGGCCATAAAGCCGGCGGGAGCCTCAGCGCTGCTCCTTTCCGCCAAGGCTTGGGCGGCTGGGTCTGGGGCTGTGGCTGCGGGAGTATCGCTTGGTGCGTTGTTTCTGTTCTTCCTGCAGGTCGGAGCGACCATTTACGGGGGCGGATTTGTGTTGGCGTCGTACCTACAGACGGGTCTCGTGGATAACCTGCATTGGCTGACACAGGCGCAGTTGCTCGATGCGGTGACAGTGGGTCAAGTGACGCCAGGCCCTGTGTTCTCGACTGCCACTTTCGTGGGTTACTTGATAGGCGGAACTCCGGGAGCTGTGGTGGCTACGATTGCTATCTTTCTGCCCTGCGTTTTACTTGTGCCCTTGCTTCACCGGCTCCTGAAGTGGACCCGGAGCCATCCTCTTGCGGCGCGGTTTTTGGATGGCGTCAATGTGGCGGCGGTTGCGCTGATAGTGGCGGTAGCGTTGAAGTTGGGACCTTCATCTTTGACTAACCTGCCAGCGATCTTTCTGGCGATGGCGGCGGCAGTTGCGACTTTGAAACGGCTGAACGCGGGGGTGGTTGCGCTTTCCGCCGGGCTGCTAATGTCGGTGTTGAGCTTGCTATTTGGCTTAAGCTGAATCCCGCTCCACTGGGTAGCCCAGCGTAGACCGTCCTTTTGGTTGGCGTCAGAGGCGTAGGCGGGGACGCGGGCACGAGCCATCCCGCGGCTACATCGGACCTGGGCTCGATTGCATGGCCAAACGGTCGCTATACTCAAACATGCTCTCCCTGGCGCTCCTTCTGATTCAAACCGGACCCTCCGTTTCCCAACTCGAAGAGCTGGTGAAGGGGAAGGATGTCGCGGGGCTAACCCGACTGATCGGGAATTTGCCGGCGGGGGTCGCCAATCCTTTTACGGTGATTCGGACGCGCGGCGCTTACGACACGGGGCGGTTCGGGTGGACGGTCGAACCGTTGAGGAAGGACTACGTGGTCATCACCACCCCACTCACCAGCGAGGACGTCGGGGACATTCTTTTGAAGCGAGAAGGCTCTGCGTTGCGGTACATCCCGGAGACGGATGCGATGGGCATCACGCTTCATCGGCACGAACTCGATGTGCGCTTCAACACGGTAGAAAAGAAGGCCACGCTGATCGATAAGATGAGCTTTACGAGCGAAGCGGGGACTGGGCCGTTCGTGTTCCGTATGTCTCCGGCATACAAGGTGAGCTCGATCTTGAATGGCACGAGCAAGGTGGATTTCAGCCAGGCGGGCGGCGTTGTTCTGGCGGCTCGGCCGAAGGGTAAGGCGACCTATACGATCCGCTATAGCGCGGTGGTCGATTTGCCGCAATATGCAGGCAGCGTGAGCACCAAGGAGGCGAGCCTGGTGAACGACTATTGGTATCCGATGGTGGCGCGGCAGCCGGTTCCGTATGACATTGCCGTGCACACCCAGAAGGATTGGGTGGTGGTCGGACAGGGAGAGTTGGTGTCGGCCAATGAGACGGCGGACGAGAAGGTGACGCGGTACCGCATGGACCTTCCGGTGATCTACTACAGCGTGTCGGCGGCACCTTACAAGACCTCCGAGAAGACGATCAATGGGAAGCGATATTGGATGAAGAGCATTCGGGTGGCGGAGGACCGGATGGCGCTGCAGGCCGAGCTTTATGCTCCGATTGTTGAGTTCTATGAGAAGAGCTTTGGCAAGTTTCCGTTCAGTGGTTATGGGGCGTTGGATAGCGAGGTGTATGGCGGTGGGGCTTTGGAGGCGTACTCGTATGCAACCTATGGCGGTGGAATGCCGGGAGAAGATGCGCATGAGCCGTCCCATACGTGGTGGGGCGGAATTCTGAACAACACCTATCTCGGATCGTTTTGGAACGAGAGTTTCGCGGTGTATTCCGATGGGCTATTTCACCGAAACGCGCCGATCGGAAGCGTCGCGGATCGGCGGCTGGCGTTCATTCAGGTAGCGAACGGGCAGCAGGGTTTCGAGCCGTTTCCGATTGAGGGTGGCGGCGCTTTTATCGGGCCGAATGCTTCTTCGCTCGGCTACGGGAAGGGGGCTCTGGTTCTGCAAATGTTGGAGCAGATCCTCGGCACCGAGCGAATGATCAAGCTCATGGCCGCCTGGGTGGAGGCGGATCGGGGGAAGGCGGTGGATTGGGTCGATTTCGAGCGAGTCGCTTATAGGCTTTATCCCGGCGAGAACTTGAAGGGGTTCTTCGATGACTGGCTTCGGAAGCCCGGCTTCGCCAGGTTGTCGGTTCGCGACGTGCGATTCGAGGGTGGCAAGGTGGAGTTTTCGACGGCGTTCGAGGGGCAGCCTTATCGAATGCCGCTAGAGGTGATGCTGGAGTATCCGGGCGGCAAAAGGAGTTTTGCGACGGTGCACGTTTCGGGGAACGGCACTTACTCCGTTGCGTCCTCTGATAAGCCGGCCCTCGTGTCGATCGATCCTTGGCTCAGAGCCTTGCGAAGCATCGACGCGAACGAGTTTCCGGATGACTTGCAGCGCACGACCGGCAGGTTCAAGCGCTATACCGACCCTGCCCATAAAGATTGGCTGGCAAACCTCGGCAGGGCGAACCTGGAAGAGCTTCCAGACGATCTGAATGGCGTATTTGTCGTGGGCCACCCAAACACGACTCCTCGAATGGCGGAGCTCTGCAGGAAAGCAGGGTTTCAGGTTAGTGGAAACAGGCTGACATATCGCGGCGTGGACATCGATCTGGAGAATGGGTCGGCACTCGCGCTGGTCGAGCTTGCGGGCGGCGGAAGATGCGGGATCGGCCTGGGCAAAACGCTCTTACGGCCAAATCCCGGGCGAGCTCGCGTGGCGGTTACGGATCGACTCGGACGCTTTCTGGCGGGCCAGACAGAACCGAAGACTCAGGGTGATCTGACCTACCGTCTTTAACGATTCGCTGGATCATCTATGCTTTTGCAATGATCGTTTTCTCGGGGGTGTCCAAGCGGTACGGATCGTCAGTGGCTTTGCATCCGGTCGAGCTTGAATTCGCCGCCGAAAAAGTAACTGCCCTGATTGGGCCGAGCGGATGCGGGAAGTCGACGATTTTACGGTTGCTCGTCGGCCTGGTTGAGCCGGATGAGGGCGAGATTTGGGTCGATGGCCAGCGGATGTCGGCTGAATCGAAGCTGGGGCTTCGGCGCAACATGGGCTATGTGATTCAGGACGGTGGCCTGTTTCCGCACCTCACCTCTCGGCAAAACGTGATGCTCTTGCCCGAGCATTTGAACCGCCAGAGTGAAGTGGATTTGAAGGGTCTTGCCGCCCTTACCCAATTCCCGGAAGCGGCACTAGACCGATTTCCACTCGAACTAAGCGGCGGGCAGCGGCAGCGGGTTGCGTTGATGCGGGCTTTGGCTTTGGAGCCGAGCACGCTCCTTCTCGATGAGCCGCTTGGGGCGCTTGATCCTTTGATTCGGGCGGACTTGCAGCGGGACTTGAAAGAGATTTTCGCGCGAGTGAAGCATACGGTTGTGCTCGTCACGCACGACATGGGGGAGGCGGCTTATCTGGCGGACAAGATCGTCCTGATGCGGGACGGGCGCGTGGTACAGCAGGGGACGTTGAGGGAGTTTCAGGAGCAGCCGGCGGAGCCATTTGTCACCGAGTTTCTGAATGCCCAGCGGACGGTGGTGGCGATATGAGGCGGTTGCTTGTTCTAGCTGGGGTGATCCTAGCTTGCATTGCGAGCGCACAAACGGTGGTGGTCGGCTCGAAGAAGTTCACGGAGTCGTATGTGCTCGGCGAGATTGCCAAGAAGGTGATCGCAGACGCGGGATTGCTGGTGGACCACAAGCAGGGGATGGGGAACACGTCTATCGTCTGGGGAGCCTTGAGCGGAGGGAGCATCGATGCGTATGCGGAGTACACCGGCACGCTTGCCGAGGAGATTCTGAAGAAGCCGGGGTTGAGCCTTGAGGAGATTCGCGCTCAATTGGACCTTCAAGGGATCGGCGTAAGTGGCGAGCTTGGCTTCAACAACACCTACGCACTCGTGATGAAGCGATCGCGGGCCGCCGAGTTGGGGATCACGAAGATTTCGGACCTCAAGAATCATCCGGAACTAAAGGCAGGGCCGACGCATGAGTTCTTGGATCGTGCGGACGGCTGGAAGAAGGTGATGGCCAATTACGGGATCGAGTTAGCGGATGTGAAGGGCATCGAGCATGGCCTCGGCTATTCGGGTTTGAACGCAGGCGAGATCGATATCAAGGACTGCTATTCCACGGACGCAGAGATTGCCAAGTACGACCTCACGGTGCTGCAGGACGACCGGCACTTCTTCCCTACTTATATGGCCGTGTGGGTGTATCGGAAGACGCTCGATCCGAAGGCGGTCAAGGCGCTCGAATCCGTTGTTGGCACCATCGATGAAGGCTTCATGAGCCGCTTGAATGAAAGGGCTGACGAGACGAAGGACTACTCAGCGGCGGCGGCGATGTACTTCAGCGAAGTGTCAGGCAAACAGGTGAAGGTCGAGCAGGAGTCACTGACTCAAAAGATCCTCGGCTGGACGCTCGAGCACCTGTATCTAGTCGGCATTTCGCTTCTGCTTGCGGTTCTCTTTGGCGTGCCACTTGGCATCATTGCGTCTCATCCGGGGCGGCTCAGCGGGTTTATCCTGGGCGGAACAGGCGTGATTCAAACCATTCCCTCCCTTGCCCTCCTCGCCCTGCTCGTTCCGATTCCCTTCTTCGGCATCACCGAGCGGACCGCGATCATGGCGCTGTTTCTCTATTCGCTGCTGCCGATCGTTCGGAACACCGCCATCGGCATCTCGACCATTCCGCAACCCTTGCGAGAGTCTGCCGAGGCGCTGGGACTGGAACCGGGTGCGTGCTTACGCAAAGTCTATTTGCCCCTTGCTATGCCGACGATTCTTGCCGGCATCAAGACTAGCGCGGTGATTTGCGTCGGGACGGCAACGCTGGCGGCTCTCATCGGCGCAGGGGGCTTGGGCGAACCGATCATCAGCGGGCTCTCGCTAAATGATAATGCGACGGTGCTCCAGGGAGCAATTCCGGCCGCCGTGCTGGCCATCGTGGTTCAGCTTCTGTTCGACGTGCTTGAGAGAGCGGTGGTGCCTCGTGGACTGCGGAAGCATTAGGAGCTTTTGAGGGACATCGATAGCGATTCGATGAGCTGGGCCTGGTTGAAGGGCTTTGTGAGGAATCCGATCATCCCGGCTTCGCGGCAGGCGCGGCGATCGTCGTCCATGGCGTTGGCGGTGAGGGCGATCACCGGTAGATCGGCGCGCAACTGATGGATGGCTCGCGTGGCGGCGAGGCCATCTGTGCCTGGCATCTGAACGTCCATGAGCACGATGTCGAACTCCGCGCTCTTCACTGCCTGAATCGAGGCTTCACCGCTCGTGGCGACGACGACATCGCAGCCAAGCATCTCGAGGTTTCTTCGCGCGACCATGATGTTGACGGCGTTATCCTCGACCAGCAACACGCGCAGGCCCGTAATATCGGCACGTTCCGCATTGATCGCATGGGGGCAAACAACGGCGTCAGAGGCTACGGGCAAGCGGAGCGAGACGTGGAATTCGCTTCCGGAATACAGCTCGCTCTCCACCTTTATCTTGCCGCCCATCATTTCTACGAGGCGCTTCGTAATCGTGAGTCCAAGGCCGGTGCCACCGAAAAGGCGATGCGTTGAGTTGTCCGCTTGGGAGAAGCTTTCGAAAATGGCGTCGAGGCGAGAAGCGGGAATCCCGATGCCGGTGTCCTTCACGGAGAGCGTGACGAGGTAATCCTCGCGATCGAGTTGTGAGTCGAGAGTGATCCGCACCTCGCCAGCGGGGGTGAACTTGATAGCGTTCATGATCAGGTTCCCCAGGATCTGCTTTACGCGGACGGCATCGGCCTTCACACGCAAAGGCGCCTCGAGCCCGAAGGTGTGAAGCTTGAGCCCACGCTCCATGGCCTGCCCCATGAAGAGGCTCGTTGTCTCTCGAACGGTCTGCGTCAGGTCGAACTCCGCAATCTCAAGCGTGAGCTTGCCCGCTTCCGCCTTGCTGAGGTCGAGCACGTCGCCGATGACCCTCAGCAACGTCTCTCCGCTGGAATGGATGGTGCGCACAAACTCTTGCTGCTCCGGATTCAACTCGGTGCGCATGAGCAAGCCAGTCATGCCCATGACGCCATTGAGCGGGGTTCGGATTTCGTGGCTTACGGTGGCAAGGAAGCGGCTCTTGGCTCTTGCCGATTCGAGGGCGGCGTCCCGCGCGTCGATGAGACGCTCGTTTGCGACCTGAAGCTCGTCGGCCATGCGCCGGAGCTCATCTGCATTGCGCCTAAGCCTCGCCTCCGTCTCCTTGTGCTGACTGAGGTCTCGCCAGGCGACGAGCTGCGCGCTCTTTCCGCTGATTGTCAGTTCGGTAATCGTCACTTCGCACGGCAGTAGGCGGCCATCGACGGCCTGGTGCATCCACTCAAAGCGATGGCTTCCCCGCTGCTTGGCGAGCCAGTCCATTTCAAGCGATTTCTCCGCAGTGAGGCGGCCGTCCGGTTGGTATTCCGGAGAAAACTCGCTGGGCTGCTTGCCGATGATGTCCGCCGCGCTCGCACACCCAAGCATCTCTACGGTTGCGCGGTTCGCGTCGATAATGCCGGTCTCGTCGATGAGAACGTGCGCTTCGCTCGACTGTTGGAACAGGATCCGAAACTTCTCTTCGGTCGCCAACCGCTCGGTGAGGTCGTGGATCAGCCAAACCTCACCTACTTCGTCGACAAAAGCGGCAATATCGACGATTCTCGGGCTGCCATCCTTTGCAAGGAGTTCGCGTGTCACGCCCTTCTGGAAACCGCGCTTCTTGATCGCCTCATACTCCGCCTTGGCGCTCAGCGCGGCCGCCTCGTCGCCTCCTCGCGTCAGCAAAAACCACTCTGAGAGCGTGTTCACTTCCTGATTCGAAAACCCGAGAATCTCCTCGACCGCTCTGTTCAGGGTGATCTTCTCGCCGTCGAGCAGCACCGCCCCACCGGGCAGGTTTTGAAGCATTGCGGCGAGCCGCTCCTGGCTCCTCCTGAAGTCTTCCTCCGCCTGTCGCCGCTCAGTGGCGTCGCGCATGTGGATAGCCAGGCCGCCATGAAGAGGGAACGAGCGGACGTCGTAGTAGACGCTGTGAACGACACACTCCGCCTCGAATCGGGTGGCGATCCCCGCTCCCATCGCCAGTCGTAGATTGGTTTCGAAAATAGTTTCCGCGCCCGCTGGCCAAACCTCCCAGAGCACGCGCCCAAGCAGGTCCTCACGCGGCCGCTCCAGATGCTTTTGAGCGGCAAGATTGAGATACGTGATGCGCCAGTCGGCATCGACGCATACGAAATCGTCTGACAAGGCGTCCAGCAAAGCTGGTGCGAGAGCCGCGGTGTCCATTCCCTCTAGGGCAGCGTTCTTCATAAGCGGGCGCGACATTGAACCCGCTCTATTATCGGCTGTTTGGCTTCAAAGTTGAAGTTCAGCAACCAAATTCTCGCATGAACACGCACGTGCGCGCTAGCTCTCTTCGGGAAAGACAGGCTCAATGCGATGATCTTGCGCTGATGCGGCAATGTCCTCGGCCATCGAAGCTGCGAATTCTCTGAGAACCGGCTCGGGATCGTTTGCTGCGACCCGCTCCAGCGCTGAGGCAACGAGGTCGCGCATCTCTGGAATCCATTCCACAACGTGAAAGAGCCCGTGAATGGCGCTTCGCCGGCCGATCTTGCTCGGCGCGTAGAGACATTCGAGAAGGGTCGGCCCGCCATGGCGATACGGAATGTGCCCGCCCAAAACCACTCCGGCCTTGTAGATGGTGCGCGCATAGTCATCTTCCGCGCTCCAAATGAGGTCCTTCATCGCTCGCACCGCCTCCATCTCCTCGTCTTCTTCGTGGCAGAAATCCGGGAGCGACTCGAAGAGATCCAGAACACACCACTGGGCCGAGCGTCGGTTCGGGTGCTCGCGATCGTCGAGGATTGAGATCAGGCCAGGGAAATAAAGGCAGGAGCTTGCGTGGGTTTCGATCTCGGTGCGGGCCTCGTTGGCAATGTCGCGATCCTCGCAGTACAGAAGCTTGAGCTGATCGAGTGCGCTTAGCTCGCGAACGTGGCCCGTAAACCTTGTCGGCAATTCAAGCGTGCGGCTTATGGAGAGCTGGCGTTGAAATAGGGGTTCGGAGCTCGCCTTGAGATTGGCAAGCATCTCCTCCATCGTGTCGCCCCGGTCTTCGTGCCAGATGTCTGTACAGCGCCCGAAAACCCCGTATGGCGTGTTCGCAACCTCCACGTCGAAGGTCTCGCCGTGGGCCTGGAACGAAGCTTTGCCCTTCCAGTCCGTTGCCAGCACGTGAAAGCTGTAGCTGATCGGGTGGGGGGGCCAGTGAAACTTGACCCGGTGAGCGGGCCTTCTCGCGCTTGTGGAGCCGCCGTTCGCCTTGACGACACGCGCAACGAAGGATCGAAGCTCGTCGGCGATCTGATCGGCATTGAGAGATGCGACGGAGGTTTGCATGGGCGATGAACCTCCCTCACTTGCGCGAGGGAGGTTTCGTTATCTTACCGAGCGACCACATTCGTCCGGTTCAGGAAGCGTCCGATCGACTCGGAGCTGTCCTTGAGGTGGAGCCGCGTCATGTTGTCCAGCTTGTCCGAGTGCTTGAGCTGCGCGAGCATCTTGTTTCGGAGGCTGCTGAGCGACTGGCTTGCGAGCATACGCGAATCCTCGTTCACGGCACCGTTTGGAGCTCCCGCAATGGTCGTCAGACCGTTGACGAGGAACCGCTGCAGGTCCCGTCGAAGCGGATCGATCGACTGGTTCGTACCGACTTCGGCAAAAACCGCACCGGTGACGATCTGATAATGCTCGTCCAGGCCATAGGCGCCCTTCACCTTGTAGGAGTTCTCCGCGATCCGATCGGAAGCGCTGGCCGACAGCATCAGCGCGACCAGGTTCTGCTGGTTGAAGCCGATGAAGTCGCGCACCGGTGCGGTCCAGGAGCCCTCGTTCTCATCCGTGCTCAACGACGTCAGAACCGACTCGGGCATCTTGAAGGCACCGGGAGCGAGGAAGTTGGCGGCGATCATCTTTGCAGCCTGTCGCTGGAGCGCCGGGTTTACCGGAGCCATCGTCGGCTTCTCGCCGGAGTCGCCCTTGAAGTTGCGGCTGGCAGCAATGCCACCTACAAAACGAGCAGCCGTCCGACCCTCGCGGAAGGAGCGCATGATCGAGCTGAGCACCACGTTGGTGCGCTTCGAGTAGCTCTCGCCCTTGCGAGGCAGATTGAGGATCGCATAATCGCGAGCCCTCTTCATCGCGACAATCATCTTCGAGCTGAACACGAGCGGATCGCTTCCGCCGTCGAATCGGACCGCGTAAGGGTTCCAACTGTCGGCGTCCTCGTCCGTCATGAACGCGTGTCCGCGCTCACCGGAAGCCGAAGCGATCTGCGCCAACTGGAACTTCTCGCCCGTCGTGGTCTTGCCGAAATCGGAATACCCATACTTGATCGCCCACACGTCGTACGGGCCGATCACCGGTGCATAGAAGTTGCCGGAGCCTTTGAGGACCGCCTGGACGTTTGCGGGCGTGTAGTCCATCACACTCGCGGAAGTGCCTTGCTCGCTGGTCAGCTTGTCGTCTGCCAGCTCGTTGGTCGAGAGGTTCGTGGAACCGGCGAAATTGTGCCGAAGCCCAAGCGCGTGCCCGACTTCGTGGCTCACGCAGTCAGCGAGAAACTTCTTGACATATTCCTCCTTGTCCGCCTTCACCGGTGCCGCCTGGACCGCGATCCAGCTCAGCACACCGGCACTGGCTTGCTCGGCAGCGTTCGTGCAGAGCTCGCCCGCGAGACCGAAGCGGGACATCTTCGCGAACGCCTCTTTGCGTGCCATCTCGGCCGGCGTGGCGAATAGGAACTCATCGTCGGTCGTGGTGCGCTGAGGATCGCGGGTCATCACTTCGAGGGCTCGCTTCCCGGCTCCCACATGGCTGCTCACATTGCGCAGATGCTCCTGCTGGAGGTCGCGAATGATGTTGCCATCGAGGGTGATGCCTACGTTCAGAATCTCTCCCGTGAACGGATCGGTTCGGAACAGCGAGATCGCGCCGAAGGGCGAGCTCGGGCTGACCATCATGCGAATCACGTTATAGCGTCCGTCCGCGTGGTCGTAATTTTCTTTTGGCTGCTCCTGAACCTGAACGGCATTCTTGAAGCCAAGCGCATCAAAAGCCTTGTTCCAGCGCAGCACGCCCGACTTCACCGCCTCGCGATAGTCGGCGGGAATCGAGTTGTCGAGGGTGAATACGATCGGCTTCACCGCCTCGCTCACCTTAGCTGTCGGATCCTTCTTCACCAGGTGGAAGCGGTTGATGTACCGCTCCGTGCGATCGGTGTTCAGATACTTGTCGATGGAGAAAAAGCTTTCGGTGAAGTAGCCGATCCGTGGGTCGGCATTGCGCGGCGTATAGCCATCCTCTTTACGGAACCACACCGAGTAGGTCACCTTGAGCGGCGCGCTACGGTCGTCTTCCAGCGAGATGGGTGCGCTCAGGCCGAGCAAGGCCATCATGCCGCCACCACCACCGCCTCGCGGCGACATGTAGTGCAGCTTCATCTGAACTGTGGAATTCTCGGGAAAGCCCTTCACGCTCTCGACGGAAGACTTCTCTCGATCCAGCATGTACTGCCCGCCGAGCCCCTGAGAAACCATCTCGGAAAGCCGAATGACATCCCCGTAGAAAAGCTGCGTCACGTTGACTAGAAGCAGCTTCTTCTCAGGATTCTGCTGCTCGATCTTGAAGGAGCCGAGAATCGCCTCCTGGAATTGCCGCTCGGCACCGAGTGCGAAGTCGTCCCCCTTCTGCCATCGATTCGCGATCGTCGGTCTAACCAGCCAAACCTGCTCTTCGTTGCGATCGAAGCGAAAGGCATCGACGGCATTGTTGCCAATGGGCATGCCGGCGTGGAGCAGCGCGCTGTCCAGGCCCGTCGCGAGGGTCGCCTGCAGCAGGAAGATCTTGCCCAGCTTGTCCTCGGGCAGTTCCAGAAGGATCTCCTTCTTCCGCTGATACATCGGGAAGGCTCCGTCGATCCGCTTCAGGTCTTTTATCGCGGTTTCGTAGGCCGTAACCTTCGGGTCCTTCTCTTCCTTCTTTACTTCCGCTTTCTGGTCGCCCGTGGATTGGGCGAGCCCGCTTGCGGGTAAGCAAACTCCAAATACAACAGCCAAGGCGGCAAGGCTCAAGCTCTTCGTCATTTTCGCGTGCGCGTCTCCTAAGGTGTTGTGCACACCTGTATTCACTATCCTATGCCATGGCACCCTCTTACGGTTCCATTCTTGGGCTAAATAGCGCTTTGGTTGCGAATTAATGTTGCTAGGGCAGCGTGAAGTAGAACGACGCGCCCTTGTCCGGCGCCGCCTCGGCCCAGACTTTGCCATGGTGCCGCTCGATGATCCGCTTCACATTCGCGAGTCCGATTCCCGTGCCGCGAAACGCCGTATCGGGAACAAGTCGCTCGAAGGGGCGGAACAGCCGGTCGATGTACTTCATGTCAAACCCGATGCCCTGATCGCGAACCACGAACGCATCGCGGTGCCTCGTGAACTCAACGAGCCCACCCTGAGGAGAAAACTTGGCTGCATTTTCGAGCAAATTGGTGAGCGCCAGCCGAATGAGCCGCTCGTCCGCCTCGCAGTTGAGGCCAGGGGAAATCCGAAACTCAACGGATCCCGCGGTACCCTCCTGGCGCATTTCCTCCACGATTTCCTCAGCCAGCAGGCTGAGGTCGGCGGGAGCGCAGTTCATGTCCTGCCGAGTAATTCGCGAAAGCCGGAGCAAGTCGTCGATAAGGACAGCCATCTTCTTTGCCGCGTCTGCTTGCCTCTTCAGAAGGCTCGTAGCACTCGGTGGAAGGGATTCGGCAAAGTCCTGTTGTAGCATCACACTCGTTGCGACTATAGACCTGAGCGGTGAGCGGAGGTCGTGAGAGACGCTGTACGTGAAGCCCTCGAGCTCGCGAATAGCCGACTCAAGCTCTGCCGTGCGGTCTTGCACACGCCTTTCAAGCTGCGCCTCCGCTTCCTTCTGCTCATGGATGTCGGTGCTGCTCCCGAGCCACTTCGTCAGTTCGCCAAATTCGTCTCGAAGCGCCACCATTCGGGAGATGTGCCAACGGTAGACCCCGTCTGCACGCTTGAGCCGAATCTCCTGCTCCCACGGCGTACCGTCAGCGAAAGCCTTTGAGATGCGCTTCATCCCGGCCTCGCGATCCTCCGGATGCACGACGAGCTCCCAGCCGCGCGTGCCCTCGATCGAACGGTCTAAGCCGGTGTAGTCGTAGTAGTGCCGGTTCAGATACTCCGACTCTCCAGTCTTTGCGTCGGAAGCCCACGCGATGAGCGGCATCGAATCCAACCAGGTCTTAAAGCGCCGCTCACTCTCCTCCAACGCCCGCTCAGCGGCTTCACGAGTAAGCAGCTCGGATCTCAATCGCGAGTACAGGCGCGAATTCTCGACCGCAGGCGAAAGCTGGTGCACGAGGGCTTCGAGTAGTTCGAGGTCTTCCTGCGTGTAAGCCCGCCCCGAGTCGCTCATGACTTGCACGACACCCGTCACCTCGCCGTCGAGGAGCATCGGGCACATAAGAGCCGATTTGGTGACCGGATCTCGCTCCACGACAGGTTCGAGGCTGCCATCCGGCGCCATCTCGGTGTAATGCCCTTCCGGCCTTTCCCGCACCTTCTCGACGACATCGAACAGCCTCGGTTTGCGGTCGAGAATGACTTGGCTTTGCATCCCGGTTCCCTCCCTATTCAGCGGAAGGGGCGGGAAGGTGGTGTGATCATGAATATCGCCACCAACCCACGCATACTCGCACCGAATCAGATCGTCGACGGGAGTGTACGAGGACACCAGCAGCCCATCGCAGGGCATCACCTCCTGGACGAGTTCGGTCATGGACGCAAAGAGCAGAATCGGGTCGAGAGAGCGTGTCAGCCGGCGGCCGGCTTCGTAGAGCAGGCTCAGACGGCGCTCGATGGGGCCGCGCGCGGGCGAGCCCTCTCCTGGAGGCATCGAATTCATGCTATCGCTAACTTTCCCGGCCGGCATCGATCCAATCCCCGGGGGAACTATACAATTATCGGGTGTCAGAAACCGCCGAGGACAGGGTTCGAATGGCTTATGCGGCTCCTCAAGCGCTACATCCCGCAATTCGTGACGTATGCGATGCCCCGATCAGGTTTCAATTGAACGCAAGCACAGATCCGTGGGCGCGGCTGCCATTGCCCGCGGCGTCATATTCGACCAGCGCGTCGATCGTCGCCCACCGGAAAGGTAACGACCCGGAGTCGAGTCGATGGCTCGTTCGCAAGTGCGTCTTTTTCTTACTGATAATGCGGTCGACGAGCTGGCGGATCTCCTTTAGCTCGGCGGGCGGAATGCGTGAATACTTCGTTTCCCGAATGCTTGCGCCCTCTCCCGTTTTGCTAAACACGAAGAGGAGGTTGACATCGGCCGTGAATTCGCCCGTCGCAATGTCTTGCTCCCAATAACCGACCATAAGGTCGCGCACAGGCAATGGTGCTAAATCATGAAACTTCGAACGATGTCCAAGGAGTGTAACCGGCTGACCTCTCGAATCGCGAATGACGTGCACAAAGGTGCTTGTCTGCACGAACCCCGTCGCAACCATGATTCTCGCCCTAAAGAAGAAGTCTTCGACGTCATTGGTTGCTAGTTGATTAACCAGTTGCCTTAACCCGTCCGCATCCTCTGGATGAAAATAGGAGAGAATCTCGTCGAGGGGGATAGGTTCTGATATCTCGATGTTTGCCGGCATCGGCCGCTCCGAAGATTGGGTCCAAATCTGTGTCCGGTAATCGTATATCCAATCGGCTTCAAAGGGAATATCCTTTGCCTCGGCTTCATGAGCCTGCTGTCGAAGAAACTCGGCTACGAGGCCGGGCCTTGGACCTTCCCCCAGCTTCGTGCGGATGCGTCTCCAATACGTCTTTAGAGTGTTTTCGGTGATCCCCAGGCGGACCACGATCTCCTTGTCGAGATAACCCTGCGCCGCAAGATTCACAACCTCCTCCTCGCGTTTAGATAGCTGAGTTTTGGCTTGACGCATGAACTGTGACCAGTATAAGCCTGTTCTATCGCCAATATCTGTCACCCGCAAAAACAATATCCGTGTTTCTCGTCGCCTGTTTTGGCGACAAAGAAGCGAGTCCCACCCGCCGTCAGACTTATGTAGGCGTTTGCATCATCAGTTACAGATGCCCCCTAGGATTAGTAATGACAACGAGCAAAACGACTATTCAACTTTCCGCTCACCCACAACGAATCACGAAAGGGTGTGAGGAAAATGCTGAAAAGAGAGATGCCCGCGAAGAGATAAAGCTCCGATGGCAAGAGCAGATGGAGGTGATCTCCCAGTTCGCGCTGATCATTGCAGATCTGACTAAGCTTGAAAAGCACCAATTGGACCAAGGATTAAGTGCCGATGAGACGCGCGGCGCTCTCAACGCCTATCGCTCGGTCATTCAAAAGCTGCGGGAATTGTCGTTGGAGCAAGAGCAGAGATGGGGGGCGTGGGCCTCGGATTGATCGATCCGCCAGCCATGTCGGAATCTCACAAGGAAGTGATCCGTGGTTTCCGCTCACTTGCCGCCAAGAGCCGTGAACAGGCAAACCGGTTGCTCGAGGGTGAGCCAAGCAGCGTGGAGCGAGCCTGTGCCGCAATCCTGCACAAGAATGCCGACAGCGCCGAACAACTTGCTCAACAAGTCATGCTCCTTGAACTGGCCGAGCTGACCCACCAGAGGGTTTCTCCTTCGACCAAAGGCAACGCTTTGCTGCACTAGGCGTCTCTGGCCAAGACAATGCGAGCCGCGAGAGCAATACAATCATCGGGTGCAGGAAACAGCCGAAGATAAGGTTGCGCTCGTCCATGAGGCTCCTCAATCGCTCCATCCCGCAATTCGCAACGTCTGGCGATGGAGCGCGGCCCTCTCCTGGGCGATCTTCGCCGTCATCTTCTCAGGCTTCGAATACCTCTTCTTCCGGTCGGTGCTGGACCGCCAGCAGTGGATTCCCTTTATCGCCATCCTCCTCTGCTTCGGTTTCGCCGGGCTATCCTGGCTGCTCGCAGACAAGCAGTACAAGGTCTGGACCTACCAACTCCGCAAACATGATCTGGTGATGAGCCATGGCCTCCTCTGGAAGAGCCGGCGCTGCATCGCGCGGGGACGGGTGCAGCATATCGACATCAATTCAGGTCCGCTCGATAGACACTGGGGACTGGTGCAGGTGAGCATCTACGTCGCCGGCGCGTTAGGGTCCGTTGGGTCGATCCCTGGCCTCACACCCGAACAGGCTGAGAAGCTGCGCGAGGCGATCCTCGAAGGGCGCGCGACGAATGCATGAAGGCCCGAAGCGGCTGCATGGCGCGTCGATCCTCATCGTGGCGCTCCAGCAGCTCCGCTCTCTCGGCGGGATCCTCATTGCCTTCATCATCTTGCAGTTCGTGGGCGGAAAGCGATCCGAGTTCATCGTCGAAGCGATCCTCGCAGGAATCGGCGTGCTCACGATCATCCCGGCGGTCATCAAATACTTCACCATCCGGTACGAGCTGACGGACGAAGCGTTCACCCTTACGTCCGGGCTCCTCTTTCGGCAAAGGCGAATTGTGCCCCTCGACCGGATCCAGAACGTGTTTCTCAAGCGAAATATCCTGCACCAACTCCTCGGCGTTACCACCCTCAAGATTGAAACGGCCTCAGGGAGCGGGGCGGAGGTCGACCTGAATGTGGTCGGCATGGCAGAGGCCGAGCGGCTCATTCACTTGCTGCAACGAACGGCGCACGTGCCGCAGGTCGAAACTCCGGTGAAAGAGCCGATTTTTCGAGCGTCTCTCGGCGACCTCTTCTTGGCCGGAGCGACCCAAAACCGGGCCGGCGTGATCATCCTGTTCTTCATCGGCCTGCTCAACTACGCGCACGATCTCTTGCCCGCGCTAGCGAAAGTCCTCCCGGCAGTGAGCGGTAAGGCTGGACTGCCGAACTCTGCGGTGGTCGGGGGGATGGTGCTCCTCATTCTCCTCCTGTTCGCCGGCTGGATCCTCTCGATGATCACCTCGGTGTTCGTCTACTTTGGATTCCAGCTCACCCGCAGCGAAGGTGTTCTTAAGCTGAAGCATGGTCTGCTGACCCAGATTCAAGCCACGTTGCCGGTTCGCCGCATCCAGTCGATTCGAATCGTAGCTCCCGTGCTCCAGCGCCGACTCGGCTACTGCAACGTGTACGCCGACTCCGCTGCTTCCTACGCTGACCACTCGGCCGGTGGCGCTGCCGTACTCACACCGCTGATTGCTCGCGAGCGAGTGGAGGACGTGCTGCATCTCGCCTTCAACGTCGATCCTCACGGGGCCGTTTTCACCAAGGTCAGCCCGCTCCTTCGCCGGCGGAGCTTCGTCAGATACCTGATCCTGGGGGTTGTTTTCGTTGGTGCAGCCGAGGCAGTGACAGGTCCAATCGCCTTCACATTCCTGCCCGCCACGGCCGCAGCCGCCTGGTACTTCGCCTGGAAACGCTTTCAAATCCTTGGCTACAGCCGGGTCGACGGCTACATTCTCGTCCGCGACGGAGTGTGGAAGCGCACCATCAGCATCCTCCCCGAAGACCGCATCCAGTGGATCGGCATGCATCAGGGGCCAATGCAAAGACGTCTCGGCATCTGCACGCTCAATCTGGTTTCAGCGGCTGTAGGAGGAAGACACGCCTACATCACCGACATGCCGTACGCGGTGGCCCTGGATTTGCAGAACGATCTCATTGCAGGGTCGGACCAGATGAATTCGGGCGGCCTTTGAAGGAACCCACGGCACTTAACGTACCGTGGGAACTCGTATCAGTGCTCCGACTCGTGTGCAGCACGCATCTTCGCGTACTCTGCCACGAGAGCCTGTTGCTCTGGGTGAGGCACTTCCTCGAAGGTTGCGATCGACTGCTTGAACCTTCCACGGCCCTTGGTAATTGACCGCAGGTCGAGCGCGTATCGGCCCATGTTCGCCATTGGAACCGTGGCTCGAACGCGCGTTTTGCCGGGAGCGGCGGGCTCCATGCCGGCTAAGCGTCCTCGTCGGCCGTTGAGGTCACCAACGACATCTCCGACGGCGTCATCGGGAACATCGACCTCCACATCCAGCATCGGCTCCAAGATCACCGGCTGTGCCTTCTCGGCGGCAGCTCTTAAGGCGATTGCGCCCGCTGCCTTGAATGCCATTTCAGAGGAGTCGACGTCGTGGTAACTGCCGTCATACACCGTCACCTTGAGGTCGACGGCTGGGTAGCCGGCGAGGAGGCCGTGCTCCATCGCATCCCGGATTCCCTTCTCAATAGCAGGGATGAAGTTCTTCGGAATCGCTCCTCCAACAACCTTGTTGTCGAACGTAAACCCTTCGCCACGACCCAGTGGTTCGAGCTCGATCCAGCAGTCGCCGAATTGCCCCTTGCCGCCCGTTTGCCGCTTGTGGCGGCCTTGAGCCTTGGCGGTACCGCGAACAGTTTCCTGATAAGGCACGCGGGCTTCCTGGGTGGTTACTGCTGCACCGAACTTGGACTTGAGCTTTTCGATAATGACATCGAGGTGGATGTCGCCCATGCCTTCGAGGATCTCCTGCTTGGTAGCGGGGTCTCGGTGGAAGCGGAAGGTTGGGTCTTCTTCGTGGAGACGGTGGAGCGCATTGCCCAGCTTGTCCTCGTCCGCCTTGGTGACCGGCACGATCGCAACGCGGTAGATCGGCTCTGGGAAGTCGATAGGTGGGATAACGATGCGATCTTTGGTGGTCGTGAAGGTGTCGCCAGTGTGCGTATCGATCAGCTTCGCGACGGCGCAGATGTCCCCCGCACCAACTACGGTAGCGGGCTCCTGCCCTTTGCCGTGCGGATAGAAGAGATTGTGAATCCGCTCATCCTTCTCGCGCGTGCTGTTGAGCACATGCATGTCGCCCTTGATGGTGCCGCTGAACACGCGAACAAAGTTGATCTTTCCGACGAACGGGTCTGCGGTGGTCTTGAACACGAATGCAGCCAATGGGCCGTTCGGATCGGCCGTCAGCTCCAGGTCCCCCATCTTCTTGGGCAGTTCTGCCGGCGAGGGCAGTTCCCCTACAATCCGGTCGAGCAGAGTTGAAATGCCGACGCCGCTCAGGGCTGAGCCTAGCAAAACAGGCACCACGCGTCCAGTCTCGATGCCAACCAGCAGGCCATGCTCGATTTCCTCGGGCGTTAGTTCTTCGCCTTCCAGATACTTGAGAGCGAGATCGTCATCGCCCTCCGCCGCGGCGTCCATCATCTTCTCGCGACGCTCAATCGCTTCCTCGGAGTAGCCGGACGGCACATCCTCCATCTCCACGCCCCGGTCCTTGCCCTTATAAACCTTCATATTCAGCAGGTCGAGAACTCCGCTGAATGCCGCCTGGTGTCCGATCGGAATCTGAGTGCCCACGACTTTACGGCCATACCTGGCGTGCAGAGTTTCCATTAAGCCGGGATAGTCCGCGTTGTCACGCTCCAGCTTGTTGACGAAGATGCAGGTCGCCAGCCCATGCTGCTCGGCAATTTCCCAGGCTAACTCGAATCCGACGTCGAGATCACGCTTGGCCTCGCAGACGATGATCATGGATTCCACGACACGCGCAACTCCGTGAAGGTCGCCGATGAAGTCAGGATATCCGGGCACGTCGATCAAATTGATCTTGCAGCCGTGCCACTCGAGGGGGAGCACTGTCGCGCTCAGGGAGATTTTCCGCCTTATTTCCAGCGGATCGTAGTCGCTTTGAGTGTTGCCGGCCTCCACGCCGCCCACCCTGTCACTCGCTCCGGCGGTGTAGAGCATATGTTCCACCAGCATTGTTTTGCCGGCACCGCCGTGGCCTACAATAGCCACGTTTCTAATCTTGTCAGGTGTGTAAGGTTTCACCTGCGCCCTCCATTGGGATTTCTAGATTTCGCCCCCGATGAAGAGGACGTTATCTGACATCATACAGCGCTTTCAGGATTTGTGCTGGTCCGTGCCTGAATGAACACGCCCTTCATGGCGTGGGACCCCAGATGCGTTTCATGAGTTCGTAAATCTCTGGCTCCACCTGGTGCAGCTCGCCCTGGTTGAAGGGAAAGAAGTCGTTGCCGCCGAAGTAGGATTCGGTGAATTCGGCGAAGAACTCCATTTGATTGGTCAAGCCGTAATGAGGTTGCTGGGCGAGGGTGCTTCGTTGCACCATCTCGTACTTCTTTGAGGCCTTGAACTTCTCCCACGCAGCTTTGATCTCTTGATTTTCAAAACCCAGCGCTTGATCGTGATAGGCATGCGCCATCTCGTGAAGCACCGACATGGGCTGCTGCATCTGGAAGCGCGCTCCGATGAAGAAGGCTGCGATCGGGATGTGAACCGCTTTTTCGAGCTCGATGGAGTAGCCATGCTCCTTGAGCCAATCCGCGCTTGGATGGTAGACGGGCTGCTTTTGGTCGCCGTTTTCGAGTTCGAGAAAGATGCGGACGTGGGTTTGCAGCCAGCGCACTTTGTCTGCCTGCATGCGTGCCTTGATGACGTCGAGCTGCGTTGCGAGCAGCCGCAGGGCACGCGCTCCAATCGGGCGGTTTTCGCCTTTGAACAGCCTTGGGTCGACTTGCACCGTCCACCCTTCGACGTCACGTTTGAAGTGCTTGCGCGGTCCGTGCTGCACCTGCGCGAGAAGTAGCGGCACAAGCGCGATTAGCCTCAACAGCATCATTGGATCACCAGAACAGGATCACCCAGAACGTCGAATCGTGGCTCTATGCCCAGCCCTGCCACAGTGCCGGCAGCCATTCGGCCGTTTAGTCGCTGCGGGGCACCCTTGGCGATGCTCTGAGTCACATAGCTGTTGAAGTCGGTGCTGGTAAAGAGCAGCTCGGTTGGCGTGCTGTGGGCGAGATGGGCGATGGCAGCGGTCACGATGTCGCCGCCCCAGCTATCTTCGATGGTCATTGCGATTCCGAGCGACGCACAGAGGTCGCGCGCCTGGCGAGCCTTGGTGAGCCCGCCAAACTTGCTGATCTTGATGTTGACGACGTCCATCGCGAGGTCCTGCTGGCCCTTCAGGATCATTCCCAGTGAGTCGACGTTCTCATCCAGAACGAACGGATGGTCGGTGTGGTGGCGGATCGAGAGGCACTCTTCGTAAGTCCGGCAAGGCTGTTCGATATAGACATCGATGTCTCGCACACCTTGTACCACCCGCATTGCCTCATGCCTCAGCCAGCCGGTATTTGCGTCGGCAACAAGCTTATCACCGGGCTGGAGTTCGTTTGAAACGGCTTTGATGCGGAGAATATCCACATCCGGGTCGCCGCCGACCTTGAGTTGGAAGCGCCTGTACCCTTCCGCACGATAACCTGCGACACTCGCGGCCATGCGCTCCGGGGTGTCTTGCGAGATGGCACGGTAGAGGACGAAATCCTCTTCGTAGCGTCCGCCAAGAAGCGTGCAAACCGGCAGGCCGGCGACCTTTCCCAGAATGTCCCAGCAGGCGATATCGATTCCCGATTTCACGTACGGATGCCCCTGCAGTGCCTTGTCCATCAGGCCGTTGAGCTTGTCCAGGTGGGTCGGGTCCTCACCGATCAGGTGCGGCCCGAGCTCCTTGATGCCGGCACGGACGCCTGCGGCATAGGCGGGCAGATAGAAGGGCCCGAGCGGACAGACCTCGCCAAACCCCGTGATGCCTTCATTGGTTTCGACGGCAACGACGGTGCTGTCGAACACATCGACCGACTTCCCGCCCGACCACTTGTAGCTACCCTCGTGAAGGGGCAAGTCAACCTGATAAGCAAGGATGCGCGTGATTCGCATGCTCAAGAGCATGCATGATTGAGCGGCTTAGACACATGCGGTAAGCCATCGCCGCTCGCGGTCAGCCGCGAACGCTAAACACGCAATTCGCATCCCGGAGACAAACGGGCTTCGACTTCATTTGACCGGTTCGATCGTGATATTCCCAGGCAGTTCACTTCATCGGCTTGAACGGAAACTTCTCGATGGCGTCCTTCCCCTTCTGCATCCCCTCGATCACGCAGTCGACGCTGCCGCTCGGCAGGAGCTGGTAGGTCATCTTCGAAGGAAACTCGTTCTTCGGATTCTCGAAGATCGCCTTCCTTCCGGTCAGCGATGTCAGTTGAAATGGCACCCCTTCTTTCTCGCCCTTTGACGGCGGGCCGAGGAGCATCCACATTGTCAAGCCTCCCTCGCTCGGCTCGATCGACATGTACTCCATGAACTCGGTCTTCCCAGCCACGATCAACTTGCCGCACCCCTGCATGGTCCCGCCCGAGCTAGGAAGCCAGTGCTCTTCGAACGTGCCGCCGAACTGCGGGCAACTCCAGCTTCCTTGGAGCCAGCCCAGATCCTCGATCTTCGCGTTTACCGTGTTCGGAAGTGATGACATGAGGGCTAGGCCGCTGACGAGCAGAGTGTCATGAGGCATTGTATTACAAGCTTGAGAGGTTCGAGGGTCGAGGGTCGAGGTACGAGGGTTCACAACTCTCACAAACTGGGTGCTCGCCGCCTGAGTGAGCGAGTTTGAGGATGGGAGCCTCATAATTAGCGTGTTAAGTCTTAACGCATGCGAAGATACGACCGGTCATCAGGTTCCGAATCCGACACTTTAGCAAAGCTCACCTGGCCCGCAGTCAAGCGGCTGCTGGCCCTCGCAGCACCCCACCGAGCCGTTCTCGGCGGAGCGGCTGCGCTCATGATTGTCGCCACCGCGATCTCGCTCTCGTACCCCTTGCTGGGGCGGCAGGCGATCAACGACGTCACCTCAAGCAAGAGCATCGTACGGCTGGACCGGTATGTGTTCATCTTCGTTGGCCTCATTGCCGCGTCCGCCATTCTGTCGTTCGCCCAACACATGCTCGCAGCACGGGCCGGCAACAAGATCGTGATGGAGCTGCGGCTCCGGCTCTTCGAGCACCTGCAGCGCCTTCCCGTCGCCTTTTTTGACCGCTCCCGCTCCGGCGATTTGACTTCGCACCTCTCCAACGATGTCTCTCAGCTTCAGGGAACCCTTACCGACGACGTCGTCAAGCTAGCCTCCAACGCGCTCACCCTCTTCGGCGGCATCTTTATTGCGCTGAAAATCGACTGGCAGCTCACCCTTATCGTCGTCGGACTGCTGTTCGTGACGATGCTCTTCTTCGTGGTTTTCGGACGTCGGCTGCGCGCACTCAACCGAAAGGCGCTGGATGCCCTGTCGGACGCCATGGGAGCCATCACCGAAGCGCTCGCGAATATACGATTGGTAAAGGCCTTCACTCGCGAGGGTTATGAGCAGGGCCGAGCCGTTGAGAAGCTGCAGAAACTATATAAGCTTCAAATGAAAAGCGAGGTGGCGACGGCCACGATGGGGGCCGTGGGCGGTGCGGGCTTTGCAATGGTGATGCTCGGCGTCATCTGGTATGGCGGTCGACGAGTCATGGAGGGCACTCTGCTGATCGGGGACCTCTTCGCCTTTTTCATGACGGTCACGATCATCAGTGGCCCGATGGGTTCGCTAGCGTCCCTTTACACCCGGTTACAGCGCTCGATCGGAGCTTCGGACCGTATCTTTGCCTTGCTCGACGAAGGTGCCGAACCCGCCGATCAGCTGAACGCGGCTCGTTTTCCCGACGGTGCGGGCGCGGTCGAGTTTCGCGAGGTGCAGTTCGCTTACGTGCCGGAAAGCCCGGTCTTGACCAAGCTCAATCTGGCCCTGCCGGCCGGAAAGGTGACGGCGCTCGTGGGGCCGAGCGGCTCCGGAAAGACGACTGTCGCCTCGCTGCTCTATCGCTTCTACGAGCCCCAGGGAGGCTCCATCTTGATCGACGGTGTATCCATAGGCTCTATCAAACGCGAGGAGTTGCGTGGGCACATTGGGATCGTGCCGCAGGAGCCGATTCTTTTCAACGGGACTCTGCGGGAGAACATCCGCTACGGCCGACTTTCCGCAACGGACGCTGAAATCGAGGAGGCTGCGCGTGGAGCAAACGTGGAAGAGTTCGCCCTTGGCATGCCGGATCGATATGAGACGATGATCGGCGAGCGCGGTGTGACCTTGTCGGGTGGGCAGAGGCAGCGCGTGGCGATTGCCCGCGCCCTGCTCAAGGACCCACGCATTCTTATTCTCGACGAGGCAACTTCGGCGCTCGACAACAAGTCCGAGGCGCTCGTCAAAGAAGCCCTCGAACGCCTGATGAGCGGCCGAACGACCCTCGTCATCGCGCACCGATTGACCACCGTACAAAAAGCCGACCAGATCGCCGTGCTCGCTGGAGGCTCGATCGAGGAGACCGGCCAGCACGAGGAGCTGATTCGCAGCGGCGGTCGGTATGCGGAGTTGTACGAGCTGGTGTGATGGAGCCGATAACGCTCTGCGAGACTGGATTCGATCTGATTGCAGAATATGCCGCAATCCCGATCGGGTTCGAGATTCGCTCACGGCTGAAGTTGCCTGACTTTGTCGAAGTTCCCGAGGGGGTGCGCTGGAAGGATTACGACATGCATCTTGAGGAGAGGCCGAGCTCGCTTGCCCGACGCTTCGATGTCACCGCCTGGGGCGTTCACTTGGCACGCCAGAGGGACATCGCAGTCGGTGGCTGCATCGTCGCGTGGAACTCGGCGGATTTCGACATGCTGGAAGGCCGCTGCGATGTTGCAGTCATCGTGGACCTGCGGGTGCGACGGGAGCTGAGGGGACGCGGAGTTGGGCGGCGATTGCTGGACTGTGCTCGCGAATGGGCAATACAGCGCGGCTGCGTGGAAATGCGAGTTGAGACGCAGGACACCAATGTGGCCGCCTGCAGGTTCTATCGCAGCCTCGGCTTCGAGCTCTTGAGCGTCGATGCGGCTGGTTATGGTGATGGATCCGATGAGGCGAAGGTGATCTTCACGCGCACTCTCTAATGCAATGGGTAACGTTTCGAAATGCGCTTTCCATTGACCGGCTTCGCCGACGAGATCAGCCCCGACCTTGAGACTCAGGTGAGCGAGCTTGCGCGACTTGGACTCACGGGTCTGGATTTGCGATCGGTCGGCGGCGTCAATGTTCTCGACCTATCGACGCAGGATATCGAGCGAGTCAACGATACCTGCCGGGCGCACGGCATCATTGTCCAGTCAATAGGCTCGCCGGTGAACAAAATCAAATACGACGTGATGCTGCAGGGCCGCGAACGCGAGCGGCTGCGCAAAGCCATTCACGCAGGCTCTGTCATCAACGTCAAGCGCATTCGCATCTTCTCGCCCGAGGTTCCCCAGGATCAGCACGACGAAATGGCATCGACGATTATCGACTGGATGGCAGACCAGCGGCGACTTGCCGAGGACCTTGGCGCGACGCTCATCCATGAAAATGACGGCCAGTATTGGGGCGCCTATCCCAAAAATGCAAAGCGGTTGTTCGAGTCACTCGGCAGCGATCATTTCAAGGCGTGCTTCGACTTCGCCAACACGGTGCTCATTGGCTTTCGACCGATGGAGGACTGGTTCCCCTGGCTGCTTCCGTACCTCGACACGATCCATGTTAAGGATGCGAAAGACGGAAAGGTGGTCGCTCCCGGCGAGGGCGATGCGCAGATGGTGGAAACCATGCGATGGCTGATCGAGCAGGGCTGGAACGGACCGCTGACGATGGAGCCGCACCTACAGGCGGGGGGACCCTATGGCGGTTTTAGCGGCTCCGAGCTGTTTGAGGTAGCGGTGACATCGTTCAGGAAAGTCCTCTCGGAAGCGGGCGGTGAGGCGTGAGATTTGGACTTTGCTGCGGCCTGGGGGAAGCCGACGGGGCGTTGGAAGCTGGTTTTGATTACGTGGAACTTCCGGCGCAGCAGCTGCTAGCGAACGAGCCCGAATTTGTTAGGTTGCGGCCAGAAGCGACCAACTTGTTCTTTCCTGGCACGATCAAATTGTTCGGCCCCGAGAAGACACCGTACCTCGACTACGCGCGCGAGGTCATCGAGCGAGCCGCGAGGGTTGGGGTTTCCGTGATGGTCGTTGGCAGCGGAGGCTCGCGACGTGCTCCCGAAGGCGTAGCTCCTGCGGATGCCGAGGCTCAGTTCGCTCGCGTCGCGGCGGAATTGGCTGAGATCGCCGAGCCGTTAGGCATTCAGATCGCGCCCGAATCGCTGAATCGCTCTGAGACGAACGTAGGCAACAACCTCGGAAAATTCGCGCAGTCATTGAGGGACCTGGGCGTAGGCTACACGGCGGATTCCTACCACGTGATTTCGGAGTGGGTTTTCGACGGAAACGAGCCCGCCGCTCCACTTGAGCACTGGCGAGACCAGGTTCCTTACTTGCCGACTCACGTGCATTTTGGCGACCGCGCCCGAGTCGATCCCACACCCGGCGACCCGGACGTAGAGCTTTTTGTTCAGCGCCTGAAGGAGCTCGGATACGATGGCCGGGTGAGCTTGGAGTGTAAGCGGCGGAGTCCCGGAGACTTGGCCAGGGCTCTCCGGGATTGCAAGCAATTGTTTGCATAAGGCTAACAGCGCCCAAAGCCGTTTGCGTCTCACAACAACCGCGATTTGATCCGGAGAAACAACTGGCATAATTGCTAGTTTTACTGAGTCGCCATACTTTTGAAGTATCTTTTGATCATTACTGCACTATATTGATAGCAGACGTGAAGACGGTGCACCAGATGCCCGATACTGAATACAGACCACCTAGGCCGGGTACGACTCCGGGGGGGGGGATACCCTTCTCCTCGCGGCTGCCGCCCTAGCAACGGTCATGCTTGCTACCTCCACCCTATTAGTTGTAGGGTTATGTTCGGACTGTTCTGGCAAAACTTGGGCGCCATCTGCGCACTTGCCTCGGCTGGGCCTTGCATACTCTGCCCTGCTTGCTTTAGGTGCCTTCATGTCATTGGCGAAGCAGGCGTGGTCGCATAGCGTTCGGAAGGCAGCCAGTACACTAGCGCTCGCAGGCACCATTTTTGGGATTGTTGTGCTCAGCACGTCACTCTTCATTCATGTGCAGCCATGCCCCCTTTGCATCGTTTTCTGGGTTTGTCAAGGATTTCTGTTTTTGCTTGCTCCCTGGTCCACTGGAACCATTCGGCTACTCGAGCAATTAGCAGTTGGAATCACAGCACTGTCGGTCACCGTGCTCTTTGTAGATGAAGGTAGCCGCAACTGGTCCTTAAGCCAGATTGCCGCTGCGGGCCTGTTACCACCTGAATCTGAGTCAGTTCCGCTAGGATCAAAGGTTCCCACCCTACCTGGATTCTCTGACGATGAAGTCGTGCTATTTTGGCCAGATTGTCCAGCTTGCGTCCAGCACTCCATTGAACAACACTTGCCAGGCTACGAGGAGCGTTTGCCTGGTATTCGCATCGTATCGGTAGCTGCCAGCCCTCCGTTCTTTCCAGAGCACCTTCGGGCTCGGTTACGCGTCGTGCCTGCATCATTTTTCAAGGCATATGGCATTCCGCTGAAGTCTTCTCCCACTCACGTAGAGGTTGCTGCAGGGATTCTCAAAACGAGAGTTTCTCTTGAGCACGTGGAGAAGTTGTTTGGCTCTATGAGGTTTTGCATGGGTTGAGTTCGAGTTTGCCGAGGAAGAAGAGGATTGCAACTTGGAAGCCTTCGAACCTCCTAAAGCCTCGTGCCACCGTTTTGATTTCCTGAATGAGCGCGTTAACGGCTTCGGCATAGCCATTCGTGAGTTTATGTTTGACATAAGCGAGGAGACCTTTGATGTTGACTTCGAGCATCTTTGCGACTTGCGAGACTGGCCTTAGCTCAGCGGCTTTCACTTCCTGGTGCCACTCTTGAAAGAATCGGGCTGCCGAGTCGATATCGTCTTGTTCAAAGAAGTGCCTGAAGACTTGTTTAAGCGCATAGGCCTTACTGGTTCGAAGCTCCAGGTTCATCAAATAGTCGAAGTCTGCGTTCTGGCTGGGCGAGCGGGTCTCGGGATTTCTGAGCCAGACGAAGCGGCTTCCTTTGAGAGCAGGCTGACGCTTGACCTCGGCTCTGCGAACTTGGTCGACAGCTCTATTCAGGTTCATCGCCACGTGAAATCGGTCGTGGATCACCTCCGCTTTGGGAAGCTCTGCATGAACCGCATTCTTGTAGGCCTGCAACATATCGATCGTCACCGTCTTCACCTCTTCGGGTTTGGGCAGCGAGCCCAGCAGCTCGCGGGTTGCCGATTCATCGCGCCCAAACACTACGTCAAGAACCCGCTTTCCCAGCACGTCCACCAGTACAGTTCCGTAAACATGCCCTTTATGAAAGCTCTTCTCATCGAGCGAAACATGGTGAATGGCTCCGACATCTCGACGGGCAAGGCCCCTCTTCACCGCGCGGTGCATGATGTCGTGAACCTGGCCGGCACTCAGCCGAAGGATTCTCGCCGAGCGGGATTGGCACCGGGTCAAGGAAAGCAGCTCAATCGCCACGCGCTCGAACATCGCTGTGAAACGAGACTTCGGACCCGCCCAAGGAACCTCGATCTGCTTCACCCCATCCCGGGGACAATTCACCCTCGGCACCTTGCAAACCACGAAGGTCATGAATTGCATCGTGTCCAAATGACGCCACATCCGCTCAGCAGAATGGTCGTAAACCGAACACGACTCACCGCAAACAGGGCACCTCGCAACCCCCGAATGCTCCACCCATATCCGAACCGACTTTGCCTCTTCGACAAGCTCAACCGATGCAACCGACCACTCAGATGTCAATCCAAGCAAAGAACCAAAGAATTCCGTCTCACGCACCCAACAATCTTACGCCTACCCACGGAGAACCCCATAGAGCCAGTTGTTTACAAACCGATTCAAAGGAGCACAAAGACAATGATCAGAGGTATCACGCTTCTCGAGACGTTAATCGTCGGCTTCATAGTAGTAATACTCTCAGCCGTTGCGTACGCGATGATCGCCCCTCGGGCAAAGGCATCTGCCCACCAGGTTGAGTGCAAGACCAATCTGAAGAATTTGGCGAGCGGCCTAAACATATATATGGGCGATAACGATGGCCTTCCTCCGCCTAGCCTCTCTTTGGCAAACAATGGCAAGGAACCCTCGTGCCCTATGGACAGAATCCGCTACATGTACTCGGGAAACTTCATTGCCATGAACAATGAAGGAAGAGCTTCCTGGGTTGGAAATTTCGATCCTAACAAGCACGCAGTTGTCAAATGCATCCAGCACAATGACAATACCGGTCCCTATGAGCTGATGCCCATGACAAATGTGGACGGCGTCAGCGTTATGAGGAAGGTTCCGCTGCTTCCGGAAGGAAAAACATTGAACCTAATGTCAGTGCTTCTTGACGGCAGCATTCGATTTCGACCACTGATCGACGATTACATGACCGATCTGGATAAGATTGCACCCGAGCCTCGATAGTTCTAATGGAGGAACACAACTATGAAAAACAGGATGATTGACTTGAGGGCACGTGGCTACGTCTTGCTCTCGATTTGTATGGCGCTTCTCGCGGCCAACGTCTTCGCTGGACCCACAGGCTCCTGCGTTATTCCAGAACAATGCCACGGTGGTGTTCACAGCGAGGTCGGCTTGCCCTGCACTTGCAATGGCAACGCTGGCCTAAAGAACACCAGCGCAATCTTGGGCACACCCGTGACCGGCGACTACTGCTCCAAGAACGTAAACTGCGTTGGAACTGGCAAGTGCGATCGCATCGAGCGTTGGACGATGTATATCCGCTGGTTGGAGTGCCAGTCGCAACTAACGGAGGATGTATGCCACATCCGGACTTGTGAGGACGGCGTCATCAGCCGGACCGTCACGGGCGAGACCTGTCCCTGCACCACCTGATCTATTTCGAAGTTAAAGTATCATGCCCCCTCGGAGTCCGATCTTTGCGGGGGCCTACTGATTGAAGCCCTGACAACTTCTGTATCATCAGAGCATGCCACTTGTAGACATGCCGCTGGCGGAGCTCGAGCAGTATCGGGGTCGGAATCCTCGCCCT